>NZ_RSDT01000008.1:0-239215 GCF_004522605.1 Comamonas sp. A23
AAGAAGAATTAATTCTTCCTCATTACTGTTTTTGTGAGCGCTTGATAACTCCGAAGAGTTTGTTCCGAAGAACTGGCTGCTTGCCCTCAAACGCCCACGCTTATCGGCTGTATTTTTTTAAGGAACCGAGTGCAAAACCGGAAAACCCGATCTTGAATCTCGTTGCTTGCTGCGATCAGCGAAGCCTTGCAGTGTATCACAACTTCCGAGGCACTGCGCAAGAACTTTTGAAGTTTTGCGAGGCAGTCGTTTGCTGCGATGAATCGAACTATAGCATAGGAAAAACCCTAGCCAACCCGCTTCTGACACAAAAGATTCATCTGCCAGCGTGGTCTTTGCCTGGGCTGCGTCCATAGACAGAGATAGAGACAGCGGCCTTACGGCCGCTGTCTCTATGGAGGCCAACGATAATGCAGGCACGATGGCACTGATTACTTTGTTAGACGCTCAATTGGCGTTCGGGCACGTGGCCCTGCTGGACCACGCAAATTTTTCCCTGGAGACCGGCGAGCGCGTCGGCCTGATCGGCCGCAACGGCGCCGGCAAGTCTTCACTGCTCAAGATTTTGGGCGGCCTAGCAAAGGCCGATGACGGCCAGCTTCAGGTGCAGAACGGAGTCCGCATTACCTATGTGGCGCAGGAACCCGACCTGAACCCTGCGCACACCATCTTCGAGTCGGCATCCGACGGCATTGCGGCCGTGATTGCGATTCGCGAGCGCTACCTGGCCGGCGGCGAGGGTGAGGATCTGGACGAGTTGCAGACGCAGATCGAGGCCTATGACGCCTGGAACTGGGAGCAGCGCGTAGAAGAAACATTGCAGCGCCTGCATCTGGACCCGAACGCTGTGGTGGGAAGTCTGTCCGGCGGCACCCGCAAGCGCGTGGCGCTGGCCCAGGCTCTGGTGGCCCGCCCCGATGTCCTGTTGCTCGACGAGCCGACCAACCACCTGGACCTGGACTCCATCGAGTGGCTGGAAGAGCTGCTGATTGCCTTCAAGGGCAGCGTGATCACGATCACCCACGACCGCAGCTTTCTGGACCGCATCGCCACCCGCATCGTGGAACTGGATCGGGGCGTTTTGCGCACCTACCCGGGCAATTTCTCCCAGTACGTGCTGCAAAAGGAAGAGCAGCTCAACCAGGAGGCCGTGATCAACGCCAAGGCGGACAAGCTGCTGGCCCAGGAAGAGGTCTGGATCCGCAAGGGCGTGGAAGCCCGTCGCACCCGCAGCCAGAGCCGCATCAGCCGCCTGCAGGAATTGCGTGCCAGCCGCGCCCAGCGCCGTGATGTGCTGGGCAGCGTAAATATGGATATCGCATCCGGCAAGGGCGACGGCTATCAGGGCAAGATCGTGGCCGAGCTGACCGATGTCAGCAAGTCCTTTGGCGAAAAGAGGATCGTCGAGAAGTTCAGCGGCACCATTTTGCGTGGCGACAAGGTCGGCTTGCTGGGCCCCAACGGCGCAGGCAAGACAACGCTGCTGAAGATGATCCTGGGCGAGCTAGCTCCGGACAGCGGCCAGGTTCGCCTGGGCGGCAATCTGCAGGTGGCCTACTTTGACCAGATGCGCCATCAGGTGAATCTGGATGCCACGCTGGAAGACTTCATCAGCCCCGGCAGCGAGTGGATCGAGATCGGCAGCCAGAAAAAGCACGTCAAGAGCTATCTGGCGGACTTTCTGTTCTCTCCGGCGCGTGCGCATTCCCCGGTCCGATCGCTGTCAGGCGGCGAGCGCAACCGCCTGCTGCTGGCCCGTTTGTTTGCGCGACCGGCCAATGTCCTGGTGCTGGACGAGCCGACCAACGATCTGGACATCGAGACGCTGGACATGCTGGAAGACCTGCTGCAAAGCTATGACGGCACGGTCTTTCTCGTCAGCCACGACCGCACTTTCCTCGACAACGTAGTCACCAGCACGATTGCCTGGGAAGGCCCCGGCCACTGGCGTGAATACGAAGGTGGCGTGACGGACTGGATGGAGCAATCGCGCCGCAGCAAGGCCATGGCCGAAGCCGCGCAAGCCAAGTCCGCCCCCAGGGAGGAGCCCAAGCCCGTCGCAAGCCGCACCGACGCTGCGGCCAGCCCCAAGAAGAAGCTCAGCTACAAGGATCAGCGTGAACTGGAAGCCCTGCCGGCTACGATTGCCGCACTGGAGACCGAGCAAAAGCAGATTCAGCAAGCGCTGGCCGACGGCAGCCTGTTTGCCAGCGACAACGCCAAGGCCGTCGCCATGCACCAGCGCGATGCGGAGATCGACGAGGCGCTGATGGAGGCGCTGGAGCGCTGGACCTTGTTGTCTGAGTAATTAGGCCATCAAATAAGAGAGCGCCTTGCGCTTGTCATGTAATGACTTCAGGCTTATAAAGCCTTGAAATCAAGATCTGAAAGGCGTAAGGCGCTCTCTTTTTATTCAATCTCAGATACGGTGATGCACCTGATCCGAGCCGCCGCGCAGCTTGGTCAGCAGGGCGTGAGCGATCTGCGGCAGAGGCAGCACCTCGTCGGCCGCACCATGGGCAATGGCTTCGCGGGGCATGCCGAAGACAATGCAAGTGCTCTCGTCCTGCACCAGGTTGTAGCTGCCGGCATCGCGCATCTCGCGCATGGCGGTGGCGCCATCGGCCCCCATGCCGGTGAGCATGATGCCGTAGGCATTGCGCCCGGCGCTGGCGGCCACGGACTTGAACAGCACTTCCACCGAAGGCTTGTGGCGGTTGACGGGCGGCGCATCATCGACCACGGCCACATAGTTGGCACCGCTGCGCGTGATGGAGAAATGCTTGCCGCCAGGTGCGATATAGGCGTGACCGGGCAGCAAACGCTCGCCATGCGTGGCCTCCTTGACCGTCATCTGGCACAGGCTGTTGAGCCGTGCCGCAAAACTGGTGGTGAAGCCCGGCGGCATGTGCTGGGTGATGACGATGGCCGGACAGTCGGCCGGCAGATGCGTGAGCACCTCACGAATCGCTTCCGTCCCCCCCGTGGAGGCTCCGATGGCGATGATTTTTTCGGTCGAGATGCGCCCCAGCAGGCTGGGCGCCGCAGGCGTGCGGGGCGCAGCAGGCTTGGCGCCCGCACTCGCTGCCGCAGCCACGCCGTGCGGCACCACCGGCAGGCGGTGCACCTGGGCCACGGCGGCCACGCGGATCTTGTCCACGATCTGGCTGGCCAGCTCCTGCAGGCCGTTGGCCACGCCGACGCGGGGCTTGGCCACAAAGTCGATGGCACCCAGCTCCAGGGCGCGCATGGTGACTTCGGCACCGCGCTCGGTCAGGGTGGAGATCATCACCACCGGCATGGGACGCAGGCGCATGAGTCGCCCGAGGAAATCGATGCCGTCCATGCGGGGCATTTCCACATCCAGCGTGATGACGTCGGGGTTCAGATCGCGGATCATTTCGCGTGCGATCAACGGGTCATTGGCCGAGCCGATGCACTCCATGTCATGCTGGCGATTGATGATCTCGGCCAGAAGACTGCGCACCAGCGCAGAGTCGTCCACCACGATCACCCGGATTTTTGGCTTTAACAACGCTCAACCTTCCTCAAAACAGATCCACCGAGCCGCCCGCCGTATTGCGCGCCACCGCAGCCGCGTTGCCGCGAGTGATTTCCTGCTGCACCAATGCCTCGGGATGGGCGTGTGCCAGGCGCTTGACCATGGCCTTGCCCGTGGATGGAAAAAACACCACCTTGCGCGGATAGATATCCAGCACGTCCTCGGAGACGATGGGAATGCGCTCGGTTTGCAGATACTCTGTCACAAAACTGGTGTTGCGCTCGCCCACATTCATGGTCGTGAAATTGGCCATGACCTGGGCGCCACCAAAAATCTTGGCCTGCATGGATTCGCGCCGTGCGCCCAGCTTGAGCATCTCGTTGATCAGCAGCTCCATGGCGTACGAACCATAGCGCCCCGAGACATCGCTGCTGTCGCCATCGGGCAGCATGAAGTGGTTCATGCCGCCAATGCGCATGAAGCGATCCCAGAGACAGGCCGCGATGCAGGAACCCAGCACGGTGACGATGGCCATCTCGTCTCGCGAGACAAAGTACTCGCCCGGCAACACCTTGGCCGAATTGAGCTGGAAGTGCGGGTCGTAGTAGAAGAACGAGGCCTCGCCCGGCTGGCGCGGCTGGCGCTTGAGCTGCTCCAGCGATGAGACCGGCGCCGACATGGCCGGATCAGGATAGCCCTGGGGCACGAAGCTGTTGCCGCGCAGGGGTCTGGCAGCGCCAGCACCTGGCAGATCCAGCGGAGAGCTCAGATTCCTCATGACTTGCAGCCCTGCCCTTCAGCTTCATTGGCGCTCATAGACGGTCTTGCCCTTGAGCGCGAACAGATCGCGCGAATCGCTGAAGTTCTCGGCATGACCGACAAACAGCAGCCCGCCCGGACGCATCACCTGATGAATGCGCTCCAGCACGCGACGCTGGGTCGGTGCGTCAAAGTAAATCATCACGTTGCGGCAGAAGACGATGTCGAAGCTCTCCCGGAACGGCCAATCTCCGGCGATCAGGTTGACGTTGAGAAAGTCCACCATGCGGCGCAGCTCCGGCTTGACGCGCACCATGCCGGAGTTGGCCGAGCGCCCGCGCAGGAAAAAGCGGTGCAGCCGCTCGGTGCTCACGCCTTTGAGGTTCTCTGCCCGGTAGATGCCGCGCGAGGCGGTATCCAGTACGCGCGAGTCGATATCGCTGGCCATGAGCTGAAAGCTGGCCGAGGCACCGAGACTCTCCACCGCCGTCATCAGGATGGAATAAGGCTCCTCCCCCGTGGAGGCCGCGCTGCACCATACCTTCCAGCCATTGCCGCCGGGTTTATGGCTGCGCAGATGCTGGGCCAGGATGTCGAAGTGATGCTGCTCGCGGAAGAACGAGGTCAGATTCGTGGTGAGAGCATTGACGAATTCCTGCCATTCAGGCCCGTCGTTGATGCTCTCCAGCCAGTCCAGATAGCTGACAAAGCTCTCGTGCCCGGTCTCGCGCAGGCGGCGCGACAGACGGCTGTAGACCATGGCATGCTTGCCGTCATGCAGGCTGATGCCGGCACGCTTGTAGATCAGGGCCTGCACACGGGCAAAGTCGCGGTTGGACCAGACGAACTCGCGCCCCTGCGCCAGCGGGCCGGACATGCCGCCCGGCAGCGCCTCATCGTCCTGCTCAAGCCTGGCAGGAGAGGCGGCGAATGAAGCGCTACGTCCCAGGTTCAGCACACGGACCTCTGGCGCACTCAGGCTTCGGAGGCCACCAGGCCCATGTCGACATTGCCCATGAGCTTCTCGATGTCCAGCAGGATCAACATGCGCTCCCCCACAGAACCCAGGCCCAGAATGCAGCCGCTGTCGATGGCGCTTTCGATATCGGGTGCGGGACGCACGGCATCGGCGGGCAGCTCCATCACATCGCTGACCGAGTCCACCACAATGCCGACCACGCGATTGCGCAGGTTCAGGATGATGACCACGGTAAAGGCGTTGTACTCCACCTCGGAGCAGTTGAAGCGCAGGCGCATGTCCACGATGGGCACGATGGTGCCGCGCAGATTGACCACTCCCTTGATGAACTCGGGTGCGTTGGCAATGCGCGTGGGCTGCTCGTAGCCACGGATTTCCTGCACCTTGAGGATGTCGATGCCGTATTCCTCTTCGCCCAGGCGGAAGGTCAGATATTCGCGGGCACCGGTGGCCACGCCTTCGGCAGTCTTGTTGGTGATGTTCATGTCAGCTCTCTCTGCGTTGTTCGGCTCGGCGACGGCTCAGGCCAGCGGCCTCAATGGCGGGTACGGCGCACCAGAGCGCCCGTATCCAGAATCAGCGCAACGGATCCGTCGCCCAGAATGGTGGCGCCCGAGACATTGGGCACCTTGCGGTAATTGCTTTCCAGGTTCTTGACCACCACCTGGTGCTGGCCCAGCAGCTCGTCGACCAGCAGCGCCACGCGGCTGCCTTCGGCCTCGACCACCACCATGATGTTGCTGGTCTGGCTTTCATCGGCGCGCGGCACCTGGAAGGTTCGCTCCAGCGCGATCACCGGCATGTATTCGTCGCGCACCTTGACCAGCTGCGTGCCATTGGCCACGGTGTTGACATCGTCGGCCTTGACCTGGAAGGACTCGACCACCGAGGACAGCGGCAGGATATAGACCTCTTCGCCCACCCCGACGGACATGCCGTCCATGATGGCCAGCGTCAGCGGCAGGCGCACGGCCACCTTCATGCCCACGCCGGCAACGGACTCGATCTCCACCGTGCCGCCCAGCGAGGTGATGTTTCGCTTGACCACATCCATGCCCACGCCGCGACCCGAGACATCGGTAACCACATCGGCCGTGGAGAAGCCGGGCGCGAAGATCAGCTGCCAGACATCGCTGTCGGGCATGCTGTCGGAGACATCCATGCCGCGCTCGCGCGCCTTGTTCAGAATCCTCTCGCGATTCATGCCCTTGCCGTCGTCGCGCACCTCGATGACGATGGAGCCGCCCTGATGGGATGCCGCCAGCGTCAGCGTGCCATGCTCGGACTTGCCCGCAGCGATGCGGTCCTCGGGCATCTCGATGCCGTGGTCCACGCTGTTGCGCACCAGATGGGTCAGCGGATCGGTGATCTTTTCGACCAGGCCCTTGTCCAGCTCGGTGGCTTCGCCGAGCGTAACCAGATCGATCTTCTTGCCCAGCTTGCCCGCCAGGTCGCGCAGCATGCGCGGGAAGCGGCTGAAAACCGTGGACATGGGAATCATGCGGATCGACATCACGGACTCTTGCAGGTCGCGCGTGTTGCGATCCAGATCGGCCAGGCCGGCCAGCAACTGCTGATAGGTCGTCGGGTCCAGCCCCTGGCTGTTCTGCGCCAGCATGGCCTGGGTGATGACCAGCTCGCCCACCAGATTGATGAGCTGGTCCACCTTCTTCACATCCACGCGGATGCTGGTGGACTCCATATGCGCAGCGGCAGCCTTGGGTGCGGCCTTCTGCACCGTGCCCCCAGCGCCGCCAATCACGGCATGCTCCTGATTTTGCTGAGCCTCGGGGCTGCCCGGAGCTCCCGCAAAAAAACCGTAGGCTTCTTCGGCCGGCAGATTGTGGGGCGGCATGGCGGCTTCTTCATCCACCACGGCCTCCAGCTGCTCGACCTCGGGCTCGGTTGCGTTCTGCGGTTGGGCGGCATCGCTGATCTGCACCTGCTCCTTGGAGACATGGAAGACAAACAGATCGCGCAGCTCGTCATCGGTGGACACCGTTCTGACCTTGAACAGGCGGTGATCGGCCTTGGTGCCGACCTGATCCTGAATCGTGCCCAGACCCGGAATATCCCGGAACAGCTCCTTGATGGCGTCGCCCAGCTCCAGCCTGGACAGCGGGCCGATCTCGATCGTCAGCTCGCGCGCACCCTCGGGAGGCTCGGTACCGATCACAGGGCCTGGCTCTGCCACCTGGGCTGCCGCAGGGGCCGGAGCTTGAGCGGGCGTATCCGCCACCACCGCGGCAACAACGGCAACTGGCTGCACAGGCTCGGCAGCCGCGGCACTGCGGTTGACCTGGGGGATTTCGGTCAGGCCCTGGGCCAGAGCCTCGATGCGCACCACCAGTTCCGCAGTGGAAACCGGTTCGCCCTCATCACCAGACTGGTGACGTGCCAGCAGGCTGCGGCTGGCGTCCGCCGACTCCAGCAGCACATCGACCATCTCGGGGATGGGCGTGATTTCATGGCGACGCAGGCGGTCCAGCAGGGATTCCATGCGGTGCGTGAGCTCGGTCACATCCGAGAAGCCGAAGGTCGCCGCACCGCCCTTGATGGAGTGAGCGCAGCGGAAAATACCGTTGAGCTCTTCATCGTTGGCGGCCGAAAGGTCCAGGCTGAGCAGCATCTGCTCCATCTGGTCGAGGTTCTCGCTGGCTTCCTCGAAAAAGATTTGATAGAACTGGCTAAGGTCGAAGTCTGCGCCCGAACCTGCGCCATCCTGGTGTGTATCCGCCATGGTGTTTCCTGCTGTGATTCGTTGTTATCGGCTTAACGCAGCACTTTTTGAATAACTTCGATCAATCGATTGGGATCGAAGGGCTTGACCAGCCAGCCCGTGGCACCTGCGGCCCGGCCCGCCTGCTTCATCAGATCGCTGGATTCCGTGGTCAGTATCAAGATGGGCGTGCCCTTGAACTTCGGGTTTTCACGGAGCTTGCGCGTGAGACCGATGCCGTCAAGGCGCGGCATGTTCTGGTCGGCCAGCACCAGATCGATGTTTTGCGCCTGTGCTTTTTCCAGCGCATCCACACCGTCGACGGCTTCCACCACCTTAAAACCAGCACTGCTCAACGTGAAAGACACCATCTTTCGCATCGAGGGGGAATCATCAACAGCCAGAATCGATCGCATGTACAGCTCCAACAGACGGGCAACGGAAAACAGGGTAGAAGTTCAAAACAGCTCCACAGAGCCTGCATCCATCTCGCTTTGCGTGACGGGATTGGGCTTTTCGGGCAGGTTTGGCAGACTGATGGCGGACTCCGCCTCATCCTCATCCCTGCCCATGGCGGCAGCCCCGAGCCTGAAAGCGCAGGCTTGCAAGGTATGTGCCATATGGGCAATCAGCTGAGATGACATATCGTGAAACTGGAGCTCGGTCACGGCCAGCCGCAACGACTCACGTGCTGTAGCCAGCGCAGCCGAATCGGGCAAGGCCGGCTGCGACAATTGCCCGTTGACTTGCTCGAAGCGCTCCAGCAGATTGTGCGTGGCATGGTCCAGCAGCCCTTCAAGACGCTGCAGATCACGCAGTGTGACCAGCAAGGCATCCTGCAGCTCCGCAGCCACCATCACCGGCACGGCAACTGCAGGCACACCCGAAGGGTTTTGCATTGTCTGCATTGTTACTCCAACTGCGTAAAACCATCATGACAGCCACGCCGCCATGCTCCACGAAATGAACCGCCCGGCAGCCCGCCCGTGACCGCACGGCCACACTTGACGACTACCCTCGATGTTCCAAAATGTATCCAATGATAGCGTCCTTGGCGATATGCAATTCCGGAATCAGACCTTGAAAATCCTTCATATTGAAGACTCTGTCGCAGATCAGGCTCTGGCACGCCTGAGCCTCAAGCGCGGGCAGCTGCCCTGCACGCTCACGACCGTGGACAGTCTGCAGGAGGTACAGGGCGCCCTTGAGGCACAGGATTTCGACCTGATTCTGGCGGACTATCATCTGCCCGGCTTCACGGCTCTCGACGTCTGGGACCTGGTGCGGACCCGTGCCGATGCCCCTCCTTTTGTGCTGTTGTCGGGCGCCATCGGCGAATCCGCCGCCGTGGACATCATGCGGCTGGGCATCAGCGACTATCTGCTCAAGGACCAAATCAACGGCCTGCCCCATGTCATCAAGCGCGCCATGGAGGTCCATGAGGCGAGGCGAGCCCGCCGCCGCGCCGCACTGCAGCTGGCCGAGTCTGAAAAGCGCCTGGCCGAGCTGACCGAACATCTGCACACCAGCATCGAGCAGGAGCGCGCCAATATCTCGCGCGAGATTCACGACGACATAGGCGGCTCGCTCACTGCCGTCAAGTTTGATCTGGCCTGGCTGATCCGCAACAGCCCCGAGGGCAAGCAGCGCGAGCATGCCAGATCGGCACTGGAGATGCTGGAACACGCCCTGGGCGCCAGCCAGCGCATCATGCAGAACCTGCGCCCGCCCGTGCTCGACCAGGGACTGGTGGCCGCCGTGCAATGGCTGGCCCAGGACTTTGAGCGCCGCACCGGCATACCAGCCCGGTTGCACACCAGCCGTGAGCATATGGAAATAGCACCCACGCAGCAGGTGGTGGTCTACCGAACGGCACAGGAATCCTTGACCAATATCAGCAAATACGCACAAGCCAGCCAGGTGACGCTGGATTTGTCCGACCACGAGGGTTTTTTGACACTGGAAGTAACAGATAACGGGGTAGGTCTGAGCCAGAATGATCGCAAAAAGCCTCAGTCTTTCGGACTTCGAGGTCTAAGTGAGCGCGCGCGAACAATTCAAGGTTGGCTGGATGTGAGCAGCCACCCCGGCCGAGGAACCTCTATCATTCTCACCATTCCTCTGGCAGAGATCCAGGCATGAGCCACCCAACCACGCGCTTGTCCGGTCTGCCATCTGACTTCCTGGGAGAGCGACCTTGATTCACGTGGTGCTGTGCGACGACCATGCCATTTTGCGCCGTGGCATACGCGACACCCTGGCGGAGGCGACGGACATCAGCGTCACCGCAGAAGCCGGCAGCTATGCCGAACTGCGTGAGCAACTGCGCGATGCAGCTTGCGATGTGCTGCTGCTGGACATCAATATGCCGGGCCGCAGCGGCCTGGAAGTGCTGGCCAGCGTGCGCGAGACGCATCCGCAGATCCGCGTCATCATGGTCTCCATGTATCCCGAAGACCAGTACGCCTTGCGCAGCATCAAGGCTGGCGCAGCCGGCTATGCCAACAAGGCGGGGGATCCGGTGCTGCTGATCGACGCCGTGCGCACCGTCCACAGCGGACGCAAATACCTGACTGCCGAAGTGGCCCAGATGCTGGCCGACAGCCTGGCCCAGCCCGCCGCTCCCGTGCCGCATGAAACCTTGTCCGAGCGCGAGATGCAGACGCTGCTGAAGATTGCCAGCGGTCAGCGCCAGACCGATATTGCGCAGGAGTTGATGCTCAGCCCCAAGACGGTGAGCGTGTACCGGGCACGGGTGCTGGAGAAGCTGGGCATGGGCAGCAACGCGGAGCTGACCGCCTATGCCATCAAGAACGGACTGATAGATACACCCTGAGCCGCGCGGCGGGTCATCACTGGCTTGCGCGCCCGCATCGAGTCAGTTTTTTCGCTTGAGGCCAAAGCGGTCTTATCCCTTTGCCATAAAGCGCACCAGGCTATCAAACAGATAGTGCTTCGCACTAAACCCCGAAGACTGCCATCCCCTTTTGGAGCAAGGCCACCAGGGGCTGCTCCAGCAAAGGCAGAGTCGCCGTCAGGCCCAGCAGCCCCACAGTCAAGGTGACAGGAAAGCCCACGGCATAGATATTCATCTGCGGCGCGACACGGGAGATGATGCCCAGCACCAGGTTGACGAAGAGCAGCATGGCAATCATGGGCAGGGCAATCCAGAAAGCGCTGGCAAAGACGGCACTGCCCATCTCGTGGATCCGCATCTGGGAGATGGCCTGCAGAAAGTTGCCATCGACGGGGAAGGCCTCAAAGCTCTTGAGAACCGCCATCAACACCAGCAAATGACCATTGATGACGATGAACAGCAAGGTGGCGATCTGCACCATGAAGCGCGCCACGGCACTGAGCTGGGCATTGCTGGTCGGATCGAAGAAAGACGCGAAGTTCAGGCCCATCTGCAGACCTATCACTTCACCGGCGACTTCAATGGCCGCCATCACCAGGCGCACGGCAAAGCCCACGGACAGGCCGATCACCACCTGCTGCACCAGAGTGCCCAGTGCCTGGGCCGAGGCAATGCTGACCACCGTCTGCTCGCCCAGCACCGGCTGCGCGCAAAGCGCAACCAGAAAAGCCAGCCCCACCTTGAGCCGCATGGGAATGGCTTTCTGAGAAAACACGGGCGCCGTGGTGAACAGCGCCAGCACGCGCACAAACGGCCAGATCAGTGGCGAGAGCCAGGCGGCAATCTGCGCTTCGCTAAAGGAAATCATCCCACCGAACCTGGAATGCTCTCTATGGTGCGACGAATGAAATCCACCAGCGTGGACAGCATCCACGGCCCTGCCACGGCAAACACCAGCACGGCGGCGATGAGCTTGGGCACAAAAGCCAGCGTGGCCTCATGCACCTGGGTCACGGCCTGAAAGACGCTCACCAGCAGACCCACGCCCATGACCACGCCCAGCACAGGCATGGAGATCATGAGCAGCAGGGTCAGCGCCTCGCGGCCAAAGGTCAGAACAAACTGAGAGGTCATGACGTTCTCTTAAAAATTCACTGAATCCAATACGCTTGTAACCGCCGCGGCTCAATGTGCGAGACACCGAGGAAGGGCCGCCCCGCACCGAAGGTGTCGTCCCCTTGGGGGAAGGGGGGGTATTTCATGTCGCAAAGCTCGCCGCCAGAGAGCCGATGATCAGGTTCCAGCCATCGGCCAGCACAAACAGCATGAGCTTGAAAGGCAGGGCCACCAGCACGGGCGAAAGCATCATCATGCCCAGCGACATGAGGATGGAAGACACCACCATGTCGATGACCAGAAACGGAATGAAGATCATGAAGCCGATCTGAAAAGCCGTTTTCAGCTCGCTGGTCACAAAGGCCGGCACCAGCACACGCAGAGGTGCTGTTTCCGCCGTGACATTCGCATCCAGCTTGGCCAGGCGCTTGAACAGCGCAAAGTCAGACTGGCGCGTCTGCTTGAGCATGAAGCCGCGCATGGGAGCTTCGGCCTTTTCCATGGCCTGCTCGAAGCTGATGCTGTTTTGCGTATAGGGCAGATAGGCGTCCTGATAGACCTTGTCCAGCGTCGGCCCCATCACAAACATGGTGAGAAACAGCGACAGACCGATCACCACCTGATTGGGCGGTGCGGACTGCGTGCCCAGCGCCTGGCGCAGCAGGCTCAGCACAATGACGATGCGGGTAAAGCCCGTCATCAACAGCAAGATGGCGGGCAGGAACGACAGCGCCGTGAAAAACAGCAGTGTCTGGATGGGCACCGAATAACTGGTGCCGCCCGCGCCCTGGCCTACCAGCAGCGGCAGACTGGCGGGTGCGCCCTGGGCTGCGGCCATCAGGGGCATGGCCAGCAGGACAGCGGCAGCAGCACGAGAGACGAATTTAGACATTTCCAGAATTCCGGGCCGCTTCGTCGGCCTGCGCGCGCATCAGCGAGTCGGTAAACGATGAGACGGCAGGTGAATGGGCTGCACGGGCGGATTGCAAAGATGCGGACGGATCTTGCAGCACATGCAGGCATTGGATCTGCTGCGCCGTCACACCAAGCACCAGGCGCACGGCCTGCTCCCCTTCACCCAGTTGCACGGTCACCACCCGCTGCTGCGGGCCAATGGCCAGCGTGCCCAGCACCTGCGCCGGAGCTGAGGCGACACCACGGGCCATCCCCATGCCACGGGGCAGGAGGTTTTTTTGCTGCAGACGACGCACCAGCCAGGGCAATGCTGCCATGACCGCCACAAACAGGACGACCAGCAGCAGCGTGGGCCACATGGAAGGGGCCGCTGCCGCAGAGTTTGCCGCGTTATCAACCACGGCTGACCCGGCGCAGACGCTCGGACGGTGTCACCACGTCCGTCAGGCGGATACCGAACTTGTCATTGACCACCACCACCTCGCCCTGGGCGATCAGGTAGCCGTTGACCAGCACGTCCATGGGTTCGCCGGCCAGAGCATCGAGCTCCACCACCGAACCCTGGGCCAGTTGCAGAATGTATTTGATGGGCACTTTGGTGCGGCCCAGCTCCACGGACAGCTGAACCGGAATGTCCAGCACCATGTTGATATCGTGTACTGGCACATCGCCATAGCTGCGTGCGGCATCACCCGCCAGCGGCCCGCCCTGGTCGGACAGATCGGGGCCTTCGACGGCCTGGTCATGCTGACGCTGCTCTTCCAGCGCCTCGGCCCAGCCGGAGAACGGATCGTCACCCGCGGGCTTGTTGTTGTCGTCAATTGCCATGCTTCTCTCCCATCCAGCTGGTCTCGCCGCCGCGCAGGCTGCGTTCCACGCGGATTGCATATTTGTCGTTGTGCGTGCCGTACTGGCACTCGAAAACCGGCACCCCACCGATGGAGGCGCGAATCAGCGGCTCGCGGTCGAGCTCGATAAAGTCACCCGGGCGCATGGCCAGCAGCTGCTCCACCGTGGCATCGGCGCGGGCCAGCTCGGCCACCAGCGTGACCTCGGCGGCCTGAATCTCCCGCGTCAGCACCTTGACCCAGCGGCGGTCCACTTCGATGGCATCGCCCTGAGTCGACGAATACAGCACATCGCGAATCGGCTCCAACGTCGCATAAGGCATGCAGATGTGGATGGAACCAGAGATATCGCCGATCTCCAGCTGAAAAGCCGTGGAGACCACGATTTCGCTGGGCGTGGCGATATTGGCGAACTGCGGCTGCATTTCCGAGCGCTGATAGGCCAGCTCCAGCGGATAGATGCCGTGCCAGGCTTTTTTGTATTCCTCGCAGATCACATTGACCATGCGATTGATCACGCGCTGCTCGGTGGTCGAGAAGTCGCGCCCCTCGATGCGGGTCTGCAGGCGACCCGTGCCGCCGTACAGCGTGTCGATCACGCCGAACACCAGCGAGGGATCGCAGACGATCAGGCCATTGCCGCGCAGCGGGCGAATGGCCATGATGTTGAAATTGGTCGGAACAGCCAGCTCGCGCAGGAAGGCGCTGTAGCGCTGCACCGTCACCGTGCCGACGGAAACCTCGGGGCTGCGGCGGATGAAGTTGAATAGGCCGATGCGGAAGTTGCGGGCAAAGCGCTCGTTGACAATTTCCATGGTGGGCATGCGCCCACGCACGATGCGTTCCTGGCTGGAGATGTCGTAGCTGCGGACCTGGCCGAGATCGACCTCCACCACTTCGGAGCGCTGGCTTTCGCCGGTAACGCCTTCAAGAAGGGCATCAACCTCTTCCTGGGAGAGAAAAGAATCGCTCATGCACTCCCTCCCTGCTTACTGAATGATGAAGCTGGAGAACAGCACGCGACGCACAGGCCCCTTGCGATTGGCACGCGGGCTGTCTTCGTCGGCGTCCTCATCGTCGCGCGAGCGCTTCTTGGCGCTCGGGCCGAAGCCCAGCGGTGCCGAGACCTCGGTCAGAATGTCGGCGGCCAGCTTTTCCTTGCCCTCGCGCGCCAGCAGCTCGTCGGCCGTGCGCTGGGACACCAGCATCAGAATGCCGTTGCGGATGCTGGGCAGGTATTGCTTGACGGTGGAAGCCGTCTTCTCGTCGGCCAGCTCCAGCGTGATGCCCAGCTGCACAAAACGATCGCCGCCGGGGTCGGCCAGGTTGGCCACCATATTGTCCAGTGGCAGGAAAGTGGGCACTGTGGCTTTGGCACTGACCTCTTCTTCGCCATCGGCGCTGCTGTGCTGGCGCTGCATCATCAGCACATAAGCCGCGGCAGCCACGATGGCCAGCACGGCAACGATGGCCACGATGACGATCAGCTTCTTGCTTTTGGCAGGAGCAGGTGCGACAGGGGCGGCATTGGGATTGGCTGACACGGCGGGTATTCCTCAAGAGTGGGGGACTGCATCCATTCCGCAGCCATTGCCGCGACACGGAAGATCCACGCCTGAATTATTCGCCGCCCGCCCTGCAGACCATTGCCCGAATAAAAGCGCGAAACCCGGCTTCATTCCGGGTTTCGCACCATGTCCGGCTCACCGTTTCCGTGAGCCGGCACCGATCATTTACACGAAAAGGTCCACGCCGGACTGCACTGGCTGCGCGCCATTGCGTGCGCTGGCCGCACTCATGGGCAGCTCGGCAGCATTGACCGAGACCCGGGCCACCCTGGCCTGGCCGCGCTGGGCTTCCTCGCCCTGGCTGTCGTCCCCGGACCGGGCATCGGCACCGCCCGCATCCACGCTGACGCCGCTCAGATTCAGCCCCTGGGCCTGCAAAAGCTCGCGCAGCTGAGCCTGACCGTCGGCCAGCAGCTGGCGTGCCTGCTCATCGCCTGCGGCAAAGCGCACATGAGCCTCCTGGCCGTTCAGCTGCACCTGGACCTGGATAGCCTTGCCCTCATGCTGGATCGACAGCGCGGCATTCTGCGTTTTCTGATGCACCCAGAAGGCCACCTGCTCGGACACTTCCTGCTCACGCTCTGTAGGTGCGGCATCCTGCCCCGCCAGGCTTTGGCCGAAGTCGGAGCTGTTCTGACCGCCGCCCTGCATGCCTGCGCTCGCCGCCCCCATGGCTGCCCCGACGGCAGCCGCTACGGCCTGCAGGTCGGCCCCGCCCTGCACTGCCGCCGTCTTGCCCTGTGGCGCAGCTTCATCCTGCTGGGGCGAGCGAGCCGCACGCAGCAAATCCTTGAGACCTTCCAGGGCCTGCGGCTGCACGGCTGTCATGCCCTGCAGGCTGATGCCTTGCTGCGGCAATGCCTGCGCCTTGTGCACAGCAGACTCAAGGCGCGTAGCAGGCACCTCTTCCGCCGCCGAAGCCAGCGCGCTGTGTCCGCTGTCCTGCCCCTGCGCGGCTACGTCCTGCTGCGGCTGCAAGACAGCCGCATCAGAATTAATAGCTGCTTGCGGTTGCGTCGTATACGTTTGGGTTTGATTTGATTGAAAATCCTTGCCCATGAATGCGGCATGGGCCTCCCCGGACCCAAGCTGCAAAGCCTGGCGATGGGCCAGTTGCGCGGCATGGCCTCTGCCTGAAAGAAAGTCGGTGGCCACGCCCTGGCGCAGATCGGCATCACCCTGCCCGTCCAGCTGCGCGGTCTGTCCGACCAGACTCATCCACGGAGCATGACCTTGAGCGATCAGCAGCGCATCCTGCTCGCCTGGCGCCAGCTTCGCGTCCGATGTCTCGGCAGGCTGCTGCGCCGCCTGCGGCAGGCCTGCAGTCACGAATCCGTCCAGCGAAGCCAGCAGCGATGAAAAGCCCTGGCCGGGCTCGCCTGCCGCAGCCGCAGCACTTTTGGCCGAGCTCATGGACTGCGCCATGGCCTTGCCGGTGCGCGATTCGCCGCCGCGCGGCCCATCAATTCTGGTTTCCGCCATGCTCAGGCCTCCTGAAGTTGCAGGCCGAAGCTGCGTCGAAAAAATGCCATGGTGGCGCGCTCGTCGGTATCTTTTTGCTCGCGCCGCATCTGGGCCAGTGCCACATCACGGCCGCGGGCCTGCACCACCTTCTGCAGGCTGGTCACGCGCAACTCTGCCGCCAGCAGGGCCTGACGTGCGGTCTCCAGCCGAATGTCCTGGTCCGCCACCACACGGGTCTGCAAGCCGATGGCGTGCTGCAGACGCTCCATGAACTGATACTGGTGATGCATGACCTCGGGCTGCACGGCCAGCCCTTCCTGGGCCCCCCAGCGCGCCTGCATCTCCAGGACGTAGCCCTGCAGTTGATCCATCTGGGCCTGCGCTGCCTGCTGGGCACGCTGGCGCTCCTGCATGGCGGTGCGGGCCGCGTCACGCTTGCGCTCTGCGGCTTCAATGGCGACGTTCAAGGCATTCAAGGACGACATCTGCGACTCTCCCTCTGGCTAACCCGTTGATGCTCAGCCCCGCTGCATGGCTTGCGCCATGCCGGCCAGGCTTTGCTCCATGCTGGAGCTTTCAAACATGCTTTGCTGCAGAAATCCGGTCATGGCGGGCTGCAGCGCAATCGCCTCGTCCAGCTGCGGATCGGAGCCTGGGACATAGGCGCCGACCTGCACCAGATCGCGTCCCTTCTGGTAGCGCGAATAGACGGCGCGAAAGCGACGCGCCAGCTCGAAATGCTCGCGCGAGACCACGTTGTGCATGACGCGAGACGCCGACTGCTCGATATCGATGGCCGGGTAATGCCCGGTCTCGGCCAAAGCCCGCGAGAGCACGACGTGACCGTCGAGAATGGCGCGGGCCGCATCGGCAATCGGATCCTGCTGATCGTCGCCCTCGGACAGCACGGTGTAGAAGGCCGTGATCGAGCCCACGCCGTGCAGGCCGTTGCCACTGCGCTCCACCAGCGCTGGCAGCTTGGCAAAGCACGATGGCGGATAGCCCTTGGTGGCCGGCGGCTCGCCGATGGCCAGGGCGATTTCGCGCTGGGCCATGGCATAGCGGGTCAAGGAATCCATGAGCAGCAGCACATGCTTGCCCTTGTCGCGGAAATGCTCGGCGATTGCCGTGGCGTAGCTGGCGCCCTGCATGCGCAGCAGCGGCGGCGCATCGGCGGGAGCGGCCACGACCACAGCACGGCTGCGGTCCTGGGCGCCCAGAATGTCCTCGACGAACTCCTTGACCTCACGGCCACGCTCGCCGATCAGACCCACCACGATCACATCGGCCTGGGTGTAGCGCGCCATCATGCCCAGCAGAACGGACTTGCCCACACCCGAGCCGGCAAACAGGCCCAGACGCTGGCCGCGACCCACGGTCAGCAGCGCGTTCAGCGCCTTGACACCGGTATCCAGCGACTCGCGCACGGGGTCCCGGTCCATGGCGTTGATGGGGTTGCGATCCAGCACCTCGGGCACCACGCTGCCCAGCTCGCCCGCATGGTCCAGTGGAATGCCTTGCGAATCCACCACCCGCCCCAGCAAGCCATCCCCCATGGGCAGGCGCAGCACGCCCACGGTCTGGCTGACCTTCTCGGTCTCCATCACGCCCAGCTGGGGCACGGGAACAAAGGGGGCTGCCGGCGTCACCATGGCACCGCTGGACAAACCCTGAATATCGCCCGCAGGCATCAGAAAAGCGCGCTCGCCGGCAAAGCCGACCACCTCGGCCAGCACAGGCTCCTGCCCATGCTGATGAATATGGCATTGCGCCCCCACGGGCACGCGCAGCCCGGAAGCCTCCAGCACCATGCCGGTCAACCGGGTCAGACGGCCCTGGCACTCCAGCGGCACAGGCTCGGCATAGCGTGCGCGTGCCTGGCTCATGAACTGTTGCCAGGGGTTCATGCCTTGTCTCCGTCATACCAGGTGGAGACCAGGCCCAGAGCCGCTACGGCACGGCGCCAGCGCTTGTCCAGACCGCCGTCGATCTCGGCACCGCCCGACTCCACCTTGACATCGCCGGGGGCAATCGAGGCATCGCCCAGCCACTGGATGCGGCTGTGCGCACCATGCTCGGCACGCAGGGCTTCGTCGAGCAGCTCGAAGTCTGCGGGGTTCAGACGCACGGTCACCGGGCGACTCTCCTCGACCAGCATGTCCAGTGCTTCGCGAATCACGGGCAGCAAGGCCTGTGGCTGGCTGCGCAGCTCCTGGCGGACCACCTGACGTGCGATGTCGCAGGCCAGGTTCAGCAGCTCCTGGGCCATGCCCGACTGCAGCTGCTTGAAGTTGTCTTCCAGGCCCTGCAACACGCCATCGACACGCTGCGCACTCTCGCGGCCCGCACCGTTGATATGGTCGTCCAGATGCTGCTGCCATTGCTGCTGGGTCTGGGTGCGGCCTTCGGCCAGGCCCTGTGCATGACCCTCGGCTCGTGCCTGCTCCAGCATCTGCTGCAGTTGCTCCTCGTCGAAAGCCGGGGCAGCTGGCTCCGCCGGCTCCACAGCCTGCACCTCGGGCTGCGCCTGCGGTTGATGGGCAATCGAGGGGGAAAAGCCGTTGAAATGCTCTACTCCCGCCGGTATGAAGGCCGCTTGCTGTGCTGGCGCGAAGACGCCACCGCTCTGCGCATCCACCGTGCCGAAGCGCCATTGCACCACGGTGCTGTCGTCGATCTCTTCCTGCGGGATAAAGCGCGAGTGCGAGCGCGGAGGCTGGCCCTTAGACATAGCTGTCCTCCGGACCGCTGCCGATGGTTACCTGGCCTTCCTCGACCAGACGACGCACGACCTTGAGGATTTCCTTCTGCTGGGCTTCCACTTCGGACAGACGCATGGGGCCACGGCCTTCCAGGTCCTCGCGCAGCGACTCGGCCGCACGCATGGACATATTGGCCAGGATCTTGTCGCGCACTTCCATGGAGCCGCCCTTGAGCGCCACGATCAGCGTCTCGGACACCACCTCGCGCAGCACCAGCTGCACCGAACGATCGTCGAGCTTGACCAGATCGTCGAAGACGAACATCTTGTCCATGATCTTCTGCGCCAGCTCGGGGTCGTAGTTGCGGATGGTATCGAGCACCGCCACATCGGCATTGCCGCCCATCTGGTTGAGCATTTCGGCCGCTGTCTTGACGCCGCCCAGCGAGGTCTTGCGCACCTTGTCGCCACCCGCCAGCACCTTGAACAGCACTTCGTTCAAATCCTTGAGCGCCGTGGGCTGAATGCCTTCCAGCGTGGCCACGCGCAGCATGACCTCGCTGCGTGCCCGATCGGGGAACTGCATCAGCACGGCCGCAGCCTGCTCATACTCCAGGTGCACCAGAATCGCAGCCACGATCTGCGGATGCTCGCCGCGCAGCAGCTCGGCCACCGACAGCGGATCCATCCACTTCAGGCTTTCAATGCCCGAGATATCGCCGCCCTGCATGATGCGGTCGATCAACAACGCCGCCTTGTCATCGCCCAGGGCACGCTTGAGCACCGAGCGCACATAGTCGCTGGCATCGTCCACCAGCAGACTCTGCGACGCGGCATCGCTGGTGAAGCGGTCGATCACGAAATCCACCTTTTCACGCGTCACGCCACGCATGCGGGCAATCGTTTCGCCCAGCTTCTGCACTTCCTTGGGCGTGAGGTGCTTGAACACCTCGGCCGCCTCTTCCTCACCGAGGGAGACCAGCAAGATGGCAGCGTCGTTCAGACCTCTATCGTCCATATTCAAAACTCTCTACTAGTTATTCAACCGTCCCATGCCGGGGATGCCGAGCAAGGGCCTAGGCGGCCCCGCCGCCCCGCAGCGAGGGCATCGCCCCCCTCCCAAAGAGAGAGGGGGAAGGCGCAACGCGCCTCAGGGGGTGACTTCGTCACCCCTCACCGTTAATCCATGTCTTCACGATGTTCGCCACCGCGATCGGGTTCTGCTTGGCCAGATGACGAGCCTGATCCAGTCGTTCCTGCTCCTTGGTCGGCGACAGCTCCTTCGCAGGTGCGGGCAGAGCAGGTCTATCCAGCGCCTCGGCTTCAATGGCATTGAGCTGTCCGCCGGGGCCGGTATTGCGTCCCTTGAGCAAGGGGCGCACCAGGCCCAGCAGCACCAGGGCACCAAACAGAGCCAGCGCAATCGGCACGCCCAGGCTCTTGGCCATGGCCTGAATTTCGGGGTCCTTCCACATCGGCAGCTCGGCCGGTGCGGCGCCGCTATCCATGAAGGGAGCGCTGACCAGGTTCACCGAGTCGCCGCGGTCGGCGCTATAGCCCACGGTTTCGCGCACCAGCGTGAGCAGTTGCTCCTGCTGCTGGGCTGTCAGTGGGCGCAGGCCGGAGCTGACTGCGGCTGCCGTTGCCGCTGTCGCCGCATCGGTGCCGGCCGCAGCAGCCAGCGGTGCATTGACCACCACCGCAGCCGTCAGGCGCTTGACGGTACCGGTGCTGCCGCGTGTGACCCTGACGGTCTTGTCCACTTCGTAATTGGTGATGGACTCGCGCTTGTTGCCCTGGCCATTGCCCTGGCCTGCACCAGCAGCCTGCGGCGCAGGATTGGCACCGTTGATGGGCGCGGTGGAGTTCTGGGGTGGCTGGTTGCTGGTCGCGCCAGGCACGCCGGTAGGTGGAGTGGCCGTCTTCTCGCCATTGGTCTCCATCACCTGCTGGCTGCGCACGGCCCCGCCGTCTGCAGACTGGTTGGGACGATGCTGTTCGGAAGTCGATTCGGTCTGGCTGAAGTCCAGCTCGGCCGAAACCTGGGCCTTCACATTGTTCTTGCCGACCACGGGCTCCAGAATGTCCAGAATGCGGCGCACATATTGCTGCTCCACCTGCTGGGTGTAGAGGAACTGCTGCATGTCCACGCCGCCGGCATTGCCGTCAGGCGACTGCGACAGCAGCTTGCCGGTGTCGTCCACCACGCTGACGGCAGCAGGCTCCATCTCGGGCACGCTGGAGGCCACCAGATGCACGATGCCCGCGATCTGCGCACGGTCCAGCATGCGACCCGGATGCAGGCTCAGCAGCACGGAGGCCGAAGGCTTTTGCTGCTCGCGAAAAAATCCGTTCTGATTGGGCAGGGCCAGATGCACGCGGGCACTCTGCACGGCATTGAGCGCCAGGATGGAGCGGGTCAGCTCGCCTTCCAGACCGCGCTGGAAATTGAGACGTTCCTGAAACTGGGTGATGCCGAACTTGCTGTTCTCCATCAGCTCGAAGCCCGTCACCGAGCCCTTGGGCAGGCCTTGCGTGGCCAGCTTCAGGCGCACATCGTGCACACGGTCTGCGGGGATGAGAATGGCGCCGCCGCCCTCGCTGTACTTGTAGGGCACGTTCATCTGCGTCAGCTGCGCCACGATGGCACCGCCATCCTTGTCGCTGACATTGGAGAACAGCAGTTTGTAATCGGGCTGACGATAGAACACCGCCGCCGCCACCAAGCCTACAGCGACCAAGGCCGCCAGCGCGCCCCAGCGAAGACGTTGGCCACGGTCGAGCGCATTCCAGCGCTGCGCAAGCGCAGGGCGGGGCGCATACGTGGCACCGGGCACGGCATTGGGGACAGGTACTTCAGCTACAGCAGACATCTTGATTCCATGGTGTCAGACCCCACACGAGGTCTAGCGTCCAGTGGATTATTCGGACTCGGGCCGGCGGCGTTCCCCCGATAAGCAAGCCGATTCACCCACTTATTGCCCGTCTGCGATCAAGCGAAAAACCTACGATCACCTCCAACTCACCAAGCCAGTTGGATAAAGATATGGACCTGAAGATCCCAGCAATCAACCCCGCTCAACTGGGCAACCAGCTCACCAAGGTCGGCAGCGCCGGCACTGCGCCCGTGGCCGGCGGCTTTGGCCAGGCTCTGCAAAATGCACTGCAATCGGTGAGCGCCGCTCAAAACCATTCCGGCCAGCTGCAGCGCGAAGTGCAGCTGGAAAACCCCGCCGTCAGCCTGGAGCAGACCATGGTGGCCATGCAAAAATCGCAGATCGGCTTTCAGGCTACGCTTCATGTGCGCAACCGCCTGGTGCAGGCCTACTCCGATGTAATGAATATGCAGGTGTGATCGGCGCGACGCCGCACACTGCTCAAAAGGCAGATTGCCCTCCAAGGCTTGCCCGCATGTTGTGATGACATGCGGGCTTTTTGCGCTCCGCCCTCCTGGCAGCGCCCAATAAAAAAGCCCGATCCTTTTATAAGATCGGGCTTTTCTGGCTCAAGCACTTGCCTACAAAGCGCAAGCAGCTATATTTTTAAAAGCCAAGACTGGCCAGCAGATCATCCACCTGGGACTGCGAGGTCACCACGTCTGTCGTGTTTTCGGGATCCACCACCGGGCCGGCCAGCTTGGGCTGCGCGGCTTCCACAGGCGCCAGGGCCGGTGCCTGCGCAGCATCCGGCGAAGTCTGAATCAGCAGCTCCAGCAGCTGCGACTCCAGATCGGCCGCCAGCGCCACCACACGAGCAATCACCTGACCGGTGAGGTCGTGAAAGTCCTGCGCCATCATGATCTCGGTCAGATGGCTATTGGTCTGCTCCGTGCCCTCCTCCACCTCCTGCAGATAGTTCATCACGCGCCCCTTGGCCACTGCAGCTACAGGATCCTTGATGAGTTCTGCACGCATGGCGCGAGTGCGCTCGGCCAGCGCATCCTGGCGGTTTTGCGTCACTTCGACCTGACCCAGCACCTTGTTGGCAGCTTCCCCCGTCAGACGGGCGATATAGGACAGACGGCTTTGCGCATCGGGAAGCTCCCCCGCACTGCCGCGCAAACGATCCGCATAACCCAGCTCATTGAGCGAGTTATGCAACTGGCGCGTGAGCACGCCAATCTTGTAGTGGACGTTGGCGGAAGCCTGGTCGCTGCTCATGACTCAGAGATCGAGTTTCTTGATGATGAGATTGACCTTCTCTTCCAGCGTGGCCTTGGTGAAGGGCTTGACGATATAGCCGGCAGCGCCGCCCTGGGCGGCAGCCACGATATCTTCCTTGCGGGCTTCGGCGGTCACCATCAGCACCGGAAGATGCTTGAGTTTTTCATCCTGCTTGATTTCGCTCAGCAACTGAAAGCCGTTCATGTTCGGCATATTGATGTCGGTCACCACGAAGTCAAACTTGCTAGCACGCAGCTTGGTGATGGCAACCACACCATCTTCGGCCTCATCGGCATCGGCAAAGCCACTCTCCTTGAGCAGATTGCGCACGATGCGGCGCATGGTGGAGAAGTCGTCAACAATCAAAAATCGCAGGGCATTAGCCACGAGAGGCCCTTTCGGTCGGAATAGGTGCGTGGGAACAAGTTTTCAGCCGTGATGGTAACAATTTGTCAACCTCCCGGCATTGGACGTGCATTGTCAGGCTTTTCGACAGTCTCCGTGGCAACTTCAGGGTTTGTTACAACAAACTCTTCCTTGGCATCCAGAGACTGCCTGTCGACAGCGCTGGGGGCTGCGCGCCGGGCCTTGGGTTGGTTGATCGTGCTGGCAGCCTCCTCGGCACTAGTCACCTGCTCCATGCTGCGCTCCTTGTCATTGCCCAGCACACGGCGCTCGGCTTCCTTGGTCAGCACGGTAATGGTGATGCGGCGATTCTGCGCCGCGCGCGGCTCCTCGGGCAGCAGCAGGTCGCTGCTGGCCATGCCCACCACGCGCGCCAGCTTGTCCAGCGGCATGCCTGCAGCCACCAACTCGCGGCGCGAAGCGTTGGCGCGGTCGGCCGATAGCTCCCAGTTGCTGTAGCCGCGATCGGCATTGCCGTAAGGCGCGGCATCGGTGTGCCCCGAGAGACTGATGCGATTTTCCGCATTGCCCATGGCCGCACCGATCTCGCGCAGGATGTCGCGCATATAGGGCTTGACCACGGCACTGCCGCTATCGAACATGGGGCGGTTCTGGTCATCGACGATCTGAATCATCAGGCCGTCATGCGTGATCTCCGTGCGAATCTGCGATCGGAACTCGTTCAGGCGCGCATTATTGGCAATCATGCTGTCCACCTTGGCCTTGAGCGCATGCAGGCGCTGTGCGTCGCGTGCGGACTCATCGGCCCGGCCCATGGCCTGGCTGGAGCGGCGGTTGGCATTGTCTTCGGACTCGGAGCGGCGCACCTGGCCGTGTACCTTGGACAGGTCGTTGCCGCCGCCCGGCACGATGCTGGAGCTGTTGCCCGCACCACTGCCGCCCGACATGGCCACCTTCAGCGGCGAATTGAAATACGCGGCAATCCCCTGCAGCTCGCCCTGAGCGGTCGAGCCCAGCAGCCACATCAGCAGGAAGAAGGCCATCATCGCCGTCACGAAGTCGGCATAGGCAATCTTCCAGGCGCCACCATGGTGGGCATGGGCGGTCTTCTTGACGCGCTTGATGATGATGGGCTGCAGCTTCTTGTCAGCCATTGCAGCACTCCATCACTAGATCCTGGCGAGAGCAGGCACTCATCACTTCTTGCCCTTGACGTGCGACTCCAGCTCCAGAAAGCCTGGGCGCTCGGTCGAGAACAGCACCTTGCGGCCGAACTCTATGGCCGTGCCCGGGTTGTAGCCCTGCATGCTGGCCAGCAGCGTCGCCTTGATGCACTCGAACTCCTTGGCCGCATCCTGGGCACGCTGCTCCAGCAGCGCAGCCATGGGCTCCACCAGCGCATAGGCCAGCAAGATCCCGAGGAAGGTACCCACCAGCGCCGAGGCAATCATGCCGCCCAGCACCGCAGGGGGCTGCCCCACGAAAGCCATGGTGTTCACCACACCCAGCACAGCCGCAATAATGCCGAAGGCCGGCAAGGCGCCCGCCAGACGATTCAGTGCCATTACCGGCGCATGGGCCTCGGCATGATGGGCTTCGATTTCGCTATCCATCAGCGCCTCGATCTCATGCGAGTTGAGATTGCCCGAGACCATCATGCGCAGATAGTCGGTCAGGAACTCGACGACATGGTGGTCGGCCATCAGCTGCGGATAGTTCTGAAACACCGTCGATGACTGCGGATCTTCCACATCGGACTCGATCGACATCAGGCCTTCCTTGCGCGCCTTCTGCAGCAGCTCGTACAGAAGCGCCATCACTTCCATATAGCGCGCCTTGTTATAGCGCGAGGGCCTGAGCGCCGAAGGGATCGCCTTGGCCGTGGCCTTGAGCACCTTGGGCTGGTTGCTGACGATGAAAGCGCCCAGGGCGCCACCGCCAATGGTCACCATCTCGAACGGCAGCGCCTTGACAAGAACGCCCACGCTGCCGCCGTGCAGCACATACATGCCGAAGATGCAGCCGAAGGCGACGATATAACCGATGAGAACAAGCATGTTGCCGATTGTGAAGTTGCAGAAGCCCCGCCATAGGCGCAAAAAGCTGGGCGTTTGGAAGCTAGATCGGCAGCTAGCCGTCGTTATGTAGGGTAATTCCGAGCCAAGCAACAACTTGAAGGCTCAGGCAGCCTGCAAGCAAGGCAGAGCTCCCGCTTCTGTTACATCCCGAAAAATATTTGCAGAACTCTCTAAAGTTTTTGCGGGATGGCTCCGATAACAGCTTCAACAGGGAAACAAAGCCCTGTCACCAGCGAGCCACAGCAGCAAATATCAAGGAACTGCAGGCTGGGGTGCTGGATTGGGCTGCCGCCGCCGCCCACCCTGAATATTTCAGGTCACTGTGGCGGCGACGTTTTGATCGCATCAAGGAGTTCGCATCATGGCAATGACCATCAACACCAATATCCAGTCGCTCAACGCACAGCGCAACCTGGGCACCTCGCAATCTTCGCTGTCGACCTCCATGCAGCGCCTGTCCTCGGGTCTGCGCATCAACAGCGCCAAGGACGATGCAGCCGGCCTGGCCATTGCCGAGCGTATGAGCGCCCAGGTTCGCGGCCTGAACCAGGCACAGCGCAATGCCAATGATGGCGTTTCGCTGGCCCAGACGGCTGAAGGCGCACTGAGCACCATCGGCGGCAATCTGCAGCGTATCCGTGAACTGGCTGTGCAATCGCGCAATGCAACCAACTCCACCGAAGACCGCGCAGCCCTGCAAAAAGAAGTTGTCCAGCTCAAGAGCGAAATTGACCGGGTTTCCACCGATACTTCGTTCAACGGCACCAAGCTGCTGGATGGCTCTTTCACATCGAAAGCATTTCAAGTTGGCGCTAATCAAGGTCAGATAATTAATATTGACTCTATTGTTGATGCAAGCACTTCACAACTCGGCACATGGCAAAGTGTTGATATCGCGGCAACTGCTGAAGGTTCTGTAATCAAAGCGAGCAACGTAACTGCAACCAGCACTACAGCAAGCGGCACGTTTGCAGCACCTGCGGCGGGCGCTGCAAAATTGGACGTTGATGGAGTAACGCTGATTGATCGCACTACTACAGCTGGTAATTTGCTGACTGCGAGTGAAATCGATACAGCTGTCGCAAACAACAAAGATGCTTTGGCGGCTAAAGGCATTAGCGCTATCGGAACTGCTGCTGCCGGCACTCTGCAGTTTATTAAGCGAGATGGCACTGACTTCTCGATCACCAACACGGCAATGGGCATGCCTGGCATGGAGGCCACCGGAAGCATTACCAATGGTTCACCTGCATTTCCTGCAATCGCTGCCGGATCACTCACAATTAACGGCAAGGCAATTGACGTCACAACAGATTCGACATCTGTGGCCGACTTCGGATCGAAAATCACGTCAGCAATCGAATCCGCATTCGCAGACGGCTCTGTAAAGGCGTCTTTTTCAAGCGGCAAGTTAACAGTTACAAGCGACAACCAAAGTTTGGTAATCGCTGGAAGTGATCCATCAAAGTTTGGCCTGACAGCTGGGACCAAAACCTTCGTGGCGGGAAAGAATGAAACAGGCTTCGAAGGAGTCGATATCTCTACTGTTGGCGGTGCAGACAATGCAATCATTGCTATGGATGCCGCTTTAAAAGCAGTTAACTCGGCTCGTGCTGATCTGGGCGCCATCCAGAATCGCTTTGAATCCGTGGTGTCCAACCTGAGCGTGAACAGCGAAAACCTGTCGGCCTCCAAGAGCCGGATCATGGATGCGGACTTTGCTGCAGAAACCGCTAATTTAAGCCGCTCGCAGATTCTGCAGCAAGCAGGTACCGCCATGGTGGCTCAGGCCAACCAGCTGCCCCAGGGCGTGCTGTCACTGCTGCGTTAATCAAGCCATAAGGCACACCCGCCATCAACGGGTGCAAAACTCACGGCAGACAAGGCCTCCTTTGGGAGGCCTTTTGCATCCGATAAACCGTCGCCAATTGCAGAAATAGCGGTGCTTTAGGCCTCTTATCGATCTTATGTTCTGCATGGCTTGCTCCAACAATCCTCGTACCCGGAATACCAGACTTCGTCCGTGTTTCCGGTCACGTGGGCCAGCGCCGTCGCTGGTCGTGAAAACGGCTAGTACGTCGCCGGTTTACTGGCTTGAAACAGGAGCACACGCCATGGCAGCCATCATCAATACCAATATCCAGTCTCTCAATGCGCAGCGCAATCTGAGTCACTCCCAAAGCCAGCTGGCTACATCCATGCAGCGCTTGTCCTCGGGCTTGCGAATCAATAGTGCAAAAGATGACGCGGCAGGCCTTGCAATTTCCGAGCGGATGACCACGCAAGTACGAGGTTTGACCGTGGCCATGCGTAATGCCAACGACGGCATTTCTTTGGCACAAACAGCGGAAGGTGCGCTGAGTTCTTTGGGCGGCAACCTACAACGTATCCGCGAGCTGGCAGTCCAATCTCGCAATGCAACAAACTCTGACGAAGACAGAGCAGCACTAGATGCTGAAGTCCAGCAACTTAAGGCCGAGGTCTCACGCATTGCTCAACAGACAAGCTTTAACGGCACTATGTTGCTGGACGGGTCTTTCACCAACATGGCATTCCAAGTTGGCGCAAATCAGGGGCAGACAATCGATGTAAGTGCCATTGTGGATGCCAATGTTGATGCGCTAGGTTCTTGGAACAGTGTGGATGTCCCCGCGACTGTTAAGGGAAACACGTTGAAGTCAGGTGTTGCAACTCCAACTACAACGACGGCTGCTGGCTCCGGCACATTCTCTCTCGCAACGGCCTCAGGAAACGCCAAGCTTGTTGTAGGTGGCATTGAGATTATCAACAAAACAACAGCAGCAGCTGGTGAAATTCAAGCAACCGACGTCGACACAGCACTCTCTGCAAAGAAAGATGAGCTGCGTACCGCGGGCATCACCTTTTCTGGCAAGGCTGCCACCGGAGACTTGGTATTCACGAAAGCGGATGGAACATCATTCAATATCGAGACAACCGCTGCACTAGGTTCGTTTGCTGCTGCAGACTTTGGAGTTGGCTCAAACCCAGCGGCGGTCAAGGGAAGCACCGCTTTTCCTGCCTATGTGGCAGGAGACTTGACCATCAACGGTAAGAATATCCTGCTTGACGAAGACACAAGTGCTGTAGATCGTGGTCAGCAACTAGTGGACAAGATTGAAGCAGCGTTTCCAGATGGCTCTGTTAAGGCATCATTTGTAGGAGGTCGCTTAACCCTAATAGGCACTACCGATGTCACAGTAGCTGGTCCGAAATCTGCAGATGCAGGACTAAGCGAAACAACAACAAAGTTCACTGCCGGAAAACCGGAAGTAGGCTTTGCTCAGATGGATATCAAATCAGCTGAGTCCGCCGATAACGCCATCTTGGCGATGGATGCGGCCTTGAAGGCCGTCAATGGCGCTCGCGCCACGCTGGGTGCCGTGCAAAGCCGTTTTGAAACCACGGTCGAAAACCTGAGCGTCAACTCGGAAAATCTGTCCGCCTCCCGCAGCCGCATCATGGATGCGGACTTTGCCGCAGAAACCGCCAATCTGAGCCGGACACAGATTCTGCAGCAGGCCGGCACAGCCATGGTTGCACAGGCCAATCAGCTGCCCCAGCAAGTGCTCAAGCTGCTGCAAGGCTGATACCGGCACTTGATATTTCGCACTCAAGTTCTGTTTCGGCCTGCCGAAACACAATGCGTAGTACTGTCCATAAAGACGGCGCGAGAAGCGCCGTTTGTTCAATGACGCAAGCCAGGCGTGCCAAACGCCTTCCGTCCTGCGCAGAGGGAGTTTTGTATGGGTATCAGCTCAGTCGGTATTGGCAGCGGCCTGGAAGTCGAAACCATTGTTTCGAAATTAGTGGCACTGGAATCAAAGCCCATCGCGGCGCTGCAGACCAAGGCCACTGGCATCAATACCCAGATCTCGGCCTTTAGCCAGCTCAAGTCACAAATCTCCAATCTGCAGGATCAACTGGACAAGCTGACCAAGCCTGCCACCTGGCTTGGCAATACGCTGACCTCTTCCAACTCTGCCCAAGTGACAGGCACGGCAACTTCCAGTGCCGTGCAAGCCACTTATGACGTGGAAGTGTCGCAGATGGCGGCAGGCCAGACCATTGGCTCCGGCTTGGTTGCCAGTGGAACCACTCTGGGACCTGGCAAGCTGACGATTTCCATGGGAACCTTTGGCACCAATGGACTGACACCCAATACCAAAGATGGCAAGGACGTCAGCTTCGAGGTCACGATCACCGCCGAAGATGACTCTCTGGCCAAGATTGCGGCCAAGATCAATGCCGCCAAGGGCGATGTTAGTGCCACTGTCCTCAAGGACCACACGGGCGAGCGCCTGGTGCTGCAATCCAAGACCACGGGCGTGAACTCTGCCTTTTCGGTGGAGGCTGAAGGCGCAGGGCTGCAGCAATTTGCTTACAACGGCAGCGACGGAACCATGAAGCGCTCCGTTGAGGCGCAGGACACTCTGGCCAAGATCAACGGCATTGACATGGCCTCGCACACCAATGTGTTTGAAGAGGTGGCGGCGGGTGTGACGTTGACGGTAGCGCAAAAGTCAGCGAAAGACGCTGCACCGGTGCGCATCACCATTGCCAATGACACGGCAACGGCCAAGACGGCGCTGAAAAATCTGGTGGAGTCCTATAACGCACTCAGCAACGCCCTGAAGACCATGACTGCCTATGACAAGGACAGCAAGACGGCTGGCACCTTGCAAGGCGATTCAACCGCCATCAACCTCCAGTCTGCAATGCGTCGTTTGCTCTCAGGCCCCGGGGGAGAAGGTGGTGCGTTCACCAGCCTGTCGCAGATGGGCATTGCCTTTCAGACAGACGGCACCCTCAAGATTGACGACACCAAGCTGGACAAGGCCCTCAAGGACCCGGAGAGCATGTCCAAGTTCTTCACAGCAGACGTTGCCGATGCCAACCAGGATGGCCTGGCAGTGCGCCTCAAAGACTTCACAAGCGGTCTCCTGGCCACTGGCGGCACCTTCTCGACCAAGGACGAGACTCTCAAGAATGCCTTGAAGCGCAATACGGCCGACCAGGAACGCCAGACTACGCGCGTGACTGCCTATGAAGCGCGCTTGCGTGCCCAGTATTCGCGCCTGGATACGCAGATGGCCAGCCTGAAAGCCCTGGATACCTACGTCGCCCAGCAAGTGACAACATGGAACAAGTCCAGCAGCTAAGCCGTTGAAGCCTGCAGAAAGGACTTAATTGCCCCCTGAGTCGGCCGATAAGAAGAACAGTAATTTGAGAAACTGCAGCAAAGGAGTTTTGTGATGTTTTCCCCAGCCAATGCGCGCGCAATGTCGGCTTACCGTCAGGTGGGTGTGCAATCCATGGTGGACAGCGCATCGCCTCAGCAGTTGATCAAGATGCTGTTTGATGGCCTGCTTGCCTCCATCCATGCGGCACGCGGTGCGATCGAGCGCGGTGATATCAATGAGAAAGTGCGCCATATCGGCAAGGCTGTGCGCATTCTGCAGGAGGGCCTGCTGGGCGCGCTGGATCGCGAAAAAGGGGGCGAGCTGGCCGGCAACCTGGCCTCGCTCTATGAGTACTGCACTACCCGATTGACCCTGGCCAATGCCCGCAACGACGCCAGCATGGTCGATGAGGTCGCAGGCCTTGTGAGCACGGTGGCACAGGGCTGGAATGAAATAACCAATGCACCAGCACCCGCTGCTGCCTAAAAAATGGAGCACACGTTGATCGACTTCTACCGCGCCATAGAGGAGAGCAGTGCCAAGATGCTGCAGGCCGCCCAGGCCAAGGACTGGGATGGTGTTGCGCGCTATGAGGGCACTTGTGCCGTGCTGATCGAGCAGCTGCGCTTTCGCTCGCGCGATGAAAAGCTGGCGCCCGAACTGCGCAAGGAAAAGGCGCGGATCATGCAGCGCATCTTGCGCAACGATGCCCAGATTCGCGTGCTGGCCGAGCCCTGGCTTGCAAGTTTCGAGCATATGTTCGACGGTCAGCCGCATGTGATGCACTGATTGCAAAACCACTCAACAAAAAGCCCTGCTGCAGCGATGCAACAGGGCTTTTTGCTTGCAACGACGACAGGTGATCGATCAAAGCATCCATGAACCCAATGCCGCAGAACGCCACAAGCTATCGATAGCGAAGCACCAGAATGCGGCCAGGCTGCGTCACAAAAGCAAAGCCGCCGCGTGGGCAGATGCAATCTGCCAGCGCGGCGGCGTCTGTTGTGGTGAACGGCCCGCTCCTTGCGAGCCGTTTCAGTGATCAATGCGAGCGCATCTTGGTGCGCAGGCGGGCGATGGCCTGGCTGTGCAGCTGGCAGACCCGCGATTCGGTCACGCCAAGCACGGCGGCAATTTCCTTGAGGTTCATATCGTGCTCGTAGTACATGCCCATCACATATTGCTCACGCTCCGGCAGGGCCTTGATGGCCTCTACCAACGCGGAGCGCATGCGATGGTCGCGCAGCAGGGCAAAGGGGTCGGCACCCGAGTCGGCCACATGCCGCTCCAGATAGTCGTCGCCATCGTCGCCGTCACCGCCGCCTATGTCCTCGAGATAGACAAGCTGCGTGCCGCGCACCTTGCCCAGCAGGGACTGATAGTCGTCCAGGGCCATGCCCAGCTCGGCCGCGATTTCCGACTCCAGCGGGGGCCGGCCCAGACGCTGCTCCAGGCGATTGAGCGCCTGCTCGATTTCCTTCTGGCTTTTGCGCGAGCTACGGCTCATCCAATCGCCTTCGCGCAGTTCGTCCAGCATGGCGCCACGGATGCGCTGGCTGGCGAAGGTGTCGAATTGCACGCCTTGCTCGCTCTCGAAGCGCGACAGCGCTTCGGCCAGACCGATCATGCCGACCTGGATCAAATCATCCAGTTCGACGTTCGGTGGCAGTTTGGCGATCATGTGCAAGGCAATTCGACGCACAAGCGGCACATGCTGACGAATCAGCGCGTCGCGGTCGAGTTGGCCTTTGGCGGTGTACATGGCAGTCAATGGCTCCAGACGAGAGATTCAGGTGCGGCAGCCGCCGTGGGCTGAGCATGCATGGGCAGAATACAGGCCGTCTTGAGCATGTGCAGCGTGAGCTGATGCAGATCGCTGGCCTGGCGCCAGCGCAGGCGCATGAGCACCGGGGCATCGCCCAGGTGGCGCTGCGAACACTGTAGCAGCGCATTCAGACGCTGCAAGCGTGTCTGAGCGTTTTGCTTGGCTGTCTGCGAGCTGCTCTGCTTGCGGCTCCAGTCGTATTTCTGCGGGCCGTCTGCCGTCAGCGGCGCTTCCAGCGCTGCAATCGTGCATTCAACGCCGGCAAACACGGCCAGATGCTTGAGCTGGCGGTAGCTTTCTACCAAGTGCTCGGAATCGGGCTGCACGACCAGCAGCGGCTGCAGGCCCTGACCTTGCAGCAGCGGTGTCAAAGTTTCGCTGCTCGCATAGATGATCACGGTGGTGTAGCCGCGCACATAGGCTTGCAGGGCCGTCAGCATGTTCAGCCCCATCTCGTCGGCCGAAGCCTTGAGCTGCTTGAGACCCTGCCGCGCCGGCAAGCTGGCCACCGACTGGGCATCGCCGACGCTTGCGCGCAGTCCCGCCTGGGCCTGCCAGGCATGCTGCGCCAGCAGCTGGGCAAGACCTGGCATGTGAAAGGATTCGGCCTGGCTGCCATCAAGCACCAGCACCTTCTGGCCCAGGCGCTGCAGCTGGGCGCACAGCGGCCACAGCACGGCCTGCTCGGCAGCGGCACCGGATGCGCTGTGCAGCACGGCCAGCACGCGCAAGCCGGCGGTGCTGGCATCGCTCATATGCAGAGCCATGCCCTGATGCAGGGGCGAGCGGCGCTCAAGCATGGGCAGCCTCTGCGCCGCTGGCGGACGAAGGGGTAAAGAAGAAGTCCAGATCCAGCGACTGCGGATCAAACGCCGATTTGGCAGCCGAGCGCATGGAGGCCGAGACCAGCAACTGCGCATTGGCGCGCTCGAAGTCTTCGGGCACGCGCTGACCATTGGTCACGCCGCATAGCTGGATCTGATGACGAATCAGCGTATCCACCGAGGGACCGACCTTCACGGCTTCATCGACCTTGGTGAGGATGGCATGCTGCGAGCCGCGCGCCTTGAAGGCCTGCATGACATCGTCCTGCGCATCGCCCTGTGCGGCCGCATTGACGGCCAGCAACTGCTGAACGCCCTCAATGGCCAACACATCCATGATCTCGTCCTTGCGCGGATCACGCGGAGCCACGCCGGTCGTGTCGATCAGCACCATCTTCTTGCTTTGCAGCAGACCCAGCAGGTCCTGCAACGCGGCCTTGTCATGAGCCTGATGGGCCACCATGCCCAGCATGCGGGCATAGGTGCGCAGCTGGTCATGACCACCGATGCGATAGGTATCCAGCGTGATCAGGCCCACGGAGGCAGGACCATGCTTGGCCGCGCACAGCGCCGCCAGCTTGGCCGTGGTCGTGGTCTTGCCCACACCGGTCGCGCCGACCAGGGCAAACACTCCGCCTTGCTCGTAGATGGCGGGCTGGGCGGCATCGGTGCGCAGATTGCGCTCCAGCACCTGCATCAGCCAGCGCACGGCGTCGCCAGCGGAGAGCGTCTCCGGCAGCTTCTCGATCAGCGCACGTGCAAGTGCGGGCGAGTATCCGGCACGGATGAGCTTGTGCATCAGGCTGGACTGGATCGGGTTCTGACGCGTCTGGCCCAGCCAGGTCAGCGTGTTGAAGCGCTCCTCGATCAGATCCTTCATGGACTGCATCTCCTGCATGAAGTTCTGTGGGGCAGCGACGGCCGCGGGCCTGGCGCTTTCCTTGAGCTGAATCTTCTCGGGACGCAGAGGATTGTGGCGAGACACCGCGGCGCTGACCGCCTGAGACTTGGCTGCCATGGCGGGGCGCTCGTTATTGCGCTCTTGCACGCGCTGGGCAAAAGTGGGCAGAGCTTCGCTGCTGTCCAGCGACGACTCATGGCGACGGCGCAGCATGCGTTCGCGCACATAGTCCTGGAAGGTCAGCGTGCTCATGGACAGCTGTTCCACATCGTCCTGCACGGAATGCCGGGCCAGCTCATTGATGGCCTTGACGGGCTTGGCCTGAACCTGCTGCTCGCGAGCCTGCTCTTCCTTGGCCGTCTGGCGCGCCTGCACATGCTCCAGCGTACTCATGGCTTCACCGCCCTGGCTGCGCCTGGCAGCAGCGGGAGCCAGGGGCGAATGCTCCTTGCGCAGGCTGCCCATGCCTTCGTCGCTGGCGCGGCGCTCCAGCGCCTTTTGCAGGGGCGAACCGGCCTGCATGCCGGCATCCATGTCCTGCAGTGTCTCTTCGGCCGTGGCCATGACTTCCACTCCGTCCGGCGTCTGGCGGTTGGAGAGAATCAGGGTGCCGTCGCCAAAAACCATGCGCGCCTTGGCCAGGGCCTCGCGGGCGGTCGGGGCGTAAAAGCGTTTGATATTCATGCGGTTGCGCCTTTAAGAATCGGGCCGATGCGGATGGTGTGCGTCTCGGGAATCTCGCTGTGCGCGAGCACCTGCAGACGCGGCGCCACACGACGCAGCAGCTTGGCAAGAGAGTTGCGGATCGCGTCCGGCACCAGCAGGCAGGCGGGCAGGCCCAGCTCTTCCTGTTGGTTGGCCACATCGACCGCTTTTTGTGTGAGGATTTCAGCCACGCCGGGGTCCAGCGATGGCGCATTGGGGTTCGACAGTGCCTGCACCAGCAGACGCTCCAGGCCGGGCTCGATGGCAATCACATTGAGCTCGCGGGTCGGACCGTAGATCTGCTGCACGATGGCAGGCGACAGTGCAATGCGCACGCGACGCGCCAGCTCCACCGGGTCGGTCGTCTGCGTGGCATTTTCGGCCAGCGTCTCGATGATGGTGCGGATATCACGAATGTGCACAGAGTCCTCCAGCAGCAGCTGGAGCACTTTCTGGAACGTTGTGATGGGCACCATTTTCGGGATGACTTCTTCGATGAGTTTGGGGGCCAGCTTGGCCACATGGTCAACGAGCTGCTGCGTCTCGGTACGAGACAACAGCTTGGCCGCGTGCACTTGCATCAAGTGTGACAAATGCGTCGCCATCACGGTTTCCGAATCAACGACGGTAAAACCGGCCATTTGTGCCGCTTCCTTTTGCCGCTCGTCGATCCAGTGCGCGGGCAGACCAAAGGCCGGATCCGTCGTGGCCGTGCCGATCAGCGGCGTGGTGATGCCGCCGGGGTTGATGGCCAGGAACATGCCGGGGAAGGCTTCGCCCTCGCCCACCATGACGCCGCGCAGCGTCATGCGATAGGCGCTGGGCTTGAGTTCCAGGTTGTCGCGCACATGCACGGCCGGCGGCAGAAAGCCGACCTCCTGCGCAAACTTGCGGCGCACGCCCTTGATACGCGTCAGCAGGTCGCCCTGGCGGCTCTTGTCCACCAGCGCGATCAGGCGATAGCCCAGCTCCAGACCCAGCAAGTCCACCGGCTGCAGATCATCCCAGGTCGCTTCGCCATCATTTTGCGCAGCCTGCTGCTGGGGCGCCGGGGCACTGCTTTGGGCGGCCAGACGGGCTTTTTCCCTCTTGTCCAGCACCCAGGCACCCCAGCCCAGCAAGGCCCCCATGCTGATGAACACCAGATGCGGCATGCCGGGAATCAGACCCAGCAAGATCATCACGCCGGCAGTGATACCCAGCACCTTGGGCGACATGAACAGCTGCTGCACGATCTGGCGGCCCATGTCGGATTCCTTGCCCACGCGCGAGATCACCATGGCCGAGGCCACCGAGATCAGCAGGCCTGGAATCTGCGCTACCAGCGCGTCACCCACGGCCAGCAGGATGTAGCTGTCGGCCGCCTGACCCGCGGACAGGCCGTGCTGGGCCATGCCGATGATCAGGCCGCCGATGACGTTGATCACCAGGATCAAAATGCCGGCAATCGCGTCGCCACGCACAAACTTGCTGGCACCGTCCATGGAGCCGAAGAAATTGGCTTCCTCGCCCACTTCGGCACGGCGGCGCTTGGCCTCCTTCTCGTCGATCAGACCGGCATTCAGATCGGCGTCCACGGCCATCTGCTTGCCGGGCATTGCGTCCAGCGTGAAGCGGGCCGAGACTTCGGCAATGCGCTCGGCGCCCTTGGTAATCACCACGAAGTTGATGACCACCAGAATGCTGAACACGATCAGACCCACGGCAAAGTTGCCGCCGATCAGGAAGTGACCGAAGGCCTCGATCACCGCGCCCGCGGCGCCGGGGCCGGTGTGGCCCTCCATCAGCACCACGCGCGTCGATGCCACGTTGAGCGACAGACGCATTAGCGTGGTCAGCAGCAGCACCGAAGGGAAGGCCGCGAAGTCCAGCGGCTTGATCATGTAGGCCGCCACCATCATCACCATCAGCGCCACGGCAATGTTGAGGGTGAAGAAGGTGTCCAGCAGCCAGGGCGGCACGGGCAGCACCATCAGGCCCAGAATGGCCACCACCAGAATGGGAGCAGTCATCCCTTGCAGGGCACCGGCGTTGGAGCCAGACCACTTCTGGAACAGTTGCAGAGGATTCGACGACATCACAGATTACCTTCTTGCTGCGCAGCAGCATCGACCGCCGCAGGCTGGGTACGGCCACGGTGCGGATCCAGCTCCACGGGCACGGGGGGCTCTCCCAGGGCATCGGGCATGGGACCCTGGCCGCTCAGGGCAGCCTTGAGACGATAGACATAGGCCAGCACCTGGGCCACAGCGGTGTAGAGCGCGGCAGGGATGGCCTGATCCAGATCGGCATGCGCATAGAGTGCACGCGCCAGCATGGGCGACTCCAGCACCGGTATCTGGTGCGCGCCCGCGATTTCACGAATCTTGAGCGCCACCAGATCCGTGCCCTTGGCAATGACCTGGGGAGCGGCCATGGAGGCGTCGTCATAGCGCAGCGCCACGGCATAGTGGGTGGGATTGGTGACTACAAAGTCAGCTTTCGGCACGGCCGAGACGCTGGCCCGGTCCGCAATCTCGCGCTGTTTCTGGCGGATCTTGCCCTTGAGTTGCGGATTGCCTTCGGACTCCTTGTGCTCCTGCTTGACCTCCTCATGACTCATCTTGAGGCGCGACTTGAAGAGAAAGTCCTGCAGCGGCACGTCGATCAGGGCCACCAGCAGCACCACGATCAGCAGCAAGGTGATGCCCGTGGTCAGCCAGGAGCCGACCATGGCAAGCGCCATGGGCGATGGCTGGGCCGAAACCGACGCAATCTCGGCAATATTGGCGCTCATGTACTTCCAGGCTACAAAGCCCAGCACGATGGTCATGAACACCATCTTGACCACCGTGGTCAGTTGCTGCTTGGAAAACAGATTCTTGAGACCCGACAAGGGGTTGAGCTTGCCAAAGCGCGGCTGAATGGGCTTGAAGCTGAAGATCCAGCCACCGGCAGCCACGCCGGACAGCACCGAGGCCGTGGTGGTCACCAGGGCAAAAATCACGGCAATGCCCAGACCCAGCACCAGCATGGACTGAAAGCGCTCCAGCATCAGCGCCGGAGTCTTGGCCGCCGCAGCGTTGAACACCAGTTGCCGGGCCATGGCCTCGCGCAGATGATTGATCATGGGCTGCGTGCCCATCAGCATCAGCAATGCGCCCGTACCCAGAATGGCCAGATGCGACAGATCGCGCGAGCGCGCACCCTGGCCGTCTTCACGCGTCTTCTGCAGCTTGCGTTCGGTGGCGGGCAGGTTTTTGTCTTGGGATTCGGACATGGCGCACGGACGGATTGGATATCCCAATTGTCCGAATCCGGCGCCCTGGCAATGCGCGGATAAGCGGCAGCCAAGCCCTGCTTATGCACGACTCGGCCGCACAGCACATTCAGCAATTTGATAGCAGCCTGCGCTTTCCTGTCAGGCGATAAAGCCTTTTCTTAGCGAATTTTCACCCGGACAATCAGGTCTGAGCTTGCGGCATGCCCAGCTTGAGTTCACTGAGCATGCGCAGCAGCATCCGGTTGAGGTCTTCGGCCTCCCACTCCTCCTGCTCGCGCAGTTGCCGGATGGGGGCCGGGTCACGGCTCTCCAGAGCCTGGCTCATCTGCAGCACGGCCGCATAAGGACCGGAGCGCGTGACGATGGCATCGAAAATGCGCTCGTTCAGCGGCGTGCGTCGCAAGATGGTGGCCACCGGCTCATGCAGCAGCAAATCCAGCTGCGAGAACAGGCTGCACAGATACATCTCGCGCTGCAGGTCCAGGCTCACCCCGGCCTCGATCAGTTGCTCGGCCAGCCTGGCGCGCAGCACGACCTGCGTGCGCAGAGGCACCAGGTCCTGTTCAGTACAGGCATGGGGCAGTTGGTCGGCCAGCCAGCGCTCCAGCGTACCCAGCCCCAGCATCACCAGCCCGCGGCGCAGCGAGTCCACGCCGCGACGCAGGCCCAGTGCGGCCGAGTTGGTATAGAGCAAAAAGCGATAGGCCAGCACCGGGTCCGAGCCCAGGATCTCCTCCATCACATCCAGGGACTGTTCCTTGTCGATGGCTTTCATGAGCCTGAAGAGCGCATCGCGCGAGGGCTGGGGCTGCTGCAGCCGAAAGGCCTGCATGGTGTCTGCCACGGGCCAGCCGGCCACGGCGGCCGCTTCATGCTCGTCGAGACAGGAGCGCGCCAGCTCCAGGCTCTGCAGGCTCTGGTACATCTGGCCGTCCAGCAGATTCAGGGGCTGAGTGGCAAAAAAGCCCGAGGCAGTCTCCTTGTCCGCATCCTTGGCCGGCTGGCCGGAGCGCACGGCATTGGGCAATCCAGCGACACCTTCCGGCGGCAGGCTCAGCAGGCTGCTGGCAAAGCAGCGAGCAGCATCTGCATCTGGCACATCGGCCAGCGATCCGCCCCAGACCAGCATCAGCCCGCGTGCCTTGGCCTTCTGCACCAGCTCGTAGATACCTTCATCCTGCTGCAGCCAGTCGCCGCGCACCTCGATCCAGGGACTGCCCTGAGGTGCATGTTCAAGAAGATTGCACAGAACCTGGCGGGACTGCGGCGATATCAAGAGCGGCGGGGCCTGACGGCTCCAGATCTCATCCACCGTGCGCAGGAAATGCGCCATGTCGGCACAGGAGCCCGAGTCCTCGTGCACATAAAGCTGAATCCCTGCCAGGCGTCGCGTACGTCCCCAGAGCGGCCGATAACCAAGAGTCAAAGAGCTGAGGGCAGACTGGGTCATGGAGGATTTGGACAGGTAGACGACGGGACATCAAGGCGGAAAGAGCTCGCCGGAATCAGCCGATGTAGTTGAACAGCGAAAGCTTCTGCATCTGTGCATAGGACTGCAGGGCGGCCTGCAAGCCCACCTTCTGAGTCTCCACTTGCGACAGCGCAGTGATCATATCGATATCTTCGGCACGCGAACGGGCTCCTTCCTGTGTCAGTGCCTGATCCTTCATGTCGGACTCCAGGCCGTCTGCACGTTTGAGCTGGTCGCCAGCATAGCTGCGCATGGCCTGCACCCGGTTCATGCCCGAATCCAGTTCGCTCAAGGCGCGCCCCAGACCCTGCTGCAATGCGGTCGATCCCCCCGTGCCGCCCTTGACCGTGGCAATGGCCTGATCCAGCACACTGAAAATATCGGTGCGTGTGCTTGGAGACATGGTGAAGCTGTCGCCGTCGGCCGGAGTACCCTTGATGCTGATCTGCTGACCACCGACGGTAATCGCCTGCCCTTCCTTGTAGGGCGTGGACGGAACCACGGGGTTGGTCACTGTGGCCGAGCTGGAGTTGATCTCGTAGCTGACCTCACCGGTAGTCGGATCCTTGGTGAATACCAGCGTGTAACTATCGCCTGTGACCTTGCTCGGGTCGGTGACCGATCCCACATCCGCCCAGGCCTTGCCGGAATTGGAGGCCGCGCCATTCACCACAAACACCCCGTTGCCGGTAGGCACGTTCAGCCAGGCCGCATGGCCATCCAGAGAGATGGGCAGGCCGTTGTCGCTGCCGGTGTTCTGCCCGGGGTTGAGCTGGCTGCTCGAGCCCGGAGGCGTGCTTTGCAGCGGGGTATCGGGACTGCCCAGCCCGCGAAAAATCGGCAGGCCGTTGGAATCCTTGGCATTGGCATAACCGAGAACCTGGTCACGCAGGCTCTCCATCTGCTTGACCAGCGCATCGCGCGCCACCTGGTCATACGATCCGTTGCCCGCCTGCATCAACAGATCACGAAAATCCTGCAATGCGCCATGAGCCTTGCCCAGCTCGGACTCGCCCTGGGCAATCACATCGCGCTGGGCACCGAGCACACGCTGGTCATTTTCGGAACGGGTGATGCGCGTGCGTGCACGCTCGGCCTGCGCAGCGGCCACGGGATCGTCGCTGGCGCGCAGCACGCGCTTGCCCGCCGTGGTCTTCTCCATCAGGTCCACCAGGCTGCTCTGACGCGAGCCCAGGTTGTTGATGGTGCTGTCATACATATTGGCCGTGCCAATGCGGTTGATGCTCATGCCTGTTCTCCGGCTGTAGGGGTTAACGGCCAACGGCCTGGATCACGCTGTCAAAAATGCCCTGGGCCACCTGCAGCATCTTGGCCGAGGCCTGGTAGGACTGCTGGTACTGCAGCAGCTTGGCGGCTTCTTCATCCAGATTGACGCCGGACACTGCGGTGCGATCGCCCTCCAGATTCTTGGCAATCGAGTCTGACAGCTTGGCCGCATAGGCAGCACTTTGCGTGCGCGTGCCGATCTGCGCCATGGCGGTGGAAAAGCCGTCGCTGAGCGTGGTCGCGCCATCGAAGATCACAGCGTCGCGAAGCGACAGAAAGGAGCTGGCATTGCCCGTATCCGAGCTGTAGAAGCTGTTGGGACCGAAGCTCACGGTATCGCTGGTGGCACCATCCACCGCAGGCGTGCCGGTGAGCGTCACCTTGAGCCCCGGAGCCAGCTCGATGGCCTGCCCGGAGATATAGGCACCCGTCGCGGCAACGCCACTGGGGGCAGGCGTGATGGTATAGGTCATGCCGCCCGCCCCATCGGGAGCGAAAGACAGGGTGGTGCCCGCAGAGAAGGTAGAGGCATCGAAGCCTTTTTCCACCTTCAGGCTGGACATGCGGACGGCAGCATCGCCCAGCGAGTTGATCTTGGCCGACACCGGATTGGCCACCGCCAGATCGTTGCCGGAATGCACCATGGTCTGAATATCGTGCGCCGCCGATGCCACAGGACTGAACAGCACGGACTGGCCTGCCTGGCCATCGTTCTTGAGATCGAACTGCAGACCGTCAATCGTCATGCCACGCAGATCCGTCAGATCGTTGAAGGCCGTAGTCTGGCCATCCGACAGCCGCACCACCTTGCCCTTGGGCGCATCGTTGCCGAAAACGATCTTGTAATCCGAAGCCTTGAGCGCGCTGGAGTCCTTGACCGTGACCGTGGGCGTATCGGGCTGTACCCATTGAGCACCCGTGGTGGAGCCCGTGGTCGTCATCGGAATATTGAACAGCGCCCCGCCTTTCTGACCCGACAAGGTAAGGCCCAGCTGGTTCTGCGTATTGAGCGTATCGCCGATCGAGATCACCATGCGCCCCAGCAGGTTGCGCCCCTCGCTCAGGTCGTTGTTCTGGAACTGCAGCAGCCCGGCAATCTCGCCGCCACCAGCCATGGCAGGAGTCAGCTCCACAGGCTGCCCGCCCTGCTGCTGGAAATACAGGCTCATCTTGCCGCTGCCGGGGTACTGCGTGGACTCCTGCAGGCTGAGCTTGGCCGCGCTCTGCCCCAGCACCAGCGGCTGGCTGCCGCCCACGAACAGGCTGATGGAGCCATCGCCGGCGTCGACCTGCGAGGTCTGCACGTATTTGTTGATGTCACGCACCAGCTGGTCGCGCTGATCGAGCAAGTCATTGGGCGTGTGGCCCGTGGCGATGGCGCGGCTGATCTGGCCGTTGAGCGCCGCCACCTGTTCGGACAGGCTGTTGACCACATTCACGTCATTGCTCATCTGCTGGCGCGTGCTGTAGTCCATCTCGTCGAGTTGGGCCGAAGCCGAGCGGAAGCGCGCGGCCAGTTCGCTCATGCGCGTCAGCACCACCTGGCGTGCCGAAGAGTCGGTAGGTGCGCTGCTGACATCGGCAAACGCATTCATCATGTCGTTGATGGCCGCGCCCAGGCCGTTGGTTCCGCCGGAGAACACTTCCTGCAGCTGGTTGAGCGAGTTCGAGCGCGCGGAGTCTGCGGCACTGGCGGCGGTGGCCGCCGTGGCCTGACGGTTGAGCAACTCGCTGAAGTTGCGCAAGATGGTCGCCACATCGGCGCCATTGCCGATATAGCCATTGCCGATGTTCTGGCCCGCCGAGGTCTGAAAGGCCACGCTCTGGCGCGAATAGCCGGCGGTGTTGACGTTGGCAATGTTGTGCCCCGTGGTTTGCAGGGCGATCTGGTTGGCCATCAGGGCGCGTGCGCCCACGTTCAAAAGACTCATGACTGGTTCTCGGTGATCTTGTTGATCTGGGCGGCACGGGCGCTGACGCCCAGACGGCTTGCGACATTGGCGCTGCTGTTGCCGGCGTTGGCGACGCTGACCTGGGCCACGCTCTGAATGGCGCGACTGAGCTTTTGCGCATAGGCCGGATCGGTTGCGTAGCCGGCCTTTTGCAGCTCGCTGGCATAGGCCTGGGCAGAGCCGGTCTGGGCCATGGCTTTTTCGTAGCGCGGATTGCTGCCAATCAGACGTGCGTAGTCGCGGAAGGACTCCTCGTAGGAGTCATAGGCGCGGAACTTGGCCGTCACCTTCTTGGGCGCGCCATTGATGTATTCGGTGGTCGTGACTTCGGCGACCTTGCCCGTCCAGCTGCCACCGGCCTTGATGCCGAACAGGTTGAACGAGTTGCTGCCGTCCTTGTTGCGGATCTCGCTCCTGCCCCAGCCCGTCTCGTGTCCGGCCTGGCCGATCATGTAGTGGGCCGGGATGCCGCTCTCGCTGGCCACGCGCTGGGCCGCGCCGGTGTGCGCCGTCACGAAGTTGTCGCGCCCCTTGGGAGCCGGTGCATAGGCATTGATCGATTGCGCAGCCTGGCTGCGGCTGCCGCTCCAGGCGCCGTTGCTGCCCACATTGCGCCAGGCGTTGCGGCTCAGGCTCAGTGTGGAAGGCACGGCAATTTCGGCGTCCTCGGCGGCGTCGACCCCCATGCTGCGCGCCAGCTGCTTGCTGATGGCATCGGTGAGGCCGCCAGGCTGGCCCGCCATGGCCACCGAGAGCTGCTGATCCAGCAGGTCGGTGCTGAGATTGCCCTGCGCGCTGTCGAGCAGGCCGGACTTCATGGTCGCCTCGCGCATGCTCTTGATCATCTCGCGCATGAACAGCGACTCGAGCTGCTTGGCCGTCTCGCGTGCGGCCTGCGGGCTGTTCTCGCCGGCAGCCGTCTTGAGCGCATTGAGCGAACGTGCATCGACAGCCAGAGCATTGCTGGCCGCCAGGGATGAAGAATGGGGCAATGACGTGCTCATATCACCTCCAGCTCGGCGTCCATGGCGCCCGCGGCCTTGATGGCCTGCAGGATGGCCAGCAGATCCTGGGGCGTGGCGCCCAGTGAGTTCAGCGCCCGCACCACATCGGTGAGCTGGGGCGAATTGGGCATGTTGATGACCTTGCCGGGCTCCTGCTTGACCTGGATATCGGACTTCTGCGCCACCACGGTCTGCCCCTGCGAGAACGGTGCAGGCTGGCTGATGACCGGCGTGGTGCTGATGGTGATGGACAGATTGCCGTGCGCAATCGCGCAGGGGCCCAGGGTCACCGCCTGATTGAGCACGATGGAGCCGGTGCGTGCATTGATGACCACCTTGGCCGCCGGCTTGGAGGTCTCGATGGGCATCTCCTGGATCTCGGCGATCATGCGCACGCGTGAGCCCGGATCGATGGGGGCATTGACCTGCACCGTGCGGCCGTCCAATGCCATGGCCGTGCCCGCGCCCATGCGCTGGTTGATGGCGCGAACCATCTTGTCGGCGGTCTGGAAGTCGGTCTGATTCAGGCCCAGCGTGATCGTGTTGCCCTGGTTGACGGGAGTGGGCACTGCACGCTCGACCTGTGCGCCCTGCGGCACGCGGCCCGCGTTCAGGTGATTGACCTGCACCTTGGAGCCGCCGGCCGCAGCCCCGGCACCGCCGACCACCACATTGCCCTGGGCCAGGGCATAGATCTCGCCGTCCGCGCCGCGCAGCGGTGTCGCCACCAGCGTGCCGCCCTTGAGCGACTTGGCATTGCCCATGGAGGAGACATTGATGTCTATGGCCTGGCCGGGCTGTGCAAAGGCCGGAAGCTCGGCCGTGATGATCACTGCCGCCACATTCTTGAGCTGCAGCTGGGCCGCATTGCCCGTGGCCGGCAGGGCGATGCCCATCTGCTCCAGGTAATTGGCCAGTGCCTGCTTGGTGTAGGGCATCTGCGTGGTCTGGTCGCCCGTGCCGTCGAGGCCGACCACCAGACCATAGCCTGTCAACTGGTTGCTGCGCACGCCCTGGATGGCGGCAACCTCCTTGATGCGTGTGGCATGCGCAGGCAGGGTGAGCCCGCTGGCGCCAAGGGCTGCGACCACCAGCAAGGCGGTGTGCGCAGGGCGCAGTGACAGGAGCGTGGACAGTACTTTCATACTGCCCATTCTCGGAAGAATCAGAACGGCATAACGTTCAAAAAGAACCGGGACAACCAGCCAATTGACTGGGCTTCACCTGCCTGGCCACGGCTGCGCGACTCGACGCGCAGATTGGCCACCTGGGTCGATGCCACGGTGCTGCCCGGACGCAGCGAGCGCGGGTCCACCGTGCCCGTGAAACGCAGCACATCGACGTTGTGATTGACGCCGATCTGCTTCTCGCCGGCAATCACCAGATGACCGTTGGGCAGCACATCGACCACGGTGGTGGCAATCGAGCCCGTGAAGGTGTTGTTGCTGCTGGTGGCCCCAGAGCCCTTGAAGTCGTTCTTGCTCTCGGCCCCCAGGGTGAGCGCATCGGCCACCGTCTTCTCGGCGCCGCCCCTGAGCAGCGGCAGCGAGGTGATGCCCGTGCTCAGCTCGTTGGCTCGCCCGACCTTGGAGTCCGTGCTCTGGCTGGCCGAAACGCGCTCGACGATCTGCACCGTCACCGAATCGCCCACCATGCGGGCGCGCTGATCCTCGAACATGGGACGGTAGCGACTGGCATTGAACAGGCTGCCTGTGGGCGCCTGGGCCGTCTGCTCGCGCGGCTGCAGCACGGGAGGTGCGGTGGATGGCATGTCCACGGGCGGCGGCGGATTGAGCGTGACGCAGCCCGACACCAGCAGGGCCCCGGCGAGGGCGCAGAGCGGCGGGCAATGGGAAACAATGGCTTTGAACATGGCGGCAAGTCCTTGGCAGTCAGGCGCTTCGCCCCTTATGCCCTTGCGTGCGCGAGGCACGCTATTGAAATCAGAGCTTTCAGCGCTTTCCCCTAATGGAATTCAGCAATGAATTGATCTGAAAACCATAGGCATCAAGCGCAGGCTGCTCCTCAATACATGGTGATCAATCAGAGCTGCGCCAGCTTGGCCAGCATCTGGTCGGAGGTCTGAATTGCCTTGGAATTCATTTCGTAGGCGCGCTGCGTCTGAATCATGGTCACCAGCTCCTGGACCACGTTCACATTCGATGCTTCCAGATAGCCCTGCTGAATCGTGCCCAGACCGTTGGTACCGGGCGTGCCCTGCTGGGGCTGGCCCGAGGAAGCGGTCTCGACGTAGAGGTTCTGGCCGCGGGGCTCCAGGCCTGCGGCATTGATGAACTGGCTCATCGCGATATTGCCCACCTGCTGCGGCGCAGCCTGGCCGGGCATGGTGACGCTGACCACGCCGTCATGGCTGATCGACACCTTGGTCGCACCCTGCGGGATGGTGATGCCGTTGGCCACGGGCAGGCCGCTGGAGGTCACCAGCTGGCCCTGGGCATCGACCTCGAACGAACCGTCGCGGGTATAGGCAATCGTGCCGTCGGGCATATTGACTTCGAAGAAGCCGTTGCCGTTGATGGCCACATCCAGCGCATTGCTCGATTGCTGCAGGCTGCCCTGCAGAAAGTTGCGGCTGGTGGCCACGGTGCGCACGCCCAGGCCCAGGTGCAGGCCTGTCGGCAGCTGATTTTGCTCGGTCGTCTGGGAGCCGGACTGGCGCAGGTTCTGATAGATCAGATCCTCGAAAACCGCATTCGCGCGCTTGTAGCCGGTGGTGGAGACGTTGGCCAGATTGTGCGAAATCACGTCCAGCTGCGTCTGCTGGGCTTCCATGCCGGTCTTGGCAATGAACAGCGAATTGATCATGACGTATTCCTTTGGCTATCAGCCGTTCAAGCTCAGCAGCCAGCTGGCGGATTTATCGTTGGTTTCAGCGGTCTGCAGCAACTTCATCTGCTGCTCGAACTGGCGCGAGGCCGCGATCATGCCGACCATGGTTTCGACGGAGTTGACGTTCGATCCCTCGATCGAGCCCGACAACAGGCGCGCTGTTTCATCGTTGGGCAGCGCATCGCCCTGCGCCGCGCGGAAAAAGCCGTCATCGCCGCGCACCAGCGGCTCATCGACGGGCGGCGTGACCAGCTTGACGCGCCCCACGGCCACGGGCAGCTGATTGCCCATCTTGGCGGTCAGCGTGCCGTCCGAACCCAGGGAGATCGTGGACTCGGGCGGGATGTCGATGGGAGCACCGCCGTCGGAGAGCACGGCCTGGCCGTTGCTGTTGACCAGCTGCCCTTCGGGCGAGATCTCGAACACGCCGTTGCGCGTATAGGCTTCCTGGCCGTCAAGTCCCTGCACGGCAAACCAGGCGCGACCCATGGCCATGGCGTCCAGCGCACGGCCGGTGCGCTGGGCAGGGCCGGGAGTGTCCTGATAGCCAGAGGTGGCCTCCAGCGCAAACACGCGAGTGCCGGCTCCCGTGCCCTGCAGCGGCACCGAGCGGAAGGTGGACATCTCGGCCCTGAAGCCGTTGGTGCCCGCATTGGCCAGGTTGTGAGCCAGCACGGCCTGACGCTGGGCTGCCGCATTGGCCCCAGTCATCGACGTATAAATAATTTTGTCCATGCGGCTTTCCTCCCCCTGAGTCGCTGCGCGCCTTCCCCCTCTCTCTTCGGGAGGGGGACGACATCCTCGCTGCGGGGCGGCCCTGGCTCGATGTCTCTCGCTTGGTGCCGCGCCCTATTTCAGAGCAATTGCGTTACTAAAACGGTTGTGTTGATCAGCGCAAGTTCACGAGTGTGGAGAACACCTGATCCTGCGTCTTGATGGTCTGGGCGTTGGCCTGGTAGGAGCGCTGCGCCGTCATCATGTTGACCAGCTCGGCCGTCAGGTCCACGTTGGACTCTTCCAGCGCGCCCGACTGCAGCGAGCCGAAGGTGCCGGTCTGGGCCGAACCATTGAGCGCAGGGCCGGAGTCGGAGGTGGCAACCCATTTGTTGTTGCCGATGGAGCCCAGCCCCTGGGTATTGGTAAAGGCCGCCAGAGCGATCTGGCCTTCGGTGCGCGTGACGCCGTTGGAGTAGGAGGCCACGATGGAGCCGTCGCGGCCCACATTGATACCCGTCAGTGCGCCCGAGGTATAGCCGTCCTGCTTTAGGCTGCTGACGGCGAACTTGGTACCGAACTGGGTCAGACCGCCGAAATCGAACGCGACATCGAAGGGCTGCAGGCCGTTGGGATTGGCCGTGCCGCCGCTGACGCTCAGGTTCAACGTGGTGCCCGAACCTGTGGTCGGTGCATTGGGGGTGACGCTGGTGAGCTTGCCGCTCGCGTCGAACACGGCCTTGCCGATGGGCGTGGCCGTGGCATCGAGCGAGTTGAAGACATTCCAGGTGTTGCCTGTGGCGTCTTTCTCGAAATACAGATTGACCGGGATCGCCGTGCCCTGGGTGTCATACACATTCAGCGAGGTGCCATAGGTGGCACGAGGCGTGGCAGCGACAGGAGGCGTGGCTGTAGCGTCGCCGGCAGCCGCCGTGGCGCGTGCATCCAGATTCAGCTCCACATTCACCTTGGATGTCTGCTTGGCGGGAATCGGCTGCCCTGTGGGAAAGCTCATCGGCACAGGCGTGGCACCCGACTGGATCTTGCCGGTCGAAGGGTCCACCACATAGCCCATGACATTGTCGTTGTCCACGGTCTTGAGGTTGCCCTCCTTGTCCAGACCGAAGTTGCCGGCGCGCGTGTAGGCGATGCTGCCGTCGCTTTGCTTGACGACGAAAAAGCCGTTGCCGTTGATGGCGATGTCCAGGTTGTTGCCCGTCGAAGTGATGGAGCCTTGCCTGAACTGCTGGGACACGGAGGCCACGTTGACGCCAATGCCGCTGCTCTGGCCGCTGGCCGAGCCGATGGCGCTGGCGACCATCTCGGCAAAGTCAGCGCGCGAGGCCTTGAAGCCCGTGGTGTTGGAGTTGGCGATGTTGTGGCCGATGACGTCCAGATTCTTGCTGGCGGCGTTCAAGCCGGAGAGACCTTGTTGAAAACCCATGATGTGTTCCTCAATCAGTAAACGGCCTTGACGCCGGAATAAGCCACGCTGTCGCCGTTATCGAGCTCCAGCGACAAAGAGCCATTGGCCGAGCTGGTGGCAATCACGGCATGCGGCGCCAGCGGTGTGGATGCCACGGCGGTCGTGCCATTGGTGGCAACCACGCTGTAGCGCAATTGCGAGGCATCGCCGCTGTATTTGTCCTTGCCATCCCAGGTGAAGTAGTTCCGTCCAGCTGCACCGGCACCCAGGTCGATGGTGTCCACCAGCTCGCCGCTGGCCGTGGTGATCTGGATCTTGACGCTGGCCGCCTGGTTTTCCAGGTCGAAGGCAGCGGTATGCGTGCCATCGGCCGCCACGCCCAGGGTATTGCCCTCGGTCAGCACCGTACGACCGATCATGGAAGTGCCCTGCAGCACCTGCATGGCCGTGAACTGGCTGGACATGGAGGCCATGGTCTGGTTCAGCTGCTGAATACCGGTCACGGTGTTGATCTGCGCCATCTGCGAGGTCATTTCCGCGTTGTCCATGGGATTCATGGGGTCCTGGTTGTTGAGCTGGGCCACCAGCAACTTGAGGAAACGGTCCTGCGCCTCGTTGGGGTTGGTCACCGCATTCTTGGTATTGCTGGTGGTGTTGGTCGTGGTGCCGTCCACGCTGCTTGCGCCGTAGATCATGTGTGTGTTCCTGGGCTTACTGGCCCATTTGCAGAGTCTTGAGCAGCAGCGTCTTGGCCGTGTTCATGACTTCCACGTTGTTCTGATAGGAGCGCGAGGCCGAGATCATGTTCACCATCTCGTCCACAGCGCTCACGTTGGAATGGGTGACATAGCCCTCGCCATCGGCCAGCGGATTGCTGGGGTCGTGGATGCGGCGGCCGGGCGTGTTGTCCTCGCTGATGGCATTGACCTTGACGCCCGCGCTGCCGTCGTTGCCCATGGGCACGGTCTGAAAAACGACCTGGCGCGCCTTGTAGACGCTGCCATCGGGGCCGGCCACGGCATCGACGTTGGCCAGATTGGAGGCCACCACGTTCAGGCGCTGGGACTGGGCGCTGACCGCGCTGCCCGAGATATTGAAGATGGAAAACATGGACATGGTTTAGCTCCTGGGCTTACTGGCCTTGAATGGCGCTGAGCATGGTCTTGGCCTGGCCGTTGATGAAGCGCAGCGTGGCTTCGTAGCGCACGGAGTTGTCGACGAAATTGGCGCGCTCGCGATCCAGATCCACGGTGTTGTTATCCAGGCTGGGCTGGGAATTGACCGAATAGCCAAGCTTGGCCTTGAGCGCCTCGTCCGACATCTGCGCCTGCAGCGGGATATGGCCTGCCGTCGTGACGCTGGCCTGGGTCAGGGGCTTGGGCCCGCTGGTCGCGGCCATCAAGGCTTCACGGAAGTTGAAGTCGCGCGCCACATAGCCGGGGGTGTCGGCATTGGCAATATTGCTGGCAATGGCACGCTGGCGCTCGGCGCGCAAGAGCAGCGCCTCGCTTTGGAAGTCCAGTCGTTCAGTCATTTTGTTCAGCATTGCGGCCTCGCTTTCAGAATTCGGGGATGCCGGAGCCCACGGACTGCGGCATGCGAGGATTATGAAAATCGGCAGCGCAAACTAAAGCGCGAAGAAAGCGGTATTGCGCTGGCTCTTCAAGCCATTGCGCAAGCCATGTCACGCCTATATTTGCCAGCATCGTCTGCAGCCTCGTGACTGCGGATACTTCAAAGGATTGATGCATGTCTGGCCGCTTTTCCCTGTTTCTGTGCCTTCGCCCCTCTCGAGGCCTGGCTGCAGCATGGGGTCTCGCTGCGCTGCTGCTGACAGCTGGCGCACAGGCCCAGGACGGCGCGGCGCAGCTCAGCCAGATCGGACAGCGCTTTGTCGATGCGGCTCTGCACCAGCCATCGGCAGAGACCGTTCAGGCCGGCAATGGCATGGCTTTACGCATGGAGGTGCAGATGGGCCAGCTGGACTCGCGCCTGCGCCTGGCAGCCTGCGCCAAGGTCGAGCCCTATCTGCCTGCGGGCAGTCGCCTCTGGGGTCGCACCCGGCTGGGCCTGCGCTGCGTGCAGGGCAGCGTGCCCTGGAACGTATTCCTGCCCATCACCGTGCGGGCCTATGGCCCAGCCTGGGTGGCCCAGGGCAATATTCCGGCCGGCAAGACGCTGAGCGCCGAGGACGCAGCCCCCGCTGAAGTGGACTGGGCCGAGGACAGCGCCCCCGTCTTCGCCAATGCACAGGATTTCATCGGCATGGTCGCGGCGCGACCGCTGACGTCGGGGCAGGCTCTGCGCCAGAACATGGTACGTCCGCCTGCCTTGTTCACGGCGGGATCGCCCGTCCAGGTGATGGTCAACGGCGGCGGCTTCAGCGTTGCCGGCTCAGGCAAGGCAATGACTGCAGCCGGAGAAGGACAGCAGGTACGGGTTCGCATGGATAATGGCCGCCTTGTCACAGGAACGGTCAATGCCAGTGGCGTGGTTCTGGTTCAATGACGAGAGAGTGCGCACTCACTTTATCAACCATGCCAAATATTCCTCAAGTTTTACGCGCCCTTGTCGAAAGCAAGGCTACAGCGCCCTACGCCGATACAGGGCGATTGGAGAACCAGCATGAAGATAGGCAATAAGCCGGACCTGCAGCAGACCGCTGCAGCCGCCAAGCAGGCCCCGAAATCCGCCACCACGGTTGCCACCGAAGAATCGACCAAAGGCTTGTCCGAGCGCGCCGCCGGCGTGCCCGTGTCCTTTTCGTCCTCGGCCCGCGCCCTGGACAGCCAAAGCCGCACCAATACCGACTTTGATGCTGATCGCGTCAAGGCCATGCGCGAAGCCATTGCCAATGGCAGCTTCCGCGTCAACGCCGAGGCCGTGGCAGACAAGCTGCTGGCCAATACCGAAGAATTCCTGGTTCACGCTCGCGGCTGAAGCGCCCGCGCCTGAACTCCCGAACAAAGGCTGACCCGATGACCTTGCAGGAAATGCTCGATTCGCTGGATGCGGTGATTCAGACCGTTTCGGCATCGCTGCAGTCACCGGACGCATCCGCGCTGGAACAGTCCAGCACCCGCCTGCGTGACGCCATGGTGGCGTTCTCACAGCTCGTCAAACGCTTCTCGGCAGACGACTGGACGCCTGCACTGCGCGAGCGCGCACAGAACCTGGACCGCGAAATTTCCCTGGTCCGTGACCAGCTGGCACGGCTTTCCGTGCTCAACCAGCGCCGCACCAAGGCCCTGGTGCCTGCTGCCGAAGACAGCACCTATGAAAGCAGTCTGCGCGGCGCATCGCAGACTGGCCGCGCACGCATCTATCACGCAGCCAGCTAGGCTCGACGCGGAAACTCCAAGCAACAGGGGCAACCCGGCACGAGATGTTCTGGGCGCGCTCAACCACGCCGGCCGCTAAGCGGTGGCCCGCCACCTGACCGCAGCGCCGCAGACATCCCCATGAACCATGGCTGTGCCCGCGTCTATGGCTTTGATGCCCCAGCACAGCCAGCTATGACACACAGATGGTCAGCTGGCTGGTCCGCGGCGTGGTGCACGGCGATGCCATAGGCAGGCAGCGGCCCGTGGAGTTCGACTATCCGATGTCCGACGCCTTTGGCGAGCTGCTGCAGCGCACAAGCTGCCATATTCATCAGGGCTCCGTCCAGCTGGGTTAAGAACGTGTTGGCGATCTCTACGCAGTCGCGTTGGAGTGCAATCGGGATGAGTTCAAAGCGTTGGCTCGCCGCTTGCACCGGGGTGCAAGCAAGAGTCAGCGCGCAGAAATCGCCCGATTTCGCTCCAACCCTGCGGGACAGAGGGTTTGCGGCGCGAGGAGATCGTCAACACGTTCTACAACTTCTGCGCCTGGGCCCGCATCTGGGCCACCACGCGCTCGAAGACACGCCAGAAGGCGGCATCCTGTGTGGTCGCGAAGTTGATGCGCATGCAGGTGCTGGAGCCCCGGCTGGCATGGAACATGGCACCTGGGGCAATCATGTAGCCCTGATCCAGCAGCAGTTGGGTCAGCACCTCGGTATCCACGCCGGTATCCACCCAGCCGAACATGCCAGCAGGCTCGGCCACAAACCGACAGCCGGCGGCCTGGGCCAGCGCCACGCTGCGCGTGCGCGCCTGGGCCAGATGCTGGCGCAGCCGCTCGGCATGGCGGCGCAACTGGCCTTGCTCCATGCACAGGGCCAGGGCCTGCTCCATGGGGGTCGGCGTGGACAGGGTGGACAGCAGCTTGGTGTCCAGCAGTCTCTCGACCAGATCGGGCGGCGCGGCCAGATAGCCCAGGCGCCAGTTGGGCACCAGCACCTTGGCAAAGCCGCTGATGTAGATGCTGCGCTGCAAGCGGTCCAGCACCGTCACGCGCGGAGCGTGATCGGCAGCGATATGGCAGTAGCTATCGTCCTCCACCACATAGAAGCCGTATCGCTGCGCCATCTGCAGCACCTCATGGGCGCTGGCAGCGCTCAGGCTGTAGCCCGTGGGGTTGTGCAGCACACTGACACTCACATAGAGCTTGGGGGCCATGGTCTCGCAATAGCGCTGCATCACCGCCATGTCCGGCCCCTCGGGCCCGCGCGGCACGGGCAGCACGCGCATGCCCATGGCGGCCAGGCGTGCATATTCCACGGCCCACCCCGGCTCCTCCACCATCACCGGATCGCCGGGCTGCAGCAGGGCTCGGCTCACGATGTCCAGCGCCTGGGTCGCCCCCAGGGTGGTGATGATCTGGCCAGTCCCCACCGCAATGCCTATGCGCTGCAGGCGCCGCGCCAGCGCCTCGCGCAGCCGGCTGTCGCCCATGGGCTCGCCATAGCGCACCAACGATTCGCGCAGCGCCTGCCCGCTTGTGACCTTGCGCATGGCGGCCACCAGAAAGCCGGCATCCAGCCATTCGGCAGGTAGCACGCCGGCACCGGGCTGGGGCTTGCCGGCCACACTCTCCACAAACATGCCTCGAATCAGCATGGTGGCGTTGATGCGCGTGCCAGGCGGGATGCCTACCGGGGTATTGACCGCTCCCGCATTGATAGCTATCTGCGCTTTACTCTCCGGCATTTGAAGCGGATTTTGCACAATATCGCGCACATAAAAGCCGCGCTGCGGCCTGGCCTCGACCAGCCCCTGGGCCTGCAGCAGGTCGTAGGCAGCCACCACCGTGTACGGACTCACGCCCTGCTGACGCGCGCATTCACGTACCGAAGGCAGTCGCGCACCTGCGGGCAGCAGCCTTGTGCGTATGCGCTCGGCCAGACGCTCGGCCAGCTGCTGGGTCAGGGTCAGGGCCGCCTGGCGGGACAGGGAGATGGACATGGTGATGTGCAGCGAACTGTATTGAAGCGAATACCGATACAGAAGCCATGATTGTGAGACTGTCTGTATAGGTACTGTAATGGTCTCAAGCGTATATTGAGTCCATCAACCTCTCTTGGCCGCCCTCCACACAGGGCTATGGTCACGGTCTGCAGTCTCACCGACTGCAGACCAAACAGTCGCAATTGCCCGCCAGCCCACACAGGCAAACCGGCCGCGACACAATAAGCCCACCTGCTGGTGCATGGTTGCAGCGCTTTGTGCGCCGCAGCGATTGCATCCCGAGCCCCAAGCTCAGGCCGGCACATGCCCGACAACGGCGTGAGAATGCACACCGGCCAGCCCTGCCCGGGCTGGCAACGTAGAGATCGAGTACTGTTTTATGACAACATGGACGCTGGCAGAACGTGCTGCCAAGATGAATTCCTCCGCCATCCGCGAGATCCTCAAGCTGACCGACCGCCCCGGCATCATCAGCATGGCTGGCGGCCTGCCTTCCCCCAAGGCCTTCCCCCTGGACGCGTTCACCGAAGCCTGCCAGACCGTGATGCAGCGCGACGGTGCCGCAGCCCTGCAGTACTCGACCACCGAGGGCTTTGCCCCGCTGCGTCAGGCGATTGCCGACTTCCTGCCCTGGAGCGTCGATCCCGAGCAGATCCTGATCACCACCGGCAGCCAGCAGGCGCTGGACCTGATCGGCAAGGTGTTCCTGGACAAGGGCAGCCGTCTGCTGGTTGAAAAACCCACCTACCTCGGCGCCCTGCAGGCCTTCACTCCCATGGAGCCCGTGGCCGTGGGCGTGGACAGCGATGACGAAGGCATGCTGATCGAAGACTTTGCCAAGCAGATCGGCAGCGGCGCCGACAAGGCCCGCCTGGCCTATGTGCTGCCCAACTTCCAGAACCCCACCGGCCGCACCATGAGCGATGCGCGCCGCCAGGCTTTGGTCGATAAGGCCAGGGAACTGGATATTCCCCTGATCGAGGACAACCCCTACGGCGACCTGTGGTACGAGCAGGAGCCTCCCCTGCCCCTGGCTGCACGCAACCCCGAGGGCGTGATCTACATGGGCTCGTTCTCCAAGGTGCTGGCCCCCGGCCTGCGCATCGGCTTCATCGTCGCGCCCAAGTCCGTCTACGGCAAGCTGACCCAGGCCAAGCAAGCTGCCGACCTGCACACCCCCAGCTTCAATCAGCGCGTGGTGGCCGAAGTCATCAAGGACGGCTTCCTGGACCGCCATGTGCCCACCATCCGCGCCATGTACAAGGCTCAGCGCGATGTGATGCTGATGGCCCTGGAGCGCGAGATGGCCGGCCTAGACGTGCAATGGACACGTCCCGTGGGCGGCATGTTCCTCTGGGTCAAGCTGCCTGCAGGCATGGACGCCCAGGCCCTGCTGACCAAGGCCGTGGAGCGCAATATGGCTTTTGTGCCCGGCGCGCCTTTCTACGCCGGCGATGCACAGAACAACACGCTGCGCCTGTCGTATGTGACGGTGTCTGCCGAGCAGATAAATATTGGCATTGCTGCTCTGGCTGACGCCATCCGCAGCAACACCCCCTGAGGCGCTGACGCGCCTAGGCGGCCCCGCCTTCCCCCTCTCTCGCTTTGCTGCGCAATGCGGGAGGGGGACGACAGCCTCGGTGCGCGGCGGCGCTTCCTCGCTGTCTCTGATACCCCATGGCATGTGAAATGCCACATCGACCGGCTCTGCGCCGGTTTTTCTTTTTGCCGACAATCGCTGCCCATGTCTGCCTGCGCACATACCAGCCCTCTCTCCCGTCCCTATATGACCGTGGACGTGTTCACGCACACCGCGCTGCTCGGCAACCCCGTGGCCGTGGTGCTGGGCGCCGATGGCTTGAGCGAGGCCCAGATGCAGGCCTTTGCGCGCTGGACCAATCTGTCGGAAACCACTTTTGTGCTGCAGCCCACGCCCGAGGGGCTGGCTGCGGGCGCCGACTACCGGCTGCGCATCTTCACGCCCGCGGGCGAGCTGGCTTTTGCCGGCCACCCCACGCTGGGCAGCTGCCATGCCTGGCTGGCCCAGGGCGGCCAGCCGCGCAACCCCGAGCAGGTACTGCAGGAATGCCAAAAAGGCCTGGTAGCCATTGGCTGCGATGCGCAAGGTGCGCTGTTTTTCGAAGCCCCTTCGCTCGACTCCCAGGAGATTTCCGAAGAGGAGCTGGCACCCGTGCTGCAGGCCCTGGGCCTGCAGCGTGAGCAATTGCTGATGGCGCGTAGCCTCTACAACGGCTCGCCCTGGCTGGGAATGCTGCTCGACCACCCCGATACGGTTCTGAGTGTGGAGCCAGACTTTGGAGCACTCAAAAAGCTGGGGGCCAAAGCAGGTCTGGCGGCCATTTATGAGGTGGAAGAGGATGCCCCGCTGATTGGCCGCTCCAGCCGCGAGGCCCGCGCTTTTGCCAAGCAGGCGGAAGAAGCAGCTCAAGAAAAAGTGACCCCAGCCCAGCCACGCCTTGAAGTGCGCGCCCTGATAGGCGAGACCGCCAGCGAAGACCCTGTCACCGGCAGCCTGAATGCTGCACTGGCCCAATGGCTGACGGGCGAGGGTCTGCTGCAGACGCCCTATATCGCCGCACAAGGCGTATGCGTGGGCCGTGACGGACAGGTTCATGTCCAGACCGCCGCCAACGGCAAGCTCTGGGTGGGCGGCCATACCGTGACCGTCACATCAGGCCGCGTCCTGCTTTAGACCTCAGAGCCGGCTCAGAGCTGGGCCGGCGTCATCCTGCAGATCTGGTCGGCCATGGTTTCGGCCTCCTGCGCGTTGTGCGTGACCAGAATCGCCGTCTGCCCGGTGGCCCGCAGAATATCGCGGACCTCCAGCGTCAGGCGCTCGCGCGTGGCGGCATCGAGATTGGAAAATGGCTCATCGAGCAGCAGCAAGGCCGGGGACGGCGCCAGGGCGCGGGCCAGCGCCACACGCTGCTGCTGACCGCCGGACAGCTCGTGCGGGAACTTGCTACCTGAATTCGCCAGCCCCACCACGGCAAGCAGCTCCTGCACACGTTTGTCGCGCTCTGGCTTGCCCATGCGACGCAGGCCGAAGCCCACGTTCTGCACTGCCGTCAAATGCGGGAACAGGCCGTATTCCTGAAACATCATGCCCACATGGCGCTGCTCGGGAGGCAGATGCGTGCCGGGGCCGGAGAGCAATACCTCGCCCAGATGAATGCTTCCCGCGCGCACCGGCTCAAAACCCGCAATCGCTCGCAGCACGGAGGTCTTGCCGCAGCCCGAAGGGCCCAGCAGGCTGGCGATATGACCTGCAGGCACCTGCAGATCAAAGCCCTGCAGCACGGTGTGCAAGCCCTTGGGCGTGTCATAGCCCAGTTGCAGCTGCGCAATTTGTAGAGAGGCGGTCATGCAATCACTTCATCACGACTTACGCAAAACGGGTTCATGCAAGACAACTGCCTCAAAAGGCAGGCCATTGTTGCATTCTTGTATGCGTAAGTCTTATTCATATTCAATAGCTGCTTGCGTAATACCCATAGGCGCCGCAGCCCATTTTCATGCTTATTCATCGCTGCCCACCCGACAGCTGCGTGCGCGCCAGCAGCATGACGGGAACCAGCCCCGCGACCACAATGCACAGCGCGGCGATCGCGCCCTCCTCATAGGTGCCGCGCGCGGCTTCCGCATAGAGCCAGGTGGCCAGGGTGTCGAAATCGGCCGGGCGCAGCAGCAAGGTGGCAGGCAGCTCCTTCATGGCATCGACAAACACCAGCATGGCACTGGTGGCCATGGCGGGCCGCAGCAGCGGCAGATGCACGCGGCGCAGCGTGCCCAGGCGGCTTTCGCCCAGCAGACGCGAGGCCTGCTCCAGCGTCGGCGGGATACGCGCCAGCCCGGCCTCGATACCGCCCACGGGCATGACCAGAAAGCGAATCACGCAGGCAGCCACCAACACGATGCCCTGCCCCATCAGCGGCAGGCCATTCATACCGAACAGCTGGGCCAGCCCGGCGTCGAACGCCAGCGCCGGCGTCAGCAGGCCGATGGCCAGCACCGTGCCCGGCACGGCGTAGCCCAGCGCCGCCAGCTGCGCTGGCCAGCGCGAAGGCGCTCGCGTGCTGATGCCGGTGCGCGTGGCCCAGGCCACGACAAGACCCGCAGCCACCGCGATCACGGTCACGCCCAGCGCCAACCCCAAAGTGTTGAGCAGACTAGAGACCAGGCCCTCGGACACGCCCGAGCCCTGTACCAGACGCTTGCCGCTTTCCCAGGCCAGATAGGCCGCTGGCGCAGCAAAGCCGATCAGCACCGGCAGACTGCAGGCCAGTGTTGCCAGCCAGGCCCTGCCTGCGGGCAGACGGTGCGGCGCTATGGCCCGCATGCGCTGGGCCGAGCCAAAGCGCTGACGACTGCGCCCCTGACGCTCCAGCCAGACCAGGGCCACCACGGCCAGCAGCATGGAGCAGGCAATCTGCGCGGCACCAGCCAGATCGGAGCGCGTGACCCAGGTGGTGTAGATCGACACCGTGAGCGTGTGCACGCCCAGAAACTCGGACGCACCGATATCGTTGAGTGTCTCCAGCAGCGCCAGGCTCAGGCCCACGACCAGCGCCGGTCGCGCCATGGGCAGGGCTACGCGCCAAAAAGCACCCCAGCGGGTCTCACCCAGCGAGCGTGCGGCCTCCATCAGATGCGCCGGCTGGGTCATGAACATGGAGCGCGCCGTCATGTACACATAGGGGTAGAGCGTGAAGCCCAGCACGAAGATCGCACCGCCCATGGAGCGAAGATCGGGCAGGCGCCACTGACGCGGGCTGTCGTACCCCAGCAACCAGCGCAGCGCGCCCTGCACCGGGCCTATGGGGTGAAGCAGGTCCAGATAGGCAAAGGCCACGATATAGGCCGGCATGGCCAGCGGCAGCAGCAGTGCCCAATGCAGCCAGCGCCGCCCCGGAAAATCACAGGCCGTCACCAGCCAGGCACAGCCCGTGCCCACCACCAGCACCACCAGACCCACCCCGCCCAGCAGCCAGGCCGTATTGGCTGCGGCATCGGGCAGCACATAGCGCAGCAGATCCTGCCAGTGCGCCCAGTCCGCCCCCAGCGCCAGCCAGGCCAGCGAGGCAATGGGCGCAAACACCCCCAGCGCAATCAACCAGCTTGCGCCCTGCCACGCCGGCCCAACGGGCCTGAGCCCTGAACGAAGATAAGAAAACATCAAGACAAAACGATCACGGCAAGACCAAGGGCCCAGAAACAGACATGCCCCAGCAAAGGGGCTCAAACAGGAGCGCAATGCTAAAACAAGCATGCTCCCAAGCAAGGGACAGCGAGCAAGGGCCGTCCCGCTGCGATGCTGTCGTCCCCTCCCCTAGTGCGCAGCGCATAGAGAGAGGGGAAGCGGCGGGGCCGCTCAGGGGTGTTTACTTGTCGAATCCCACCTTGTCGACCAGCACGCTGGCAGCCTTGCGGTGCTTGGCAATCTCGGTCAGCGGCAGCGGATCGATCTTGATCTCGCCGATGCTCTGGGCCACCACGGGGTCCAGCGCCACGCCCTTGCGCACAGGGTGCTCGTAGTTGGCCTGAGCGTACATATTCTGGGCCGGTTCGGAGACCAGGAACTCCAGCAGCTTCACGGCTTGATCGCGGTTGGGCGCGTGCTTGGCCACCGAGGCGCCGCTGATATTGATATGCGTGCCGCTCTTGGGATCGTTGAAAGTAGGCTTGACGACCTTGATGGCATCACCCCACTTGCGTGCGTCCGTACCTTCCTTGGCCGCCTTCATATGGCCCACGTAATAAGTGTTGGCCAGGCCCACATCGCAGATGCCGCCCAGAATGTCACGCGCCACGTCGCGGTCACCACCTGTGGCCTTGCGTGCCAGATTGGCCTTGACGCCCTTGAGCCACTGCTCGGTCTTGGCCTCGCCGTCATGGGCAATCATGGCGGCAATCAGCGCCGTGTTGTAGGGGTGCTGGCCGGCACGGCTGCAGACCTTGCCCTTGAACTGCGGCTTGGCCAGGTCTTCATAGCGGAAGGCGCCGATCTTCATGTCCTTTTCGGCATACAGCACGCGGGCCCTCATGGACAGCGCAAACCACTGATTGTCTGCGGCACGCAGCTGGGCAGGAATGGCGGCTTCCAGAATGCTGGACTTGACTGGCTGGGTCACGCCACCGTCCACCAGATCCAGCAGATTGCCGATATCCACCGTCATCAGCACATCGGCAGGCGAGCGCTGGCCTTCGGCCTTGACGCGCTCCAGCAGGCCGTCCTTGACGAAGACCGTCTTCACGCCGATCTTGGTCTGCGCCGTGAAGGCCGCCAGCAAGGGCTGGATCAGTGCCGGTTCACGGGTGGTATAGAGCGTGATGTCCTCGGCGTGGGCGGACAGCGCAGGGGCGCACAGGCTGGCAACGGCGGCCAGTGCAAACAGGGGTCGTCGAAACATGGAGGGCTCCAGAAGGTGAACAGGCATAAAAAAACACGCTCCGCCTCGAAACCGACAAGCCTCCTGCCAGCCAAGTGCAAGAGATCCGTGAACCAGTACCGAAAGCGGAGCGTGTTGTTATGTTTTTGAGAATAGCTCTCAACTATCTTAACCGAGCGCCAGGCCATGCCTGTACCTCAATCCCGATGCGAGATGCGGAAATGCGAACCAGTCCGCTGTCACCCAAGCGCCACCTGGTCGCAGGCATGACAGCGCAGCAAGCGGCCAAGGCCCAACATCCGCGCCATGGGAAACCTCTACCTTGTGCGCCATGGCCAGGCCTCGTTTGGCGCGGATGATTACGACCAGCTCAGCCCACGCGGCCAGGAACAGGCCGTGCGTCTGGGTGAATACTGGCGTGAGCGAGGTCTGAAGTTCGACGCCGTCTATGCAGGCACGCTCAAGCGCCATCAGCAGACGCTGGCCGGCATAGTCCAGGGTCTGGGCAGCGCTTCCAGCCCCGAGGCACAAAACCGGCCCGGACTCAACGAGTACGACAGCGAAGCCCTGCTGCGCGCCATCCATCCTGCCCCTCTGCCCAGGCCCGATACGCCCGAGCTGTACCGCCATCATTTCCGCCTGCTGTGCGACGCGCTGGCGCAATGGATGGGAGGCACCATCAGCCCGGTCGGCATGCCTGACTGGAACGGGTTTGCGGATGGAGTGCACCAGGTGCTCGAGGAGATACGCCACCAGCACAGCGGCCAGAACGTGCTGCTGGTCAGCAGCGGCGGCCCCATCTCCGCGGCCGTGGGCCAGGTGCTTGGAACCGCGCCCGAAGTGACCATTGCCCTCAATATGCGGCTGCGCAATATTGCAGTGACCGAATTCAGCATCAGCCCCAAGCGGCTGATGCTGCAAAGCTTCAATACGCTCAATCATTTGGATGGGCTCGAGTACAGAGACTGGGTCACCGCAGCCTGATCACCCACGACCCCGGCGCAGGCAAACACAAGCTGCTACAAGTCCTGCATGGACTCCATCTTTCTCAGCCTTGGCGATACGGCGCTGACGCTTGACATAGGCGCGCAGCAGCACCGGCTGCCCATCGGCATTGCCACCCTGGTCAAGGCATTTGACCAGCGCATGCCCAATGCGCTGATGCTGGAAAACGCGATTGCCGATGTCGAGGATGCCGTCATGCCGGCCGGGCGCTGGCTGCCTGCAGGCGCCAGTCTGCTGCAAACGACAGCCCCGCTGCTGCGGCAATTGATCCACAGTGCCACAGCCGACCCGCAAGCCACCCAGGCGTCACGCGAGGCCATCGAGAACCTGTTCGAGCTGCTGGCGCGCCAGGCCCAGCAGCCCGGCCATGCCGACCCGCAGCTGCCGCAGACCCCCGAGCATGCAGCCGCCCTGCTGATAGTGCGCGAGATCATGCATCACTGGGGACTGGATACCCTGCAAGCAAGCGGTAACTAGCCATACCTGTGCGGCATAGCAGACAGAACGCTTTGCGGCTGCCTCCGGGCATCTTTCGGCGGCACACTCTTGGGATAAAAGTTTCAGACAGAAGGACAAGCATGAAACGCCGCAGTTTTACCCAATCCCTGATCAGTGCCGCAGCGGGGGCTGCCCTGCTGAGCGGATTTGCTGCCACCGCCCAGGCCGAAGGCCTGTCCAACCGACCCATCCGCATCGTCGTTCCCTTCGGGGCCGGCGGCGTTGCCGATGTGACGGCCCGTGTGGTGGCGCAGCAGCTGTCCACCCAGCTCGGCCAGCCCGTGGTCATAGACAACAAGCCCAGCGCGGGCGGTATCGTGGCGGCCGACGCCGTGGCCAAGGCGGCGCCCGACGGCCATACGCTGTTTCTCATGTCCAACGGCAGTGCCGTCACGGTGAACCTGTTCAACAATCTGCCCTTCGACATGGTCAAGGACCTGACGCCCATCTCCACGCTGGGCTACTTCGACATCGGCGTCATCACCGATGCCAAATCGCCCTTCAAGAATTTGGGCGAACTCGTGAGCTATGCCAAGGCCAATCCCGGCAAGCTGAACCTGGGCAGCATCAACGTGGGCAGCACCCAGCACCTGGCGGCAGAGCTGTTCAAGACCACGGCCGGCATTGATGCTCAGATCGTGCCCTTCAACGGCACACCCGCCGTGGTGACCGCGCTGCGCGGCAAGCAGATCGATGCGGCCGTGGAAATTCTCACGCCCATCATGGGCCAGATCAATTCCAAGGCCGTGAACCTGCTCGCTGTGACGGGCGAGAAGCGCTCGCCGCTGCTGCCCAATGTGCCCACGGCCCAGGAATCCGGCGTCAAGGGCTTTGTGGCCTCGTCCTGGAATGCGCTGGCTGCACCCTCCAAGACACCAGCCCCCGTGATCGCGCGTCTGAACAAGGAAATCAACGCCGCCGTCAACAACCCCGAGGTCGCCAAGAAGCTGCGCGAACTGAATGTGCAGGCCCAGGCCAGCACGCCAGAGCAGACCGCCAAGCTGCTGCAATCGGAAATCAAGCGCTGGGGCGATGTGATTGCTCAGGCAAAAATACCGAAGCAATGACAGCAAGGACTATGTTTTCAGTAGCTTCTAACGCTTGATAGCATTGATTTTCAAAACAAAACAACCTGCAAATTTAGACTGTTATTGCGTGAGAAGCTCCTGAATTCAAAGCGGCTGCGGCTGGTTTCCCACCGTGCTCAGGGGCAGATCATGAATTTCGCTCAGCAGCCTGACCAGGCCCTCGGCCGATGAATGCACCATGGCCGCGCCGCGCTCGGCCGTCGCGGCGGCGGAGTTGCCCACGGCTCCGGCCGGGTTGTAGTCCTCAATGGCCCAACCCAGCTTGGCACTGCGGCCATTGCCGATGAAGTGGTATTTGCCGGCCCGCAGCTCCGAGCTGGAGGCGAAGTTCTGCGCACGCTCCATATGCACGGTCTCGGGTGCCAGGTGCAGCATCATCGATGTCTCCACTTCGCCGCCGTGAATACCGAAGCGATGCTCATGCGCGCAGAACTGCTGGTTGGCCGCGTCGTCCACCAGCCCGAACCAGCTGGCACTGTAGACCAGCAGGCCATGCTTGATGCGCAGCTCGCGCGCAACGATGTCCATCACGCTGACCTGGCCGCCATGACCGTTGAGCAGCAGCAGCTTCCTGATGCCGGCGCGCGCCACGCAGGCGCCCAGCTCCGTCCACAGCGCGATCAGCGTGGCCGGCTGCAGGCTCAAGGTGCCCGCATAGTGCGTATGCTCGACCGAAAAGCCGATGTTCTGCGCCGGCAGAAACAGCACCGGCAGCTCGGCGGGCAGTTGCGCCAGAGCGGCATCGATAACGCCCTCTATCAGGCTGGCATCCACCGACAGCGGCAGATGCGGCCCATGCTGCTCCACCGCCGCCACGGGCAGCACGGCCACGGTGTCTGCGGCCAGGCCATTGTTCTGGGCCAGGGCAAAGTCATGGGCCGATGCCTGGGCCCAGAAGCGTGACGGCCAGCGGGGAAGCGCGCTTGCGGGAGTGGTCGGTGTATTGCTCATGGCCATCATCGTAGCTGCGCCAGCGCCCCAAAACCACCTCCTGCCCCGGATTCCGGGCCCACCGCCCGTCAACCGCAACCGGCCGACATGCCCCACAATGGGCCGATGCCTGAAGCCTCCGCCAGCGCCCCGCGCCAGAGTGCGCGCACCGCCAACTCCAAGCCCCAGACCCGCGACCTGACCCAGGGCCCGATTGCCAGCACCTTGCTGGTCTTTGCCCTGCCGATCCTGGCCGGCAATGTGCTGCAGTCGCTCAACGGCTCGGTCAATGCTATCTGGGTCGGCGGTCACCTGGGCGAGGCCGCGCTGACGGCCACCGCCAATGCCAACAATGTGATGTTTGCGCTGATCGGCGCGGTGTTCGGCATCAGCATGGCGACCAATATCCTGATCGCCCAGAGCATGGGATCGAAAAACATCGCCCAGGCCAAACGCGTGCTTGGCACCAGCGCGACGTTTTTTGGTGTTGTCTCGCTGCTGATTGCCCTGCTGGGCTGGCCGCTGTCGCGCCATCTCATGCTGTGGATGAGCACACCCGAAGCAGCGCTGCCACTGGCCGAGGCTTATCTCAAGGTCATCTTTCTGGCCATTCCGCTGCTGTTCATGTTCAGCTTTGTGACGGCGGCCCTGCGCGGCGCGGGAGACACCCGAACGCCGTTCTGGTTTCTGCTCGTCGTCGTGGCACTGGACATGGCCCTCAACCCTCTGCTGATCTTTGGCTGGGGGCCGGTACCGCGCATGGGCATCCAGGGCTCGGCCGTGGCCACGCTGATTGCCAATGCCGTGAGCTTTTTTGCCCTGCTGGGCTGGCTGCGCCTGCGCCGCCACCCCTTGTGGATAGGTCGCCGGCAACTGGGGCTGTTCAAGCCCGATCTGACGATTGTGCGCACTCTGGTGGTCAAGGGCCTGCCCATGGGCGTGCAGATCGTGATGATCTCGCTGGCCATGATCGCCATGATCTCCATGGTCAACGAGCATGGCGTGCAGACCGCATCCGCCTATAGCGCAGCGCTGCAACTGTGGACCTATGTGCAGATGCCGGCCATGGCCATAGGCGCGGCCTGTTCGTCCATGGCTGCGCAGAACGTGGGAGCAGGGCTCTGGAGGCGTGTCAGCGCCACGGCCAATGCAGGCATGCTGGGCAATCTCTTGATGACGGGCAGCCTGATCGTCCTCATCGTGCTGCTGGACCGCCATGTGCTGGGCTGGTTTCTGCCCGGCGGCAGCCCCTCACTGGAGGTGGCCCGCCATCTCAACCACATTGCCATAGGCTCCTTCCTCTTCTTCGGCGTGACCTTTGTGCTGGCCGGCGTGGTGCGCTCCACGGGGGCCGTGATGGCGCCGGTGCTCATCTTGGCAATTGCCATGTGGGGCATACGCGTGCCCGTGGCGCGCTGGCTGCAACCCGTGATGGGCGTGGATGCCATCTGGTGGAGCTTTCCCATCAGCTCCGTCTGTTCCATGCTGATGATGCTGGCCTACTACCGCTGGGGCAACTGGCGCAAGGCGCACATGCTGCCGGCTGCAGCCCCGGCACAGCCCGCAGGGACGGAGGAGCAGGCCCCCGTGGACAGCGATGCGCTGATGGCCAGTGCCGAGCCCTGCAAGCGCATCGCCATCCCGGCCGAGGTGGGCGGGCAGCCGCCCAGCTCCGTCGCCAACCTGGCCGCGGAGGCCGGATCTGCTTCTCGCGAAGCTAGCCCAGGGTAATGCCTGTTTTCTTGACGATGCGCTTCCAACGCTCATGGTCGTCGGCAATGAGCCGACCGAACTCCTGGGGCGTGCTGCGCCGCGGCATGTAGTTGTAGCCAGCAAGCCTGGCCAGCACATCAGGCATCTGCATGATCTTGTCCATCTGCTGGGCCAGATAGCCCACGATGTCCTGAGGCGTACCTTTGGGAGCCAGCAGCCCCGACCAGGAATTGAAATCCATGCCCGCTATGCCTAGCTCGCGCAGCGTAGGCAGCTGCGCAAAGGCCGGTACACGCTGGGGCAGCAGCACGGCCAGGGCCTTGACCTTGCCAGCGCGAATCATCTCCACCGAGGTGAAGGAGTCGAACGAGAAGTCCACCTCGCCCGCCACCACGGCCTGCATCTGCGGGCCCGTGCCCTTGTACTGGGCATTCACGATGCCCGGTGCCTCGATCACTTTCTTGAACTGCTCGGTGATCAGCGAAATCATGCTGCTGCCCGACGAGGCGCTCAGCGGCCGGCCCTGCTTCGCCATGGCGATCAGCTCCTGCATGCTATTGACGGGCAGGTCCTTGCGCGCAATCACCACAAAGCCGACATCGCACAGATGGCTGATGGGCTCGAAGCTGGCCAGCGCCTCGTAGCCGGTCTTGTAGAGCACGGGACTCAGGGTCTGCGCTCCTGCCGTGTTCATCAGCAAGGTATAGCCGTCGGGTGCTGCGCGGGCCGCCAGCTCGGAGCCTATGACGCCGTTGGCGCCACTCTTGTTGTCGACCACGAAGGACTGGCCCGCAAGTTCACCCAACTTCTGCATGGTCAGCCGGGCCACGACGTCGGTGGTGCCACCGGCCGGAAACGGCACGATGACTCGTACCGGCTTGTCCGGATAGCCGGGCGCAGCGGCCGCATGCCAGGGCAGCGCGGTGGCAGCACAGGCAGTCGAGGTGGCAAGAAAGCGGCGGCGTGATGTATTCACCATAATGCTTGTCTCCTGTAATTGCCCGGTAACGGACTCCTGCGACCGGCTCCGGCTGCGGGCTGTTTGAGCCTTGTTGGCCGGGCCATGATGGAGTCCGCCCGCGCCTTCTGTCCAATACCATGCGCCTATGCAAGCATTGGTTTTGCCAATCGGCCGCCCCCGTGCAGGGAACCAAAAACACCGCCACAGACTCCCACCGTCCGCCATGTCTTCTCAAGCCCTTTTCCTGACCACCGGACCCCGCAGCCTCTCGCAACGCCTTTCACTCTGGCTGATGCTGGCGCTGACCATCTGGGTCTGTGCCTTCTCCAGCGGTGCCGGCGCGCAGATCCTGCTGAAGAATGCAGCGTCAGGTGCCGCCACCGTGCAGACGCCGCGTGTGCAGGCCGAGCTGGTGGCCCAGGCCCCCGAGGGCATCACCGCCGGTCAGGTCTTCTGGCTGGGGTTGAAGATCACCCACCAGCCCGAATGGCATACCTATTGGAAGAATGCCGGCGATTCGGGCCTGCCCACGGTGCTGCAGTGGCAGCTGCCCACGGGCCTGGAGGCTGGCCCCATCGCCTGGCCGCTGCCTCATGCGCTGCGCGTAGGGCCCCTGGTCAACTATGGCTATGAGGACACGGTGCTGCTGCCCGTACCCATCAAGGTCGCGGCCGACTTCAAGGCACCGGCCTCCGGCATGGTGGACGTGGGCCTGGCCGCCGAATGGCTGGTCTGCCGCGTGGAATGCATTCCCGAGTCCGGCAACTTCCAGCTGCAGATCCCCGTTCAGGGCAGCAGCGCTGCGCAAAGCCAGGCCTTTGCGCAGGCCCAGGCCGGCCAGCCCCAGGCGCTGAGCCAGGGCGGCCAGGCCCTTGTCGAGTCCGGCAAGGCCGAAGGCACGAACCTGCCCGACGACCGTGTGACGCTGCGCATACCCGGACTGCCCGCCAGCCTGAAGGGCAAGACACTGGAGTTCTACCCCGAGAACGCCGACACCTTCAAGCATGCCGCAGAGTCGGGCAAGGACTGGAAGCAGCACTGGGACGGTGACGTCTGGGTCGGCGAAAACATACCCCTGTCCGATATGCGCGGCGAAACCGCAGCGCAACTGGCCGTTGTGCTGGCCCTGCCGCCCGCTGAGCGCGCTGCGGCGCTGGAGCGAGGCGAAAGCGCTGGCTGGCGCAGCGAGCTGGCCGTGCAGGGCCGCTGGAGCGCCCCCGCGCTCGCAGGCGTTTCCCCGGCCCTAGCCGCAGCGCTGGAGGCCAACAAGACCGCTTCACAGACCGTACCCGCAGGCAATACGGCCAGTGCAGGCAGCCTCTGGGCGGCCCTGCTGGGCGGCCTGATCGGCGGTCTGATCCTCAACCTCATGCCCTGCGTGTTTCCCGTGCTGGCCATCAAGGTACTGAGGTTTGCGGTGCATGGCCAGAACCGCCAGGCCCAGAAACTGGGTGGCCTGGCCTATGCCGCCGGCGTGGTGCTGTCCTTTGTGGCTCTCGGCGCACTGCTGCTGGGCCTGCGCGCGGCCGGTCAGCAACTGGGCTGGGGCTTCCAGCTGCAGTCGCCAGTTGTGGTCTCGCTGTTGGCAGCGCTGTTCACCGCGCTGGGACTGAATCTGGCCGGCTGGTTCGAGTTCGGCAGTCTGCTGCCCAGCAGCATTGCCAGCGCCCAGGCACGCAACCCGATACTGGACTCCTTCCTCTCCGGCGTGTTGGCCGTGGCCATTGCCTCGCCCTGCACGGCGCCCTTCATGGGTGCCTCTCTGGGCTTTGCTATCGATATGCCTGCAGCGCAGGCGCTGACGGTGTTTGCCGCACTGGGCTTGGGCATGGCCCTGCCCTATCTGCTGGCCAGCTTCGTGCCTTCCGTCGTGGGCTGGCTGCCCCGCCCCGGCCCATGGATGCAGACCTTTCGCCACGCCATGGCCTTTCCCATGTTTGCCACCGTGGTCTGGCTGGTCTGGGTGCTGGGCCACCAGGGCGGCATGGACGCCGCCGCGGCCCTGCTGGCCCTGCTGCTGGTGCTGGCCGCGCTGATCTGGACCCTAGGCCTGCGCGGCAAGAGCCGCATGAGCCTCGGTGCCATCGCCTTGCTGCTGGCCGCTGGCGTGGCCTATTACGCCCTGCCGCTGATCAAGGCCGAGCCTGCGGGCCAGGCTCAAACACAGGCCGGCGAACTCTGGCAACCCTGGTCGGCAGACAAGGTTCAGTCTGCCCATGCCTCGGGCCAGCCGGTGTTTGTGGACTTCACGGCCGCTTGGTGCGTGACCTGCCAGGTCAACAAGCGCACCACGCTCAGCAATGCCGAGGTGCTTGCTGCCTTTGCGCAGCACCAGGTGCAGCTGCTGCGCGCCGACTGGACACGCCAAGACCCAGCCATCACCCAGGCACTGCAATCGCTGGGGCGCAGCGGCGTCCCCGTCTACGTGCTGTACCTGCCCGGCAAGCAGCCTGTGGTGCTGAGCGAGCTGCTCTCCAAAAGCGAGGTGCTTGACGCACTCAAACAGATCTAGGCCATTACCGCGCGCAAAGCATGACGCAATTCAGGCTGTCGCCACTTCCTCATGCAGGCAGAGGTAGTTACCCTCGGTGTCCTTGAACCAGGCGGCTTTCTCGGACCCCAGCACGCAGACATGGTTGACGGTCTTGAAGTCGGGGAAGTCGTAGTCCTCAAACACCACACCCCGGCTTTTCAGTTCCCGAATGCTGGCAGCGATATCGGGCACCCGAAAGCTGATGGCCGTGTGCTCGGCCTTGGTACCGCCAGGCTTTGGAAACAGGGCCAGCGCACTGCCGCCAACCAGGTAGACAAACTTTCCATCGGGCCGCAGCTCTCCTGGCTGCAGACCCAGGCTTTCTTCGTAGAAAGCACGAGCACGCGTCATATCCATCACCGGCAGCATCGTCGTCACAGCAGAATGGCTCAGCATAAGAACTCCTTTGCCCGGCGCTGCGGGGTCATGGCCCTGAGTCGAGCAAACCAAGCTTAGCCCCAGGGGTGAGCAGATGCCAGCCCCGGCAAGCTCAATGAACCTGGCGCAATCAACTTTACGACTGGGCACACCGGCCTCACCTTGGAGTGGAGCGCAACTTCAAGCAGGCGCATAGTGCCTATGGCACAAACCAGGCAAAAGCTCTAGACTGGAACTGCCCACAAGCCAGGCGCAACCGCAGTTTCCAGCCTTTGCCAGCCTTGCACGCGTTGACCACTGCGGACTGCCTGAACTGCACAGGAGGTAAGCCATGCATGCCAACCTTATCCACCAGCCGTCTCACAAACGTCTTTGCTTGTTGCGTGCACTGGCGCTGGCCAGTCTGGCAATCGCCGGTCTGGCCCTGCCTTTTGCCTGGGACGTCCTGGCCAGCATCAACAGCATGCCCAAGATGCACTGGTTGCAACAGGCACTGGCGCAGGCTCCTGCCTTCAGTTGGCTGATGATGTTTGTCTGGGGCGGAGCCATACCGCTGGTCTTGCTCAAGAACATGGACCAGACGCCGTCACACAAGCTTCGCACCACGGTGGTGATGCTGGTCCTGATGTGGATCGCCGTCACCTGGTATGTGCACATGCCGGCCAGCAATCAGTGCAGCGCGCTTTATGGGTCCTGGGATTGGGCCTGCTCGGTTCTGCAATGGGGCTACAGCATGAGTCTGGTGCTGTCCATTGCAGCCTATGCCTTCCTCATGCTGGGCCTGATGGTTACGGCGCTGGGCCTGTTTGCCGAAGGCCTGGAAGATGAGCCCAGCCACGCGGCATGACCCGTCCAGCCATCAAAAAAGCCTGTGGCATGGCCGCAGGCTTTTTGCTTTCTGCCCTCGCCTCAGGCCTTCATGCGCCCGAACAGTCGGCGGTAGCGTGAGGGTAGATCCTGCATGCGCATCATGATGGGCAGATCGGCCGTATTGAAGTCGCTGTCCCAGGCCGGCGCCCCCAGCACCTTGGCACCGGCACGCAGATAGCCCTGGATCAGCGCTGGCGGCTCGACCTTCAACGCATCTGCCGAGACATTGCTGATATGCGCCAACTCCTCGGGCAGGGCTACTCGGGGGCGCACCTGCAACTCGGGCTCGGCCAGATGGCTCTGGCGCAGTTGCTGCCAGATGCGTGCCGGACCTTCGCCATGGGCCAGGCCCGGGTACTGCATGGGAATGCTGGCGCAGCCCACCATGGCCTCGAGCCGGTTGCGCTGCATGAATTCGGCCAACGCCCCCCAGAGCGCCAGAATCACGCCGCCCTGGCGATGCTCCGCATGCACGCAGCTGCGCCCCAGTTCGACCATCTGCGCCCGCCAGGCGTTGATGGGCGAGAGATCGAACTCCTGATCGCTGTACAAACCGCCGGCACGCTGGGCCTGGGCGGGGGTCAGCAGACGGTAGGTGCCGATCACCTTGTTCTGCTCTTCATCGCAGACCATCAAATGCTCGCAGAAATCGTCAAAGACATCGATGTCATGACCTGCCACGGGCGTCTGCAGCACAGCGCCCATTTCTTCGGCAAAGATCTGATAGCGCAGACGCTGGGCCTGGCGAACCTCGTCCAGATGCCGGGCCCAGCGCACCTGCAGGCGCAAAGCGGGCGCGGCAGGATGCACGGGACTGGCGGGACGATGGGAAAGCGAGGGAGCCGATGATGATGTCGTCGCGATGCTCTGGCCATTCAGCGCATCAAGAATCTCGGGATGCCTCATGTCTGCTTTCCTCCGGTGTTGGACGCAGTTGGCGGCCTGCCTGTGCCACACGGTGTGTCTGCGTGGCGTCATTGTGGAAAACGCAGATGAAGCCCGCGCGACATTTGGATGACGGTTGCATGACAAACCATGGCGGCCGCCATCCCTGCACAGAGAGCTGAATTGCCGCTCGGGATTGTGGTGAATGGGAAAGCCGGAGTGGGCGACAATCGGCATATGAGTTTCGCCCCCCTGACCAATGACACCTTCCTGCGCGCATGCCGTCGCCAGGCTACTGACTACACGCCCCTGTGGCTGATGCGCCAGGCGGGACGCTACCTGCCCGAGTACAAGGCCACCCGCGCCAAGGCCGGCAGCTTCATGGGCCTGGCCACCAATGTGGACTACGCCACCGAGGTGACCCTGCAGCCGCTGGATCGCTTCCCGCTGGACGCTGCCATTCTGTTCAGCGACATCCTGACCGTGCCCGACGCCATGGGCCTGGGCCTGTCGTTCGCCGAAGGCGAAGGTCCGCGCTTTGCCAAGGTGGTGCGCGACGAGGCCGCCGTGGCCGAGCTGGCCGTGCCCGACATGGACAAGCTGCGCTATGTGTTTGACGCCGTCACCAATATCCGCAAGGTGCTCAATGGCCGTGTACCGCTGATCGGCTTCTCGGGCAGCCCCTGGACTCTGGCCTGCTACATGACCGAGGGCAAGGGCAGCGATGACTACCGTACCGTCAAGTCGCTGATGTACTCGCGCCCCGACCTGATGCACCGCATCCTGGAAGTCAACGCCGACAGCGTGGCGGCCTACCTGAACGCCCAGATCGATGCCGGCGCACAGGCCGTGATGATTTTTGACAGCTGGGGCGGCGTGCTGGCCGACGGTGCTTTCCAGGAATTCAGCCTCGCCTATACCAAGCGCGTGCTGGCTCAGCTCAAGCGCACCGGCGTGGACGGCAGCGACGTGCCCCGCATCGTCTTCACCAAGGGCGGTGGCATCTGGCTGCCCGACATGAAGGACATCGACTGCGAAGTGCTGGGTCTGGACTGGACGGCCAATCTGGGCAAGGCGCGCGCCATCGTGGGCGGCGAGATCGGCGGCCCCGGCAAGGCGCTGCAGGGCAATATCGACCCGAATGTGCTGTTTGCCGCACCCGAGCAGGTCGCCGCCCAGGCGCGTGCCGTGCTGGACAGCTTTGGCAAGCCCCATACCGACAAGAGCACCACCGGCCCCACCCACATCTTCAATCTGGGTCACGGCATCAGCCAGTTCACCCCGCCCGAACATGTGGCCGCGCTGGTCGAAGCTGTGCACAGCCACTCGCGCCTGCTGCGCACAAAGGGCTGATTCCCCCTGCAACAACTGCCTTCCCAGGCATTTGTTGCAGAACAACGGGCCCCAATCACCCGATAAGATCAAATGGTTATTGAACGACAATTGCCACCCTGAGATGCAGCAGAGCGGCAGCAAATCATTGATTTCAAATCACTAAATCTCAGACCCTGAAAAATTCGGCGCCAGCAGTGCTTGGCGCTTTTTTATTTTTTCATCCACCTTGGCATCGATTGACGGAAGTTATCCACATATGAATGCTTCAAGATAACTGCATGCCTCATGGCTGCTGGCTCTAGTGCTATTTTTTGAGAAGTTAAGGACTTTGCACAGCGGTTTGGAAGCATTTAGGTTTAGGGAGCTTCTCGGTTGACAGTGACTCGCCGCCTGATTTATGCACAGATATGGCGAGGCAGACTCCCTGCCAACACTCCTCCGAAGCAAGCTCCTCATCGCCTCATGAATACATATAAGTCTTTGTTTTAAATAAATTAATTATTCAACCACTCAGCCATCCTGCCGGCTTACAAACACGAACAGGACTTGCTCAGGCCTTTCGCGCATATTGTTTCTCACAAAGTTATCCACAGAACGCAAAGCCTTTGCAGGCCTCAAAATCTGCTATAGCTCTGAGGAACCGCGGCCTCTGCAGCGCCTTCCCCCGATCCAACTCCATGTCCCATATCGTTTACGTTGCCGTCCAGACCCCTGCCCACAGCGCCGTAGGTGATCTGTTGAGCTACGTTAGCGATGCATGGCTGGAGCCCGGCAGCTTGGCGCGCGTTCCTCTGGGAAAAAGAGAGTTGCTGGGTGTGGTCTGGGATACGCCCGCCGCCCCCGAAGCCATTCCAGACGGGGTGGAACTGCGCAGCATTGCCGGCCTGCTGCAGGGCATAGAACCGCTGAACCAGGCCTGGCGACGCCTGGTGGCTTTTGCCGCGCACTATTACCAGCGCAGCTTGGGCGAGATCGCCGTCACCGCCTTGCCGCCTCAATTGCGCGATATGTCGCCCGAACAACTGGCGCGGCGGCTGACTCCGCCCAAGACAGCCAAGACGCCAGCCGGCAAGCGCAAGAAGACACAAGTCGCTGAAGCAGCACAAGCGAGCACCGAGACGATGGCTCACACGCAGGACGCCAGCAGCGCAACGCCTTTGCTCGCCCTCAGTGCCGAACAATCGGCGGTTTTCGAGCAAATTGAGCAAAACCCCGGCCCGTTCCTGCTCTACGGCAGCACTGGCAGCGGCAAGACCGAGGTTTATCTGCGTGCAGTGCAAGCCGTGCTGGATGCCAACCCGGAGGCTCAAGCCCTGGTGATGGTGCCCGAGATCAACCTCACGCCTCAGCTGGAAGAGCGATTTGTCGCCCGCTTCGTGCCTCAGTACGGCAAGGACGCCGTAGTCAGCATGCACAGCGGCATGACCAACCCGCAGCGTCTCAAAAGCTGGCTGGCCGCTCACACGGGCCGCGCCCGCATCGTGCTGGGTACGCGCATGGCTATTTTTGCCAGCGTGCCGCAACTGGCGCTGATCGTGGTCGACGAGGAGCATGACGCCAGCTACAAGCAGCAGGAAGGGGCACGCTATTCGGCACGCGATCTGGCCATCTGGCGCGGGCGCGATACCGGCGCCAAGGTCATTCTGGGCAGCGCCACACCGTCGCTGGAGAGCTGGCATGCCTCGGAACCCGATGTCGGCCGCTACCTGCGCCTGCATATGCCCAGCCGTATCGGCGCGGCCAGCATTGGCGCGGCCGGCTCAGGCGCGGCCAGCCTTCCCAGGGTGAGAATGGTGGACATGGGCCAGCAACCCAAACGCGCCGTGTTCTCGCCGCCGCTGATCGAGGCCATCACCGAGCGCGTCAAACGCGGCGAGCAAAGCCTGATTCTGCTCAACCGCCGCGGCTTTGCCCCCGTGCTGTTCTGCGCCGACTGCAACTGGAAGAGCGACTGCCCCCATTGCAGCGCTCACCAGGTCTTTCACAAGGGCGACCGCACGCTGCGCTGCCACCACTGCGGCTTTACCCAGCGTGTGCCGTTTGCCTGCCCCAGCTGCGGCAACCCCGACATCCTGCCGCTGGGCAAGGGCACGGAGCAGTTGCAGGAAGAGCTGGAGCGGCTGCTGCGCAATGTGCAGCGTCCCGACGGCAATCCGGCCCGCGTGGCGCGCATCGACGCCGACACCACCAAGGCCAAGGGCAGCCTGGAGCAGCAGCTGGCCCAGGTGCATGCCGGCGATGTGGATGTGCTGGTAGGCACCCAGATGGTGGCCAAGGGCCATGACTTTCGGCGCATCACGCTGGTGGCGGCCGTGCAACCCGACAGCGCGCTGTACTCCAGCGACTATCGCGCCCCGGAGCGGCTGTTCTGCCTGCTGATGCAGGCCGCCGGGCGTGCCGGGCGCGATGCGCAATATGTGAAGGCCCAGGGCAGCCATCCGGAAATGTGGATTCAAAGCCACGACCCGCAAAACGCCGTCTACACCGCACTGCGCAAGCATGACTACCCGGCGTTTGCCAGGCAGCAGCTCAAGGAACGGTTTGATGCCGGCATGCCGCCCTATGCCTTTCAGGCCATAGTCCGGGCCGATGCACGCACCCAGGAAGCCGCCCAGGCCTTTCTGAATGCCGCCACCCAGGTCGCCAGAGAGGCCAAGCTGCCTTATCTGGACGAGGTGTTCATCTACCCGCCCATCCCCATGGCGGTGCAGCGCGTGGCCAATGTGGAGCGTGCCCAGATGCTGCTGGAAGCCGGCAACCGCAGCGCCCTGCTGCGCTTTCTGAATGCCTGGCAGCAGTATCTGCACTGGCTTCGCACTCTGCCCGAGCACAGGCCCCTGGTGCGCTGGCTGGTGGATGTGGATCCGCTCAGCATCTAAAGCCGCTGAAAATTTAAGGGTTTTCAGTCTTGAGCCCTTTACCCATAAGCGCTGGTAGCTATCAATTTATATAAACCACAGGCGCCTGGCAAATCCATCGGGATTTGCGCGAATGGGCAAGCCGGCATGGCTATTGCATGGTGTGAGGCTCGGCTCCACAAGAGGCCGTTTCATTCAATCACGGAGCACTACTTCATGCAAAAACAAGTCTTCCGCCAGTCCTTGCTGGCTGCCACCATTGCCGTTCTAGGCGTTCTGTCCGCCCCAGGCGCAGCCCTGGCGCAGGATGCATCGCCTGCGGCCGCGCAGGCGGCCAAGGCGCAGGCAGCCAAGCCCAATGTGGTGGTGCTGGCCACGGGCGGCACGATTGCGGGTGCCGGTGCCTCGACCGTCAACAGCGCTACCTACACGGCCGCCAAGGTACCTGTGGACAAGCTGCTGGCCGGCCTGCCCGAGCTGGCCCAGATCGCCAATGTGCGCGGCGAGCAGGTGTTCCAGATCGCTTCCGAGAGCTTCACCAACGACAATCTGCTGACCCTGGCCAAGCGCGTCTCGCAACTGGCCAAGCAGTCCGATGTGGACGGCATCGTCATCACCCACGGCACGGACACGCTGGCCGAGACGGCCTACTTCCTGAGCCTGACCGTGCACACCGACAAGCCCATTGCCGTGGTCGGCAGCATGCGTCCGGGCACGGCCCTGTCCGCCGATGGCGCACTGAACCTGGTCAATGCCGTCAGCGTGGCTGGCTCCAAGGACGCCAGGGGCAAGGGCGTCTTCGTCACCATGAATGACGAGATCAACACCGCCCGCGATGTGAACAAGGACATCAATATCCAGACCGGTGCCTTCAAGAGCCAGTGGGGCCCGCTGGGCATGGTGGTCGAGGGCAAGAACTACTGGTTCCGCGCGCCCGTCAAGCGCCACACCATGAACTCCGAGTTCAATATCGACAACATCGACAAGCTGCCTCAGGTGGACATCGTCTATGCCTACGGCAGCGTCCAGCCCACGGCCGTGAATGCCCTGGTCGATGCTGGCGCCAAGGCCATCGTCCATGCCGGCACCGGCAATGGCTCGGTCGCCGACCGCATGGTCAAGCCGCTGCAGGATGCCCGCGGCAAGGGCGTGCTCATCGTGCGTTCGTCACGCGTGCCCTACGGCTTTGTGCTGCGCAATGCCGAGCAGCCCGACGACAAGTACGACTGGGTGGTCGCCCACGATATGCGCCCCGAAAAAGCACGCCTGCTGACCATGCTGGCGCTGACCAAGGGCGCCAACACCAAGGAACTGCAGCGGATGTTCTGGGAGTATTGAGCACTCCCCCCCTGAGGCGCTTCGCGCCTTCCCCCTCTCTCTTCGGGAGGGGGACGACACCTTCGGTGCGGGACGTCCCTTCCTCGGTGTCTCTTTGTTGGGGTGTGCTTGATCTACGGCTTTTAGCCAAAACAGCGGTTTGCGCAGGCTGGTCTTGCGCAAATCGCTATTGTTTTTGATCAGGTCATCAGCGCCACGGCAGCGGAGAAGCTGAGAAAGGCCAGGCTGGTCGATACCAGGATGATGCGGGCCACGCGGCCGCTGTGGGCGCCGTAGCGCTCGGTCAACAGCGATACATTGCTGGCGGACGGCAGGGCTGCCAGCAGCACCAGCACCACCAGGGTTTCGTGCTGAAGCCCCAAGCCCATGGAGATTGCGGCCAATCCGACGGCCCAGACCAGCAGCGGGTGGACGACCAGTTTGGCCAGCGCGATCGGTACATAGTCGCGCGCTGCCACGCGCTCGTGGCTGTTCATCTGCGAGCGCGCCAGCACCGCGCCTATGGTGAACAAGGCCACCGGCGAAGCCGCTGCAGCCAGCATGGACACGGTCTTGTCCACCGGGCCGGGCAATACCCAACCCATGGCGGATGCCAGGCCGCCCAGCAGAATCGACCAGGGCATGGGGTTGGACGCCATGCCCTTGAGCGAATTGCGCACTGCCAGCCAGATTCCTTGCCCTCCCGCCAGATCGAGCCGCGACAGCGCAATGCAGGCCGAGGTGGTGAGGACCATGTCGATGGCCATGGTCACGATCACTGGCCCCGCACTCTGCGCGCCCAGCAGCGCCGCCAGCATGGGGACGCCCATGAAGCCGGTGTTCGGAAAAGCAGCGACCAGTGCACCGAATGCGGCATCGTTCCAGCCCAGGCGTGCGTGTGTCAGCAGCACGGTCGCCCCCACCATCAGCACCGCACAGAGCAGATAGACCAGGGTGACGTTGATGTCGAGCAGCTGATGAATCGGTGTCTGCGCGCCAAAGCGGTACAGCATGCAAGGCAGCGCGAAGTACAGCACAAAGGCATTGAGGCCGGGGATGGACGCCTGGGGCAGGATGCCGCGCCATGTGGCGACAAAGCCGCAAGCCACCAGGGCAAAGAAGGGAAAGGTGATGAGTAGAACGGACAACACGCACAAATTGTGACAGCGCCCGGCTCCAGCCCTCTCACGGCCTTCGATGAAAATTTTTCAGTGCAGACCTATCCAAAAACAAAGCCTGCGCAAGGCAGGCTGCTGTGACAGGTACAAGGACAGCGCGTCAGAGCTTGAGCTCCTTTTCCACATCTGCAGTCTTGCGGCGCGCCAGCGCCAGGTTGGCACGCGCCTTGTCCAGCACCAGATAGAAGAACACGCCGTCATTGGCGGCAACGGGACGGATGATGTGATATTGCTTGCCCAGAGTGATCAGTATGTCGTCAATCTGGTCGTTGAGATTGAGCATGCGCATGGTCTTGATCTTGGCACGCACGACCTCGGTGTTGCCGGCCGCGGCCAGCTCCATGTCCACGCCGCCGCCTACGCTGCCCATCAGCATGCCGCTGGCGCTGTCCACGAGGGCGCCGCAGACAGCACCGTCTGCGGTCATCAGAGCGTTCAGAGAATCCTGGATAGAGGCCATAAATCCACCTTTTGAAAAAGCAAGACAAGGAACTCGTGCGCCAGATGCGCACCCACTCAGACTCAGAACTCCAGTGAACCTGTGATCAAGAGGGCAGGTACCCTGTGGCAACCTCGCCAGCCGCCCAGAGCGCGCGACCCAGCAAGGCGTTCTGATCCACCACCAGGCAGAGAACGGCCGGGAAAGAGCCGTTCACCGCCTGGAAGACCACCGTGCCCGACTCCGTCTCGAAGGTCAGGCGCTTGCAATCCCTGTGTCCGATCTCATTGGCCACGGCCTTGGCCATGGCCATGAGCGAGCCCGCCATGGCCGACAGTCGTTCGGTCGGCAGATCGCTGCGAATGCGCAGCGCTGAAATCTCGAAACCGTCAGGGGTACAGAGCAAGGCGATGTGGACGCCCGCCACCGGGGCGACCACACGCGCCAGGATTTCCTGACCTGCCTCCACGGCATGTGGCGGAATCACGAGGGAGGTATGGGTCTTCATAGAGTCTGACTTTGCAAGGAGAGCAGCGATGCCAGCACGCTCAGGGCATCCAGCATCTGCTGGCGATCACGTGGATCAGCCTCAACAAGCGGGGTGAGGTCATGGCCTTTGGCAACCAGGGCGGAGCTGAATGCCTCCAGCCTTGCTCCGCTGGCGGGACGGCAACTGAGAATGACCATCAAAGGTGCCTGGTCCAGCTCTGCGATCCCCGTCAGCATCTCGCAGGCGTAGTCCACCGCGCCCGCATCGTTGACGTCCACCATCAGCAGCGCTCCCACCGATGCAGAAAGCACCCAGCGGCGCACGAAATCAAAACGATCCTGACCGGGGCTGCCTACCAGCTGCAGTCTCTCGCCAGAGCCCAGATCGATCTCGCCAAACTCCGCACCGACCGTGGTGAACTCCTTGCTGTGCGTCGCCTTGTCCAGGTTGCGCACATCGCTGCCTGCCATGAATTCCCCGCACAGGCTGCGCAGCGCCGTGGTCTTGCCTATGCCCATGGGCCCCAGCAGACTCACCCGCAGCAGACCCTGGCCGGGCTGCATGGGCATGAAAGATGTCATGTACGTCCTCCACGGGTAATCCAGCCCGTCAGCTTGCTGAGCCATTGACGCGTCACGGAAGCGGCGGGCTGCTTCTGGGCAATTGATTTCTGTGCAGCGGAGGGTTCCTCGGAGCCGCGCAGACTACAGCGCAGGACTGCCTGAATCTGAGGCAGGGACAGCAGGGTCGATAGTTGCGACATCTCAATGCCGGCGTGCTCGGCCAGCGATCTGGCATTGATAGGCCCACGCGCGAGCAGCGCCAGCGCACGCATGTTCTGCGCGCTGTTGACGCTGCCAGGCAAAGCAACCCAGGATTTGATTTGAAAGCAATGCGTACAGTCGACTCCCTGCGACTGAAGCTCTTGCAAGGCACGCTGCAGCGGCAGGGGCTCACCGGCCCTGTGCCGGGCTCTCCAGTCCATGAGGAAAACCGCGGCACGGTCGAGCATGTCGATCAGGTCGGACAGCGTGAAGTCCACATCAAGATGTACTGCCCAGCCCTGGGAAGAACGCCCCAGCGGCTGCATGGCCGGCTCGCCGCCGAGATAGACCACACAAGGAGCTCTCGCCTCGGCCCTGACCAGCAGGCTCTCCAGCCCTTCGATCACCAGCACTTCGGCCGCATGGCGTGGAACCTGACGCCAGCCGGAAAGCGACTTGCGCGCGGCCACGGCGAACAGCGCTTCAAAGCGCTGCTGCACGGCAGGCGTCCAAAGTTCTGCGGCCAAGCTCACTTCACCGATGGTTCTCGCCATGCACAACACCCTGAGGGTTGAGGAAAAGACAATGAATCCCTCAACCATCGAAAATTCGCTGGCGCTGTCGGGATCAAGGCCGGACACGATGCAATCTTCACGCTACAAAACTAACACCTTATTACAACAATTATTCAGATAACAGGAGAGTGCACGTGTAGGTGAAACGCTCGCTGAGTCCCTGATTTTTGTCAGTTGTGAACGCGGTCATCAGGGCTCTTCACAGCGAAGCGGTATGCTCCCAGTCCTTGTTTTTGATGATGGGTCACTCTGCTTCATGTCTGCTGGTCTCAACCTCGCTCAGCTCCAGGCCGTGCATTACACCGAAGGTCCATGCCTTGTTCTGGCAGGCGCCGGCTCGGGCAAGACCCGTGTGATTACGCACAAGATAGGCCGTCTGATCGAAACCGGTCTGGCGCCACGCCGCATTGCCGCTATCACTTTTACCAACAAGGCCGCCGCCGAAATGCGCGAACGCGCCGCAGGTCTGATCGGCCGCCAGGCCAAGGAGGTGCTGATCTGCACCTTCCACTCGCTAGGCGTGCGCATGGTGCGCGAGGACGGCCACATCCTCGGTCTCAAGCCCCAGTTCAGCATTCTGGACACCGACGACGTCACCGGCATCCTCAAGGACTGCGCGGGCGGCACCACCGATGTGGCGACGGCCCGCCAGTGGCAGTGGACCATCAGCGGCTGGAAGAACCAGGGCTGGGACAGCCGCAAGGCCCTGGCCATGGCCCAGGACGACAACGAGCGCAGCACCGCTCTCATCATGCAGCGCTATGAAGAGCGCCTGACCGCCTACCAGAGCGTGGACTTCGACGACCTGATCGGCATGCCCATGCGCCTGCTGCGCGGCCACCCCGAGGTGCGCGAAAAATGGCAACGCCTGCTGGGCCATGTGCTGGTGGACGAATATCAGGACACCAATGCCACGCAGTACGAGCTGCTCAAATTCCTGGTGGGCGAGCGCGCCCACTTCACGGCCGTGGGTGACGACGATCAGTCGATCTACGGCTGGCGCGGCGCCACGCTGGACAACCTCAGGAAGCTGCCCGTGGACTTTCCGCAGCTCAAGGTCATCAAGCTGGAGCAGAACTACCGCTCCACCAGCGCCATCCTGCGCGCCGCCAACAATGTGATCGGCCCCAACCCCAAGCTGTTTCCCAAGACACTGTTTTCGGAACTCGGCGAGGGCGAACCCGTGCGCATCGTCGACTGCGACACCGAAGAGCACGAGGCCGAGCGTGCCGTGGCCCGCATTCAGAGCCTGCGCGCCAATATGAACCCGCAGCCCGCGTGGAAGGACTTCGCCATCCTCTACCGCGCCAACCACCAGGCCAAGCCCTTCGAGAAGGCGCTGCGCAAGGCCAACATCCCCTACAAGGTCTCGGGCGGCACCAGCTTTTTCGACCGCGCCGAGATCAAGGACCTGTGCGCCTGGTTCCGCCTCTGGATCAACAACGACGACGACCCGGCTTTTCTGCGCTCCATAGGCACGCCCAAGCGCGGCATCGGCCACACCACGCTGGGCAAGCTCGGGGAGTTCTCCGCTGCGCACAAGCTCAGCATGTTCGGCTCGCTGTTCAATGCCATGCTGGAAGAGGCGCTGCCGCGCAAGGCCTTCGAAAGCCTGCTGGAATTCGGCCGCTATATCAACGACCTGGAATACCGTGCCCGCCACACCCTGGGCTTTGAAGCCTCGCGCAGCTTTCTGATCGACTGGCTCAAGGAAATTGGCTACGAACAGTATCTGTATGACAGCGAGGACAGCGAGTCCGTCGCCGCCGCGCGCTGGAGCAATGTGCTGGAGTTCTGTGACTGGATGGCCCAGCGCGCTGGCGGCCAGATAGAAGATGCTGCAGGCGCCGGCACCCAGACCGAGGTCAAGAGCCTGCTGGAGGTCTCGCAGAACATTGCCCTGCTCTCCACCATCAGCGAGCGCGAGAAGGAGCAGGACATGGTCGTGCTCTCCACCCTCCACGCGTCCAAGGGTCTGGAATGGCCCCATGTCATGCAGGTCGGCGTGACCGAGGGCATGCTGCCATTCAAGCTGGACGATGACGATGGCAAGCAGCAGCAGGTCAGCGATGAAACGGCAGCGCGGCTGCAGGAAGAGCGCCGCCTGATGTATGTGGGCATCACCCGCGCCCAGCGCACGCTGGCCGTGAGCTGGACCAAGCGCCGCAAAAAAGGCCGCGAGATGGTGGCCTGCCAGCCCAGCCGCTTCATCAAGGAAATGGGCCTCGATGCGGCCACGGCCAAGGAAGACCCGCGCGAGAAGCTGCGCAAGCTGCGCGAAGAATTTGCCGCGCGCAAGAACCAGGCGGCGCCAGGCGCCGCCAACTGATGACTCCACATGACTTTGAGATCTTTGATTTTCATAGCTGCCAGCGCTTTCTCCATAACAGCTTGCGCGCAGTTTGACTCCAAGCCTGTCAGCACTTGCGCGCGAGACTGGCAGATGAGCGACAAGCAGCTGCAAGGCGTATGGACGGGCTCCGTCGCCGGCAGTGAGGAAACCGCCCGCATGGTGCTGGGCCCGCATCCCGAATGGGAAGGCAATGTCAAAGGCAGCGTCAGCCGCCTGGGCAGCAGCCATCCCATGGTGGGCGATGTGAACGAGGGTACGGTCACTCTTGAAGAAAGCGCAGACGGCTCACGCATCACCGGCACCTGGCTGGGCGAAGTGGTCGAGGGCAGTTGCGGTACAGAAATTCACGGCAGTTACCAGGAGGGAGAAAATGTTCCACCACGTGCGTTCATCATGCGCAAGGCCCAACCCTGAGCAGGGCTGGGTGTTGCCAACCGCAACCGGCCTGTGCATTGATTGACCCATGAGTATTCGCTTCTTTACCCCGCCCCCCCTGACCCTGAGCATCGGCCTGGCACTGGTCGGCGGCCTGAACCCAACCACCGCCAGCAGCGCGGAACTGCCGCCCCCCGAAAGCTGGCAGCAATGTGCTGCCACCACCAGCAACAACGACCGCCTGGCCTGCTTTGATGCCTGGGCACACAAGCAAGGCCCGGCGGTTGCGCCCCCTGCCACCGGTTGGAGTACACCTGCAGCCAGCGCACAAGCTGCGCCGGCTCTCACTGCCGCTACCGCCTCGGCGAACGATGCCGCGCCCGCCAGTGCGGCTGGGGCGACTGTCGCCAGCGCCGACAGCGGCCTGGGTCTCTCACCCAACAACGGCGGCTGCCGTGATCCGCGCTACACCGAGGTGTCGCGCTACTTCGAGCTGGAGCCCGGCACGGACTGCGGCACTTTCAACTTCCGCGGCTACCGTCCCATGTCGGTCTCCGTGGTCGTGGGCGACGAGGTCAATCAGCAGCCCTATTCGCCCAGCCGCGGCCTGGCGACCGAGCAGCCCTACCAGAAGCACGAGATGCGCCTGCAGCTCTCGGCCCGCACCAAGATTGCCTCCGGCCTGCTGACCGGCCCCACCTCGAAGGGCAAGGATTCGCTGTGGTTCGGCTATACCCAGCAGTCCTACTGGCAGCTGTTCAACGGCGATATCTCGCGGCCCTTCCGCACCACCGACCACGAGCCCGAGGTGTTCTACGTCTACCCGACGGACGCCCAGCTGCCGCTGGGCTGGCGCTGGCGCTACTCGGGCATAGGCATAGCTCATCAGTCGAACGGCCAGAGCAACCCGCTGTCGCGCAGCTGGAACCGCTGGTATCTGATGACCGGCGCCGAGCTGGGCAACCGCTGGCAGCTGCATCTGAAGGCCTGGCAGCGCATGAAGGAGAGCGCGCTCGAGGACGACAACCCCCACATCCAGGACTACATCGGTCGCGGTGAAGTCAAGCTGGGCTGGAACGTCAACGAGCAGAACTATCTGGGCCTGACTGCACGCGGTTCGCTGGGCCAGGGCAAGGGCTCCGGTCGTATCGAGTGGCTGCGCACCCTGGGCCAAGGCTGGAACGGCGGCAAGAGCAATCTGCGCCTGCATGTTCAGCTGTTCAGCGGCTATGGCGACAGTCTGATCGACTACAACAACAAGCGCACGGTACTCAGCGTGGGCCTGAGCCTGCTGGACTTCTGAAGCCGGCCTGGCCCGCAGCCGCTGGGCCGAGCCGTGATTTACGCCAGAAAGCCAGAAGCCCGGGCCTGAGCCACCAGCAACTCGGTAAACCGCGCATAGCCTGCGGCATTGGCATGCACCTGATCGGCGCGCAAGGCGCTATTGCCCAGCACCTCGCTCCAGGCATCGGCCAGCAATGCCACCCGGTTGTCCTTGGCCAAGGTTTGGTAGATGGAGTGATCCTTCATGCGCCCCGTCAACGCTGCACTCAGGCTCAGCTCCGGCACGGCCACCAGCAGCACGGGCGTCGCCCTGGCTTTGCACAGCTGCAGCATGCGCGTGATCTCGCCTTGCACAACTTGCTCGCTCCTGCGCTGCAGCCAGTCGTTGCCACCGGCGCACAGAATCGCCAGCGATGGCCCGTGCTCATCGAGCAGCCCCGGCAGACGGTCCGCAATCTGCTTGCTGGTCTCGCCCGAAATACCTGCATTCACCACCTTCCAACCCGTGCGCTCGGCCAGCAGGCTGGGGTAGCAGGCATCTGCGCTGGCTCCAACACCTTGCGTCAAGGAGTCACCAAGCGCCAGCACGGTAGCCCCGGCAGGAACGGCTGCGGCCTTGGGCGTCTTCTTGCCACAGGCGCTTAGCAGCATGGCACCACCTGTCAGCAATGCTGCGGCACGCATGCATTGAAGAACATGGCGTCGGTACGGGTCAAATATCGGCTTCATGGCATCTCGCAAAACAGCGGGTGTGCAACGGCTGGAGGGCAGCGCGAGGATAGCCCAGCCTCCGCCGCCTCCATGCAAGCCGCGTTGCACAACGGTAAGACTGCAAAGCAGCAGCCGTAAAAAACCGCTGCGCCCAAGGCCCAGCGGCTATGCGTGCGCAGATTGCCAATCAGTCGGGCACGACTGCAGTCACCTCGATCTCCACCTTGGCCCGGTCCTCGATCAAGGCAGCCACCTGCACGGCCGTCATGGCCACGCTGAATGAACCGATCAGTTCGCGATAGGCCTTGCCGATCTCGGCCTGCTGCGCCAGATACTCCTTCTTGTCGGTGATATACCAGGTCATGCGCACGATATGTTCAGGCTTGGCTCCACCGGCCTGCAGCACCTCGACGATATTGTGCAGAGCCTGTCTGGCCTGCGCCGCGAGGTCGTCAGTATGAAACCGACCTTCGGCGTCCCAGCCTATCATGCCGGCCACATAGATCTGGCGGCCGCTGACGGCCACGCCATTCGCATATCCCTTGGGCCGGGGCCAGCCCGGAGGCAGCAGTACTTGCATGTTCAACTCCTGTTTTCTGTTGGATTGGATGAACTTTGCCAACGCTCGATTGCGTGGCGGATATGTTGCGGCGCAGTGATGGCCTGATGGGTTTGGAGACTGGTGAAGACCAGCACTTTCTGCGCCGTCACGCGCAGCTGTCCCTCAGGGCCTGTGCAATCCACATCGAGCGTCAGCGAACGATTGCCCAGCTTGGCAACCGACAGGCCCAGACTCACGGTTTCACCCATGCGGGTGATGGCACGAAAGTCGCACTCCAGATGCACGATGGGCAGGCCCACCTTGTCCTTGTGCAGCATGTCCGCATAGCTCAGGCCCAGCGCTTGGTTGAACCAGTCTTCGACCAGCCCGTTGAACAGCACCAGATACTGGGGAAAGAAGATGATGCCCGCCGGATCGCAGTGCGCAAAACGAATCGGCACCTGCGTCACAAAGCGTTTTGAAGCCATTGCCACTTCATTCATTCCCAAACAATTCCTTCGGCAAAATCTGCCTGCAGCGCTTTTCAATCAGGCGCATGCAGCTTTTAAAAACATGGCAATCAGGTTTGATGTAGGCGAAAGCGCTGCAACTTGCCCGTGGCCGTGCGCGGCAGCTGATCGACGAACTGTACGGCCCGTGGATATTTGTAGGGAGCGACCTGGCTCTTCACAAAATCCTGCAGCTCCATGACCATGGCATCGCTGGCCACATGGCCGGCACGCAGCACCACAAAAGCCTTGACGATCTGGCCTCGCTCGCTGTCGGCCACGCCAATCACCGCGCATTCAGCCACAGAACCGTGCTGCATCAGGGCCTCTTCGACTTCGGGTGCAGCGATGTTGTATCCGGCCGAGATGATCATGTCGTCGGTGCGTGCCTGATAAACGAAATAGCCGTCGACATCCATCAGATAGGCATCGCCCGTCAGATTCCAGCCCCGGCTCACATACTTGGTCTGACGGCTGTCGTTGAGATAGCGGCACCCCGTTGGACCCTGCACGGCCAGTCTGCCCACGGTGCCGGGCGGTACCTCGAGCCCCGCATCATCCACCACCTTGGCCCGATAGCCGGGCACGGCCTTGCCGGTGGCACCGGGACGGGCCTCCTCTTCGCGGTGCGAGATGAAGATGTGCAGCATCTCGGTAGAACCGATGCCGTCAATGATTTCAATACCGGTCGCCTCCTTCCACAGCGCGCGTGTGGAGGCGGTCAAGGCCTCGCCCGCCGACACGCATTTGCGCAGCCGGGTGCGGCGGATACGTTCGCCCTGCTGGGCCATCACACGATAGGACGTGGGCGCAGTGAACACCACACTGGCACCAAATCGCTCAATGCCATCAACCAATTGGACGGGGCCGGCTTTCTCCAGCAAGGCCATGCTGGCCCCGATGGACATAGGGAACAGCACCTGCCCCCCCAACCCGAAAGTGAATGCCAGCGGAGGACTGCCTATGAACACATCGTCGGCATTGGCACGCAGCGTATGCACGGGCCAGCAGGCGCAGACCGCCATCACATCACGATGAAAATGCATGGTGGCCTTGGGCACGCCCGTGGTGCCCGAGGTGAAGCCCAGCAGACAGGTATCGGTCGCTGCAGTTTCCACGGCCTGGAAGTCATCGCCCGCCCGCTCCATCAGGCGCTCCAGTGCATCGGCTTCCACACTGTTGAAATAGCGCACGGCCTTGAGCGTGCTGGTTTTTTCCTGCGCACCCTGCACCTCGGTGCGCAGTGCCGCATCGCACAGCGCATGGCTGATCTGCGCTATGTCGATGATGGTGGACAGCTCCTTGGCCCGCAGCAGCGGCATGGCGGCCACGGCAATGCCCCCGGCCTTGATGACGCCAAACCAGCAGGCCACCATCATGGGATTGTTGGGTGCGCACAGCAACACGCGGTTGCCCGGCTGCAGTCCCAGCTCCTGCGTCAGCACATTGGCGATGCGATTGGCCTTGAGCTGCAGATCCGCATAGCTCCAGCGCAGGCCTTCGGCCTGAATGCACAAGCGGTCGCCGCGCCCCTCGCTCACATGTCTATCCAGCAGCTCCACAGCACAGTTCAGGCGCTCGGGGAACCGCAGCTCGGGCAGCTCGAAAATGAACTCGGGCTGCTGTTCGGGCGGTGGCAGGTTGTCGGCAGCAAAGGTATCGATATGCGCGGTGTACGACATGATTCCGATCTTTCAGGCAAAAACAGGATCAAACGCTTGATACAAAATCGCCATCAGCTATGACTTTTGATAAGGTCACGCCCAATGATGAGCTGCTGCACCTCGGTCGCGCCTTCGTAGATGCGCAGGGCGCGAATCTCCCGGTAAAGGCGCTCCACAGGCTGCTCGCTGACCACGCCCAGGCCGCCCCAGATCTGCACGGCGGCATCGATCACCTGCTGGGCGTTTTCCGTCGCCGTCATCTTGGCCATGGCGGCTTCCCTTGTCACGTTCTCGCCCTGGTCACGCAACCAGGCTGCGCGATAGGTCAGCAGCGCCGCACTGTCGATCTGCGTGGCCATCTGCGCCAGCTTGGCCTGGGTGAGCTGAAAATCAGCCAGCACGCCGCCGAACATCTTGCGGCTGGTCGCGCGCTGCAATGCCTCATCCATGGCACGACGCGCAAAGCCCAACGATGCGGCGGCCACCGAGGTGCGGAACACATCGAGCGTGCGCATCGCCACCTTGAAGCCCTCGCCGGCCGCGCCCACGAGCTGGGTGGCAGGCACGCGGCAGTTCGAAAACTTCAAACGCGCCAGCGGGTGTGGCGCGATGACGTTGATACGCTCGGCAATCTCAAAGCCCGGGGTGCCGGCCTCCACGATCAGTGCCGACAGACCACGCGAACCCGCAGCCTCGCCGGTACGCACAAAAACGACATAGAAGTCGGCAATCCCCCCGTTGGAAATCCAGGTCTTCTCGCCGTTGATGACATAGTGATCACCTTCCAGCCTGGCCTCGCAGGCCATGGCCGCCACGTCCGAGCCGGCGTCGGGCTCGGACAGCGCAAAGGCCGAGATCGCATCGCCCCTGGCCACCAGGCTCAGATAGCGTTTTTTCTGCTCCTCGCTGCCCGCCAGAGAAATCGCCCCCGAACCCAGACCCTGCATGGCAAACGCAAAGTCGGCCAGCCCGCTATGACGCGCCAGAGTCTCCCGGATCAGGCAGATGGCTCTTGTATCAATATGCTCTCCCGCACCGCCATAGGCCGTACCCGCAACCGCATGACGCAGCCAGCCGGCCTCGCCCAGGGCCTTGACCAGTTGCCGGCATTCGGCATCCACATCGGCGCCATGGGAATGCGCAATGTTCTGCCTGGCCCAGGCATCTAGCGACTGGGCCAGACGAGCGTGATGGGCTTCAAAAAAAGGCCACTTCAGATAGCTGGTGTCTGCCATATCAGTTTCCTTGAAAGACTGGCTTTTGCTTGGCCACGAACGCGTGATAGGCACGCGAGAAATCCTCGGTCAGCATGCACAGGGCCTGGGCCTGGGCTTCGGCTTCGATGGCCTGCTCTATGGTCATGGCCCATTCCTGGTGCAGCATGGTCTTGGTAATGCCGTTGGCAAAGCTGGGACCGGCAGCCAGATCGGCGGCCAGCTTCTGCGCCTCGGCCAGCACGCTCTCAGGTTCGCTCAGACGGTTGAAGAAGCCCCAGCGTTCACCCTCCTCTCCGCCCAGGCTGCGCCCCGTATAGAGCAACTCACTCGCACGGCCCTGGCCAATGATGCGCGGCAGCATGGCGCAGGCCCCCATGTCGCAGCCCGCCAGCCCCACGCGGTTGAACAGGAATGCGGTCTTGCTGCGCGCAGTGCCCAGGCGCATGTCCGAGGCCATGGCCATGATGGCCCCTGCCCCCGCACATACGCCATCGATTGCCGCAATGATGGGCTGGGGGCAGGCTCGCATGGTCTTGACCAGTTCGCCCGTCATGCGGGTGAACATCAGCAACTCGGGAGCCTTGAGCGCGACCAGCGGACCGATGATTTCATGCACATCACCGCCCGAGCAGAAGTTGCCGCCCGCGCCGACCAGCACCACGGCCTTTACATCCTGCGCCCACTTGAGCTGGTGAAACAGGTCACGCAGCTCGGCATAGGAATCAAACGTCAGCGGATTCTTGCGCTCCGGGCGATTGAGGGTGATGGTGGCCACACCATCTGTCACCTGCCACTGGAAATGCGTGGCCTTATAGCCCGCCAGCAGCTTGTGATTGCCAGCTTGCAGCGCTGGATCGATTTCATATTCGCTCATGTCTGTCTCCAAAGATCCGGTTCACATGACTTCGCCACCAGCGACGGCTATGGCTTGCCCGGTAATACTTGATGCGCCTCGCCCACATAGCCACAGCACGGCGTCCGCCACCTCGTGCGGCTGTACCAGGCGGCCTTGAGGGTTGGATTTGACGAACTCGGCCATTGCCTGCTCTGGTGTGCGGCCGGTCTTGGCTACGACGCGGTCAATGCCGGTTTTGACAATCTCGGTTTCGGTATAGCCGGGGCAGACGGCGTTGACGGTGATCCCGGTCTTGGCGTACTCCAGCGCCAGAGCTCGTGTCAGACCCACCACGCCATGCTTGGCCGCCACATAGGCTGCGACATAGGCATAGCCCATCAAACCGGCCGTGCTGGCCACATTGACGATGCGCCCCCAGCCCGAAGCGGACATGGCCGGCAGCACTTGCTGGATGCAGTGCATGGTGCCGCTCAGGTTGACGGCCAGCATCTGCTGCCAATGCGCGGCATCCATCTTCATGAATGGTGCACTGCCGGCCTGACCTGCGTTGTTGATCAGGATACTGATGGCACCTTGCGCAGCCACTGCCTTTTCAAACGCCGTTTTCACCTGTGACTCATCCGCCACATCGGCCAGTACCATCCGGCATTGACCGGGATGTTCTTCCACCAGTTTTTGCAGCGGCTCGGCGCGACGCCCCAGCACCGTGACGCGAGCGCCCTGCGCCAGCAACTGGCGTGCAATCGCCTCGCCAATGCCCTGGCCCGCGCCTGTCACCAGCGCATGTTGATCGTTCAGATCGCCTGTCATTGAGTTCTCCATCGCTCACGAAACTGGCGCGAACCGCCACACGAACACCAAGGAAGAGCCACCCCACGCCACGGGTGCCGCCCCCTCCCATAGCGCGCAGCGTGTGGAGAGAGGAGGGGAAGGCGCGCAGCGGCTCAGGGGGTGCTTCATTTCAAGGCCTTTTCGCGCTCGAACAGGGCTTCCATCTGGCGCTTGCCTTGGAAGTATTGTTTGGGCCAGACGATAGGCGTGTAGCCTATCTTGGCGGCCTCGGTCAGCGTCCAGGCCGGATTGGCCAGATGCGGTCTGGCAATCGCACACAGATCGGCACGTCCTGCAGCAATGATGCTGTTGGCATGGTCGGCTTCGCTGATCGCGCCCACGGCCATGGTCGCAATACCGGCCTCTTGTCGAATGCGGTCTGCAAACGGGGTTTGATACATGCGGCCAAACACCGGCTTTTCGAGCTTGCTGACCTGCCCCGATGAGCAGTCGATCAGATCGGCACCTGCGGCCTTGAAGGCCTTGGCAATCTGTACCGCATCTTCGGGCGTGATGCCGCCCGGCACCCAGTCATGGGCAGAGATGCGCACGGACATGGGCTTGTCCTGCGGCCAAACGGCACGCATGGCCTTGAACACTTCCAGCGGGTAGCGCAAGCGGTTTTCCAGGCTGCCGCCATATTCATCACTGCGCTGATTGGTCAGCGGCGAGATAAAGCCCGACAGCAGATAGCCGTGCGCACAATGCAGCTCCAGCCAGTCCACGCCGATGTCGGCCGCCATTTGCGCAGCATGCACAAACTGCTGCAGCACCTCATCCATGTCGGCGCGTGTCATGGCCCTGGAGATCTGGCTCACTCCCTGCAGATATTGCTGCTCCGACGCTGCCATGACGGGCCAGTTGCCCTGCTCCAGCGGCAGATCCGTACCTTCCCAGGCCAGCCGCGTCGAGGCCTTGGCACCCGCATGGCCGATCTGCATGGCGAACTTGGCATCGGTGTTGGTGTGAATCCAGTCGCTGATGCGTTTCCAGGCCTGCTTTTGCTCAGCGCTATAAGTACCTGGGCAGCCAGGCGTGATGCGCCCCTCGGGGCTGACACAGGCCATCTCGGCGAACACCAGACCGGCACCGCCAAGCGCACGCGCACCCAGGTGAACGAGGTGAAACTCACCAGGCACGCCATCAACCGCAGAGTACTGCGCCATGGGAGAGACCACGATACGGTTCTTCAGCGTGATGCCGCGCAGGGTATAGGGCAGGAACATGGGCGGCGGCGCCTTGGCATCGACCGCAACACCGCTTCTTTCGGCCAGCCATTTCTCATAGCCGCCAAGCCACTGCGCATCACGCAGGCGCAGGTTTTCATGGCTGATGCGCTGGCTGCGCGTGAGCATGGAGTACATGAACTGCTCGGGCTCCAGCTGGTCGCAATAGCGCTGGCCGCAGACCTCGAACCACTCCATCGCATTCCAGGCCGCATTCTGAATGCGCAGCGTCTCAACGCGACGCGCTTCCTGATAGGCCGCCAGCACCTCGGGAATATGCGCAGCCGCATCACCCCGCAGCTTGAACTGGCGAGCCAGCTCGATCGCATCCTCAATCGCCAGCTTGGTTCCTGAGCCAATGGCGAAATGTGCCGTATGCACGGCATCGCCCATCAGCACCACATGGCTGCCCTTGCGGTTTTTCAACCACCACTGATCGCAGACCACGCGCTGAAAGTTGATCCAGGCCGAGCCGCGCAGATGGCGGGCATTGGTCATCAGTTTCTCGCCCTGAAGATTGTCCGCGAACAACTTTTCACAGAAGGCAATGGACTGCTCTTGATCGGCGGTGTCAAGACCGCTGGCTTTCCAGCATTCCTCCGTGGTCTCCACTATGAAGGTCGAGGTCTTGTCGTCGAACTTGTAGATATGCGCCTGAAACCAGCCATGCGGCGTGCGCACGAAATCAAAGGTGAATGCCTCGTAGACCTTGTTCGTCCCCAGCCAGATATAGCGATTGGGGCGGGTGACGATATCGGGCTTGAAGATGTCGGCGTACTTGCTGCGAATGCGCGAGTTCACGCCATCGCAGGCAATCACAAGGTCGGCATCCGGATAGTCCTCGTCGCTTTGCACATCGGTCTCGAACACCAGGTTCACACCCAGCTGTTCGCATCGTGCTTGCAGGATATTGAGCAGATGCTTGCGGCCAATCCCCACAAAACCATGTCCTCCGGAGCGAATCTTGCGCCCTTTGAACAGCAACTCGATATCGTCCCAATGGTTGAAAGCCTGCTCGATCTGCGCGGCTGTCACCGGGTCCCAGTCGCGCATATTGTCCATGGTGGCATCGGAGAAAACCACGCCCCAGCCAAAGGTGTCGTAGGGCTTGTTGCGCTCCACCACCGTCACCTCATGCGCAGGGCTCATCTGCTTCATCAGCAAAGCGAAGTACAAGCCGGCGGGGCCACCACCTATGCAGACAATTTTCATGACAGTGATCCGTTCCTGGCTTTTGAAAAATTACTTTATATCTAAATTATTAATGCATGAAATTTTCACTAGAATCCGGCCAAACCCTGAACCCAAAGCACGCTAGTTTGCGCACCATGCCAACCATGGCCCAACACAATCCGGATTTCTCCATCGACATGCCCGAAGCCCCGGGACGCGAGGCTGGCCTGTCCCACTCCGACCATCAAGCCGTGCGCCTGTGGCTGCGCCTTCTGACCTGCAGCACACAGATTGAGCAAGTCATTCGCAGCCAGCTACGCACAGAGTTCGGCACGACCTTGCCTCGTTTTGACTACCTGGCACAACTCAGCCGCTTTCCCAAAGGTCTGCGCATGAAGACCCTGTCGGAATATCTGATGGTGACCGGCGGCAATGTGACCGGACTGACCGATCAACTGGTGGCCGAAGGCTGGGTGGAACGCGTGGCTGACGAGGAAGACCGCCGCTCCATGATCGTGCGCCTGACCCGCTCGGGCAAAAAGCAGTTCAAGGCCATGGCTGCTGCGCATGAGCTATGGCTTGAGCAGTTGCTGACTCCGCTGGGCAGCAAAAACGCCAGCGATCTGTATGAACAACTGGGCAAGCTCAGACAGGTGCTGAGCTCGCCAGAAAGTGCCTGAGTCCGAAAAAACACCGTTTTGTGACAATTTCATGGAGAATGCCCTGCACGCAGTCCTGCGTGACACAGGCTTGGGGGGCATGGTTCATGGATTTACTGCATCTGCGATATCGGCTCAAGTCCGGGTTCTACTATCTCTACGACATGCGTGATGCGCCCAACGCCATCACGGGAGAGCGGCCCTATCGTCTCAAGACCGAGCTGGTCGCCATCGCGTTTGACCGAATCACCGGTCGCGTGCACCAGCATGGTCACCCCACCCGCATTCACTCCTGGGCCATGGGCGCGCAACGCCGTCTGCGCATGGCAGGAGACTGGGAAGGCGCAAACCGGCTGGTCGTGGTCTCCGGCCCGCTGCCCGAAGAAGAAATCAACAAATGCCTGAGCGTGCAAGGCTATTGCCGCTGGATGCTGATGCGCCTGGCCAGCATGCCACATGGCAAATTTGCAGCCCATCGTGCAGGCAGCCGCAGCAGCTGGCAAAGACGTGAATCCGGCCAGCAGCGTCGTGCGGCCTGACCTCCAGTCAAACTTCCTTCCAGCGCTTATTGGTCAAGCGCATAGCGCTATCAAATCAGGAATCAGCATCTTCAGCGGAGTTGTCATCCGCCTCGGCCACTTCGGGCATTTTCACAATCGTCACCGGCAGCCGACTGTGTCTGGCCACCTCGCGTGAGACCGAGCCGATCAGAATGCTGCCCAGGCCGCTCTGGCCCGTGGCACCGATGATGATCTGATCGCATTCATTGCTCTCGGCAATATCGATCAGGGTATTGGCCTCTTCGCCCAGGCTGATCTCCACTTCATAGGAGGCCCCTGCCTCCTTGAGAAGATCCTGTGCAGGCGCCACCAGATCCATGCCGGCTTCGATGCTGGCGTTGGCGATCAGATCTGAATCTGTGGTTGCAAGCTCCAGCAGCGTGGCCTCCTTCTGCACATGAGCTATTACAAAGTGAGCATCCAGTCCGCTCTGCAAAAGCTTGATGCCGTGGCGTACGGCCTCAAGTGCGACATCCGATCCATCCACCGCGATCATGATCTTGAGCATGGCAACCTCCTGTTCGTCTTGCGCACCAGTGTAGGCCCAGGCTGCAAAGACGGGTTGCGAATCTGGGGCAAGCACCGGCTATTGCAGCAGTGCTTGCGGGCATCTGGGAAAATAGCGGGCTATGCTGCAGTTTGACCTTCTCAAGACCGACCCGACCAGCCACGCGCGCCGTGGCACCTTGACGCTTAACCACGGCAAGGTCCAGACCCCCATCTTCATGCCCGTTGGCACCTATGGCACCGTCAAGGGCGTGATGCCGCGCAGCCTCGAAGAAATGGGCGCACAGATCATTCTGGGCAACACCTTCCATCTGTGGATGCGTCCAGGCCTGGACATCATGAAGTCCTTTGGCGGTCTGCACGACTTTGAGAAGTGGGACAAGCCCATACTGACTGACTCGGGGGGCTTCCAGGTCTGGTCGCTGGGTGCGATGCGCAAGATCACCGAAGAAGGCGTGCATTTCCAGAGTCCCGTGAACGGCGACAAGCTGTTCATGTCGCCCGAGGTCAGCATGCAGATCCAGACGATTCTGAATTCGGACATCGTCATGCAGCTCGACGAGTGCACGCCCTACGAAACCAACGGCAAGAAGACCACCGAAGCCGAAGCGCGCAAGTCCATGGAGATGAGCCGTCGCTGGGCCAAGCGCTCCAAGGAGGAATTCCAGCGCCTGGAAAACCCCAATGCCTTGTTCGGCATCGTGCAAGGCGGCATGTACACCAATCTGCGTGAGGAATCGCTGCAGGGTCTGCTGGAAATCGATTTCCCCGGCTATGCCGTGGGTGGCGTCTCCGTGGGTGAACCCAAGGACGAAATGCTGGAGATCATGGCCCACACGCCGCATCTGCTGCCCGCCAACAAGCCGCGCTATCTGATGGGCGTAGGAACACCCGAAGACCTGGTGCAAGGCGTGGCCGATGGCGTCGACATGTTTGACTGCGTGATGCCTACCCGCAATGCGCGCAACGGCACCATCTTCACGCGCTACGGCGATCTGAAGATCCGCAACGCTCGTCACAAGGTGGACCACCAGCCCATAGACACCACCTGCACCTGCCACGCATGCGCGGGCAAGAGCGGCGTGAGCTGGGACGATGGCGGCCGCGAAGGCTTCAGCCGTGCCTATCTGCACCACCTGGACCGCTGCGGCGAGATGCTGGGCCCCATGCTCACCACCATCCACAATCTGCACTATTACCTGAACCTGATGCAGGAAATCCGCAACGCACTGGACGCAGGCACTTTTGCCGAGTTCCGCGCCCAATTCAAGGCCGACCGCGCACGCGGGGTCTGAGCCACCCATCATCTGCCGCAGCAGAACCTCGAAAAGCCAGAGCGAGTCTCTGGCTTTTTTCATTCGGCGGCTGACATCCGGTTTGTCTGGAGTCCGTCAAATGAAAAACATCGTCAATTGCGCGCTGCAAAACCGCTTTGGCAATCGTTTTTCTATATGTTTTTGTTAGAACCACAACATCTGACGGCAACAACAGGCATTTTTGGCGATTGATATCGAATTCGCAAAGAGCCACTGAAGAAAATTCCACGAAACGCTCGCGGCCCCTCTCCCATGACCGAAGCCTCCGCACCCAAGCCAACGCCGCTGCCGCAGACCGCTGCCCCCAGGACATGGGCAGCGGCGCTCGGGCTTGGGGGCCTGGTGTTGCTAGCCGCCTTGTTGGGCATACTGGGGCGCCCCATGGGATTTCTCTCGGCGATCTGGCCCGCAAACGCGCTGCTGCTGGGCCTTTTGCTGCACCGCCCTGACTGGCTGCGCCCGAGCTCGGTGCTGGCGGTTTCGGCAGCCTATATCGCAGCCGATCTGCTCACGGGCAGCCGGCTCGATGTGGCGATCCTGCTGAGCATCGCCAATATGGCCGGTGTGGGCGCGGCCTGGGCGCTGATGCACAGGCAGCGCCATGCCACTTTGTTCATGCAACGCCAGTCCTCCGCCCTGCTGCTGTTTGTGGGCAGCGGTCTGGGCGCACTGACGGCCGCGCTGCTGGGAGCTCCGGTGCTGAGCGCCGTTTTCGGGACGCCGCACTGGCAGGCCTTTTCCATGTGGCTGAGCAGCGAATGGCTGAACTACATGATGTTTTTGCCCATTGTTCTGGCCTGGCCGACACGCAAGCAGCCAGTTGGGCATCTGGGCGAGCCCTCCCCCATGCGCCGCGTCCTGCCTTTGCTGTCTGTCATTGCGCTGGAGGCCATCAGCTACTGGATCAAAGGTCCCGGCTCGCTGGCGTTCTCGCTGCCGGCTCTCATATGGTGCGCGCTGAGCTATCGCATCTTCAGTCTGACGCTGATCACGGCAACACTTTGCCTGAGCAGCATCATCTTCATTTCGCTGGGCACGCTTGAATTCACACCCGCTCATTTTCTCGAAACGCTGTCATTTCGCATGGGGCTATGCATGCTGGTGCTGGGCCCGCTGGCGGTGGCCGGATCGCATATGGCGCGCAACGAGCTGATGCAAAAGCTCAGTCATGCCGTCAACCACGATTTTCTGACCGATATGCTGGCACGCGGTGCCTTCATGAAGCAGGGGCAAAGAATACTGGAGCGTTGCCGCCAGGATGGCCAGCCCTTTGCCATTCTGATGCTGGATCTCGACCATTTCAAACAGATCAACGACAGCTTCGGCCATGCGGGAGGCGACCAATTGCTGCGCAGCTTCAGCCAGACCCTGAGTCAGGTGCTGCGCGCTCAGGACATCGTGGGCCGCATGGGAGGCGAGGAATTCGCCGTGGCCCTGCCCAAGGTGGACGCAACCGCTGCGCAGGAGATCGCCAAGCGCATCAACCGCGCCATCCGGGAGCTGCGCGTGCCCATGAATGACAAGACGATGAGTGCCACGGTCAGCATAGGTCTGGTCCATACCAGCCGGCTGCAAGCACATCAAAGCCTTGATCTGCTGCTGCAGGATGCAGATCAGGCTTTGTATGACGCAAAGGCTTCCGGGCGCGATCGCGTCGTGGCACAGCTTTGCTGAGCTGTACCCGCAGCTCAGACCCCACCGGCCAGTCCATGGTCACGGAACATCATTCGTCTCGGGTGTGACCTGGACTGCGGGTGCGGCATCCAGACGCGGCAGGATCTTCCCCGCCGCAGTGCCGCAGCTATGGCAAAAGCGTGAGAACGCGCTCTTGCGGGTATTGCAGCTGCCGCAATGGTCGAACAGGCCGATACCGCAGTGAGGGCAGAAGTCGATCTCGGTGTTCTTGAGATCCACCGGGCGCTCGCAGCCCGGGCACACATTCTTGGACAGGCGCTCCAGCGCCACGTCATAACTCAGTTCTTCACGGCGCTGCTCTTCGGGCAGAGACTCCTGCAGCTTCTGTTTTTCCAGATAGCGGTTGAGCGCAAGAATGGCATAGCGCCCCAGCAATACCGTCACCAAAATGCCTACGATATAGCGCACATAGCCGCCGTAGTCGGGCAGATAAGGTACCAACTCGACAAAGAAGGCGAACAGCGCAAAAAAGATAAAGCCCCAGACAAATGGCCACCAGGTGCTCTTGCGCTTCTTGGCGAACAGCCAGCCCGCCACGCCCAGCAGGGGCAAGGTGATGGCCAGACGGAACAGAAACACGCGCAGCTCGCTGGCGCGCATGGCGGCTTCATACTGGGGATAGGCCTGCTCGCGCAGACTGCTCATCTCGGCCTCGGCGTTGGAGACTGCCTGATTGGCCTCCAGATTGGTCTGGGCCTCTTTCTCGCGCTCCTGGCGGGCTATGTCTTCGGCCTGCTTGAGTGCATCCAGCGCCTTGCTGCGTGCGACCAACTCGGCGTCCTGCTCGGGGCGCTCCGTGGCCCGGCGGGTCGCCACCCAGTTGTCAAAGGTGTCGCGCGCCGACTGGTAGCGCGCACGCTCGGCGTCGAACTTGAGCTGGGCCCTGTCCAGGGCCTTCTGGGTCACGCCGGCCGTCTTCCGGGCCTGGTCGATTTCGGCCTGCACACGCTGTGCATCAGCCTCAGGAATAAAAGACTCGATCTCCAGCGAGCGATCGGGCTGCGGCAGGTTGCCCACCACCAGCCCACCCAGACCGATCAGGAAGAAGGCAAACACCAACGCGACCAGCCAGAGGCCGCGGCGAAACCATTTCTCGGGCAAACGCAGAGACTTGCTCATTTTCAATTACTCCAAAAACGTAGCACCATGCGCATACTCAGCAGGGCCTTGAAGCCAAAAAGGCTCAAACTCACTGCACGGTGCGCACGGCCGATGCCAGTTGCGTGCGCTGCAACCACTGGGTCACGGAGTCCACCGTCACCGTCTCGATGCGGCTGGCAAAGCGCTTTTCATTCGGATGATCGTCAAACGCGATATTGGCAGCCGTCATGCGCCCGCCCAGTCGCGAGAACGCCCGGATGATGAGCGCGCTGGGCTCATAGCCCTTGGACTGCAACCAGGCCTGAGCCTGTGCGCGGTTCTGAATCGCCGCCGGCTCCATGGCGGCTGCCAGCGTCTCGGTCGCCCATTGGTTCGACTGCTGGTATTTGCTGCTCCAGACATAGCTGACCATGCTGTAGGGCTCGTTTTGCAGGCGCAGCACCGTGGGAGCGTTCAGGAACTTGAGCAGGGCCTGCTGCACCGCCGGTGTCGGGATCTGGATGGCGGCTTCATAGCGCCACATATCGTCAAGAAAGAACTCGCCCAGGCCCTGGCGGTAGATATGGCCGGATGCAGTGCCGCACTCGTTGAGCTTGTGGGCCACGCGCCAGGGGCCGGCAGGCGTTCTGTAGGCCCAGCCATAGTGCGAGTACTTGAGATCGTATTTGCTCAAGTCCTGCCCTTGCCGCGCCAGCAACACGACCTGGGTGCCGTTCTTCTGGAATTCGGCGTCCAGCGCCTTGGCGGTGCGCGCGGCCAGATTCAGCCCCTTGGCCATCACATCGGCGGTCAGCGGACGGTCTTCACAGCTGCGGCCGGCCTGGGCCGAGCCCGCCCAGGCAATCAGCGCGGCGCCCAGCGCCAGCGCCACAGGGCCGTGAATGGGCATGCCGGCGCGTCGAGCGGGCGCCATGGCGTGTACAACGCTTGTAGCTTCCTTGATCATGCGAGCCTCCAGCTTCTTGAATTACAGACGCTCGTTGTGCATCAGCGCCTTGCCGATTTCGTTGGGGATGAAGGCCAGCACCTTGCCTGCCGTGGACAGAATCACGCCGGCCGCCGTGGCGCTGGTTTGCACCACCGTGCCCACGCCGACCGACAGCGCGCCTGCGGCCTGGCCGGAGACCTTGACCACGGCCGAGGTGCCGTCGGCCACATTCTTGAGCACATAGGTCACGCCTGTGGCACTGCTTTCCACGGCCTCAACGATCACGGATGCACCTGCCGCCGACAGAAACAGGGGGATTGCCACGACTTCCTCCGAAGCGCCACCCGATGCCGCTGCAACCACCGATGCCACAGGCAGGGCCGACAGCACCAGAGAGGCTTCGCTCTGGGCGTGGACTGCGCTGCCGCCCAGCAAGGCAAAGGCCGCGCCCAGGGCGCACAGGCCGTTGCGAAGAGGACGGATAAAGGTCAGGACGTTGATCACAAATGGCTCCCGGTGGTTGTTGAAATGGGCCGCGATTTGCATGCGGCGACGAACGAATCATCCATGCGCCCGAAACTTTGGCCCTGTGTTTTGTCAAAATCGGCAAGCGGCAGGTCTCGCAGTATCGAGAAGCGATACTTCCCGCCCACGGCCAGTGCTCAAACCAGTTGCAGCTTGCACATCTTGCCCCACTCCCGCGCCCACAACTTTCAAAAATCATCAGGCAATCCATGCGGCTTCACTCTCAGACCTTCGCCCTGCACCAACCTTCACGCCGGCAAAGCCGGCTTGCAGCAGCGCTCGCCACGGCCATGTCCACGCTAGCTGTCTCGGCACTGGCGCAGGGCAGCAGCATTCCTGCTTTTTCGCAGATGCCGCCGGGCCCTCTGGGAGGGCCCTGGCACTTTGCCGCCCTGCCCAACAAGAACCCGACGGCCTTCAATGTGGTGGACCAGGATGGCGGGCATGTGCTGCGCGTGAGCACACAGGACGCCTATGGCAATATGGTTCACACGCTGCACCTGACTGCTTCGCCCGATCTGCAACTGCAGTGGCGCTGGCGCGTGGATCAGCTGATCGACAAGGCCGATATCAAAACCAGAGCCGGTGACGATGCGGCGCTCAAGCTCTGCATATCATTCGACTTTGACAAATCGCAGCTGAGCTTTGGTGAACGGGCCAAGCTGCGCCTGGGAAAAATCAGCACCGGAGAGGATATTCCGGCCGAGACGCTGTGCTATGTCTGGGACAATAAGCAACCCACAGGCACGGTCATGCACAACGCGTTCACGCATCGCATGCGCTATATCGTGCTGCAAAGCGGCAGCACGCACAAAGGCCAGTGGGTGGCGGAACAGCGCAACCTGGCGTCCGACTATCTGCACGCCTTTGGCGACGAGTCCCAGGCCATGCCCACCATCATCGGCGTCACCGTCTCGGCAGACTCGGACAACACCCATGGCGAAGGACTGGCCTACATGGGTGATATCCGGCTCCTGCCCTGATCTTTCCGCCTCAACGCCGGAGCAAATCCGCCACGTTCTGCTGCAGCAGGGCCGGCGTGACAGAGGCAGCCGCCACGGGCTCGCCCACTTCCAGCCCCACGCGATTGAACAGGCCGCGGCGCAGCGGTTTGACCATGGCCACATTCCTGCCGCCGCGCAGCTCGATGCGGCTGAAGTAGGAGCCCCAGAGATTGGTCAGCGCCATGGGAATGACGGGAACCTGCAGGCCGTCGTCTCGCGCATGGTCGAGAATCTTCATGATGCCGCCCTTGAAGGGTTGCAGCTCGCCATTGAAGGTGATGCCGCCCTCGGGGAAGATGGCCAGCAGATCGCCCTCGCGCAGCACCTCCGCGGCCCGTGCGAACGCGGCTTCATAGGTCGCAGGGTCCTCCTTGTGCGGCGCGATCGGGATCGCCTTGGCCAGCTTGAACAGCCAGCCCAGCACCGGCGTCTGAAAGATGCGGTGATCCATCACGAAGTGGATGGGGCGCGGGCTGGCCGCCATGAGCAAGATGGCGTCGACAAAGCTCACATGGTTGCAGACCAGCACGGCCGCACCATCGCGCGGAATATGCTCGTCGCCGCGCACCTTGAAGCGGTAGACAAAGTGGGTAATGACCCAGGCCACAAAGCGCAGCAGATATTCGGGCACCAGCAGGAACACATAGAGCGCCACGATGGCGTTGGCAATGCCGGTGATCAGAAACACCTGGGGAATGCTGCAACCTGCGGCCAGCAGGGCACCGGCCAGCACCGCCGAGGCGATCATGAACAGCGCGTTCAGGATATTGTTGGCCGCGATGATGCGCGCGCGGTGCGTGGGCTGGCTGCGCATCTGGATCAGCGCATACATGGGCACGCTGTAAATGCCCGCCGACAGCGCCAGCAGGCCCAGATCCAGCATCACGCGCCAGTGTTTGGCCTCTCCAAAAAAGGCGTTCACGCCCATCAGCTCGGAGGGCGGCAGCGCGCGCGTGGCAAAGAACAGATCAATCGCAAACACGCTCATGCCAATCGCGCCCAGCGGCACCAGGCCGATCTCCACCTGACGACGGCTGAACACTTCGCACAGCAGCGAGCCGATGCCTATGCCCACCGAGAAGATCACCAGCAGCAGCGATGCCACATGCTCGTCGCCATGCAGCACCTCCTTGGCGAAACTGGGGAACTGCGAGAGAAACACCGCGCCGAAAAACCACATCCAGCTGATGCCCAGCAGCGAGCGGAACACCACGGGCTGCTGGCGTGCCAGCTGGAGGTTGCGCCAGGTTTCGGTGAACGGGTTCCAGTTGATGACCAGGCCCGGATCGGTCGCGGGCGCATGAGGGATGAACTGCGCGCAGATGCGGCCCACGACCGCGACGGCCACGCAGGCCATGGCGACCTGCATATGACCGACCTCGGGCACGGCGATCAGCAGGCCGCCAGCGACCTGACCGAGCAGGATGGCGACAAAAGTGCCCATCTCCACCATGCCGTTGCCGCCCGTGAGTTCGCGGTCGTTGAGCACCTGGGGCAGATAGGCGAACTTGACGGGGCCGAACAGCGTGGAGTGCAGCCCCATGAGGAACACGCACAGCAGCAGCACCGGCACATTGGCCTGGACAAAGCCCCAGGCCGCGATCAACATGATGGCGATCTCGAGATTCTTGACCAGGCGGAACATGCGGGTCTTGTCCCACTTGTCGGTCAGTTGCCCCGAAGTGGCCGAAAACAGCAGATAAGGCAGGGTGAACAGCGCACCGATCACCAGGCCCGCCATGGAAGGCGGCAGCCACGAGACGCTGAGCTGATAGGTAACCATCACCGTGAAGGCGAACTTGAAGAGATTGTCATTGCCCGCACCGGCAAACTGCGTCCAGAAAAACGGCGCAAAGCGGCGCTGGCCCAGCAGGGCGAACTGGTTGGGGTGGGCATGCTGCTGTGCAGCGGCGGCCGTATGCACGGTCGGCGTGGAATTCATGGATCTCTCCCTGTGGCGCTGCTGGCATTGTGCCAACTTGCCCGGATTTTTTTGTAGGTTTTATGCGGCTGACGCTTGTTGAACATGCGCCCGCCGCTATGAATATTACGACTCGCGCCACTGGAGCAAGGCACGCAGCACAGGCCATGCGGCAGCGGCGGCCATCCAGTGCTTGAGGCTGTGGCCGGAGATTGAGTGCGCGGTCACATCGAAGACATCGCCGTCCGAGAACTCCAGCAGCTTGGCAACGAGGTACAAGCCGAGAACCCAGCCCAGCTCCATGGGCAGCGCATGACGACGCGGTGCCACAAAGGCCAGCCACAGGAGAGTCAGCATGCCGCCGCCTTGCACCAGCACCCAGGGCAGCACATTGCTGGTCTGCGCCCAGACCGCCACGCTGGCAGGTGCGGCCACCAGCAGTACTCCGGCAGTGATGCGGGCGCTGATGTCGTCAATGCGCGTCTGTACCGCCAGGCCCAGCAAGCCGGCGAAAGCCAGGCTCATGCCCAGCCGGTCCCAGACCAGGCTCGAATCCTGCGGTGCCCAGTGATAGTACGCAGACCCTGCCCCCGAGCACAGCAGGCCCGTGAAGAACAGGGCGCACAGGGCACGCGCCGTGCCGTTGAGCTTTTGATAGTCGGCACGCGCCAGTGCGACCCAGCCCGCCAGTCCCGCCAGCACAAACCCCAGATTGCTCAACACATCGGCCGCATGCGGCACGCCCAGCCAGCCGCGCCGGTCGGCAAAGGCGTGGTAGTGCTCGGGCTGAGCCATGCCAGGCATCAGCAGCGCCAGCGTGAACAGCAAGGCCATGCACCCGAACAAGGCAAAGCGCTGCTCCAGCGTGCCCGAGGTCTCGGGGCTCGTCATTTCCACGGCCGGTATCGATGAGTTGTGCAGTTGCATGGTGCGTCCCTTTGTGTTTGCCGCGCAGTATGGAAACCCGCCGAAGCAGCGGCATCAATCTTCTAAACTTGCCTCATACCGCTGCACTGCCAGTACTACCAACCGATACCATGAGCACGACTGCCGATCTCGTCACCGCCATCAAGAAAGAACTCAAGGCCGCGCAGATGACCTATGCCGACCTGGCCCAGGCCATAGGCATGGCCGAATCCAGCGTCAAGCGCATGCTGGCCAAGGGCGACATGCCGCTGTCGCGCATTGACGAGATCTGCCGCGCCCTGCACCTGGACTTTGCCGATCTGGCCCGCAATGTGGCCGATAGTCGACCGCTGCTGCAGCAGATCACGCGCGAGCAGGAGATTGCCGTGGTTGCCGACCGCAAGCTGCTGCTCACGGCCATCTGCGTGCTCAGCCAGTGGACGCTGGAGCAGATAGTCGCCACCTACCGCATAAGCGAGCCCGAGGGCATAGGCTATCTGGCGCAACTGGACCGCATCGGCATCATCGAGCTGCGTCCTGGCAACCGCTACAAGCTGCGCCTGGCCAAGACCTTCCGCTGGCAGACCAACGGCCCGGTGATGGACTTCTTCCGCGAGAACGCCGTGCTGGACTACTTTGGCGGCACTTTTGCCGGCGAGGACGAGACCATGCTGCTGGTGCACGGCTCCATCGCCCCCAGCCTGGCGCCCAGCTTCGTGGAGCGCATCCAGCGCATCGGTCAGGACTTCTCGCAGCAGCATCTGCAGGATCAGCGCCTGGGGCCCAACAAGATCGAGGGCTACACCCTGGTGCTGGGCATGCGCAAATGGGAGCTGCCCGCCTTTGCGGCCTTGCGCCGGTAGACTGTCACTCCAAAATATGTAGCTAAATGCGCTTGCTGCATCTGCGTTATCCGCCTGTTTTATACATTCTTCACCAAACAGACACACAAGATTGCAAGACTTCGCACGGCGGCAACCCGCGGTTGACGCTGGCCTTCCAACATGGAGCCCAAGGGATGCCTGGACCCACAGACAGCCCGCTACCCATGAAGGAGGCGTATATGCTGACAATCCGCAACACCATCCACACCGTCGCTGCCGCAGGCGCACTCGCCTTGCTGGGCTTTGCCGGTAGTGCACAGGCCCAAAGCGCTTACTGGGCGGGTGCCAGCCAGGGCGCCTATGTGAACGTGCAGTTCAACGCACCGCCCCCGGTCCGCTATGAAGCCGTGCCCGCTCCGCGCCGTGGCTATGTCTGGGCTCCTGGTTACTGGGAACCGCGCGGCCATCGCCATGTCTGGCGCGCCGGCCACTGGGTGCAGAACCGCCCTGGCTATGTGTACCGCCAGCCCGTCTGGGTGCAGCACGGCAACCGCTGGGACTACCGCGCCAGCCGCTGGGACAGGGATGGCGACGGTGTGCCCAACCGCCATGACCGCAACCCCCACAACCCCTATCGCCGCTAAAAGCCTGTTGAAGCTTTAAGCCCTGATCGCTCCCTCCGCTGGCCCTCCGAGTCATCACTTTCCAGCGGATTTCAGCCCATGTCTCGCAAGAGATCTGGGCTTTTTTGCATTAACCCCACAAGCTTAATGCTGCATAAGCATATAGAAGCAAATCATTAAATTACGGACACAATTCACAGCATTCAAGGTTCCTCTGGACAAGTCCCATCATGCGTTTGCTGCCCCGTTTCATCTCCGGTCTTGTTGCCACAACGGCGGCCGCCGCCCTGTTTCCCCTGGCCAGCCAGGCGGCCGATCCCGGTGCCGCCAGCTATCCGCATCAGCCCATCACCATGATCATGGGCTTCAACGCCGGCTCGGGTGTGGACGTGATCGGCCGCGTGGCACAGGAGCCGCTGGGCAAGATCCTGGGCCAGCCCGTGATCATTGACTACAAGAGCGGCGCCGCCGGCAATATCGGCAGCGAGTTCGTGGCCCGCGCCAAACCCGATGGCTACACCATCTACTTCGGCACCGCCGCCACCCATGGCAGCAATGCCGCGCTCTACAAAAAGCTACCCTTCGACGTGGAGGCCGACTTTGTGCCCGTCGCACCGCTGGTGGACGTGGCCAATGTGCTGACCATCAATCCCAATGTGATCAACGTCAAGACCCTCAAGGAGTTCGTTGACGAGGTCAAGGCCCATCCCGGCAAGTACAACTACGCCTCCACCGGCAATGGCGCAGGCACCCATATGGCGTTTGCCGAGTTCAACTCGCGTCTGGGCCTGGACATGGTGCATGTGCCCTACAAGGGCGGCCCCGAAGCCATCACCTCGGTGCTGCGCGGCGAGACCTGCTGCATCATGAACCAGGTGCAGACCGTGCTGAGCCACTACAAGGCCGGCAAGGTGCGCCTGCTGGGCGTGACCACTGCCAAGCCCGTGGAAGCCGTCAAGGAAGTACCCACCATTGCTGCCAGCGGCCTGCCGGGCACCAAGGGCTTCAACAGCTCCATCTGGTTCGGCATCTTCGCGCCCAAGGGCACGGACCCGGTCATCGTCAAGAAGCTCAACCTGGCGGTCAACGACGTGCTCAAGCAGCCCGAGGTGCGCGAGCGCTTTGTCTCCCAGGGCAACACCATCCGCGAAGAGACACCCGAGCAGTTCAAGAAGACCGTGCATGAAGATCGCATCAAATGGGCCAAGGTGGTCAAGGATGCCAAAATAAGTATTGATTGACACCCCCTGAGCCGCTGCGCGGCTTCCCCCTCTCTCGATGCGTTGCATCGGGAGGGGGACGGCTCCTTCGCCGCGAGGCGGCTCTTGCTCGGAGCCCTGGCTTGTATCGTGCCAGTATTGCGTTATCGGTGTTTGTTTGATGCGTCTGCGGCTCAAGCCTCAGACGCTTTTGGGTTTTAGCTATGTCAATTTCACCTTCTACGACAGCCGCCACATCGGGGCTGGCAACGCTGGAAGAACGCCTGCGCGACGATCTGCTCACGCTGGGCTGGCCTGCCAAGGCCTGGATTCCTCCCTCCACCCGCCGCGATCTGCCCGTGCATGACGTGGTCATCATCGGCGCCGGTCAGGCCGGTCTGGCCCTGCATGTGGCGCTGGGTCAGGTCGGCATCAAGCCCGTGTTGCTGGACAAGTCGCCGCTGGACTTCGAAGGTCCCTGGGCCACCACGGCGCGCATGGAAACCTTGCGTTCGCCCAAGGAACTGACCGGCCCGGCCATGGGCATCCCCTCACTATCCTTTCGCGCCTGGTTCATCGCCCAGTTCGGTCTGGATGCCTGGACGGCGCTGGACAAGATCCCGCGCCTGCAGTGGATGGACTATCTGCGCTGGTACCGCCGCGTGACCAACGCCGATGTACGCAACGGCCATGAAGTCGTTGCCGTGCGTCCGCAGGCCGATGACGTGGTGGAAGTCGATGTCAAGGCCAATGGCGTAATCGCCACCTGGCAAACCCGCCGCCTGGTGCTGGCCACGGGCCGCGACGGTCTGGGCGGCGCAACGGTTCCCGCCTTCATGCGGGGCGTGGACAGGAAGTTCTGGGCCCATTCCTCCGATGCCATGGACTACGCCACGCTGGCGGGCAAGCATGTGGGCGTGGTCGGTGCCGGGGCTTCGGCCATGGACAGCGCGGCGACGGCCCTCGAAAACGGCGCGGCCAGCGTGGACATGCTGATCCGCCGCCAGCAGCTGCCGCTGATCAACAAATCCAAGGGATCGGGCGTGCCCGGCCTGACCCACGGCCAGTATCTGCTGCCCGATGCCTGGAAATGGCGCATCCGCCACTACATCAACGCCCAGCAGGTGCCGCCGCCGCACGGCAGCACGCTGCGCGTCTCGCGCCATGACAACGCCTTCTTCAACCTGGGCTGCGCCGTGCAGAGTGTGGAAAAAGCGGGCAACAAGCTGCAGGTGCAGACCTCGGCCGGCGTGTTCGTGCTGGACTTTCTCATCGTCTCCACGGGCTTTGCCATCGACTGGAGCCTGCGTCCCGAGTTTGCCGACATCGCGCCGCATGTAAAGCTGTGGAACAGCCGCTTCACGCCCGAGGCCGCCGATGAGGATGCCGAGCTGTCGGCATCGCCCGATCTGGGACCGCTGTTCGAGTTCCAGGGCGAGCTACCCGGTCTCGACCATATTCACTGCTTCTGCTACCCCGCTGCGCTCTCGCACGGCACGGTGTCGGGCGATATTCCCGCCATCAGCGATGGGGCGCGCAAGCTGGCCCAGGGCCTGGCCTCGCTGTTCTATCTGGACGATATCGAGCAGCACTTCGACAAGCTCAAGGCCTATGCCGAGCCCGAACTGGAGGGCACAGAATGGACCGCAGCCGACAGCGCTGCGCGCATCCGGCAGCTGCAACCCTAAATCACGAGACTTCGCATGACAGACACCATAGACCGACTGGCCGGCCTTGAGCAAGGCAGCCCCACATTCACCACCCGCCACGAGCGCGAAAAAGTCGCTCTGGCCACCCAGGCCTGCGAAGACCTGCTGCTGGGCAATCAACTGGACAGCGCGCTGACCCAGGCCGAGCGCCTGGTGCTGGCTGCCGAGCAGGCCCGCGTCAGCGGCGTGACCGTGCTGGAAGCCGAATACCGTGCGCGCGCCGAGGCCCTGGGCGACGCCATCACGCCCGAGCTGCGCTCCATCCTCGATCAGCCCGGCGCCCAGACCGGCAATGCGCGCCTGGACGCCATGCTGCACTTTGTGCGCACGCTGGCCCTGAACCCGGCCCAGAGCGATCAGGCTGCGCTGCTGGCCATTCCGGCCGCCGGCCTGTCGCTCAACGACACCGTGCTGCTGGCCCAGCTGATCGGCTTTGTGGCCTATCAGGCCCGCCTGCTGGCGGGTGTGAAGGCCATGGGCGAGCTGGGCGGCGTGACCGAAGCGCCTGCCGCCCAGCCTGTCGATGCCGCGCCCTTTGTCCACCCCGCCAACCTGCCGCCGCCCGGCGAGCCGCTGCGCCGCAACGGCTTCACCAGCGAAACGCTGGACTGGAAGGCCTGGCTGCAGGTGCTGGACCCCCGCACCGCCACGCCCGAGCAGCAGCATGTGCTGGAAGTCAGCCACCCCAAGGCCAAGAGCATGGACTTCTATCTGCTGCTGGCCCGCCAGCCCCAGGTGCTGCTGGAGCGCTCCCAGGCCTTCAACGCCATCATGTATGCGCCCGGCGGCCTGTCCCGCGCCGAGCGCGAAGTGGCGGCCACGGCCGTCTCTCGCTCCAACGGCTGCGTGTACTGCGCTTCGGTGCATGCCCAGCGCTTCGAGCAGTTGGCCAAGCGCAACGATGTGATGGCCCAGCTGTTTGACGAGCCCGAAACCGCCGGCACCAATGCCCGCGAGCGCGCCATCATCCAGGCTTCGCTGACACTGACGCGTGCGCCGGGCGGCTTTGGTCCGCAGAATCTGCAGCCGCTGCGTGATGCAGGTCTGTCCGATCTGGAAATCCTGGACATGCTGCACTCAGCCGCACTGTTCGGCTGGGCCAATCGCCTGATGCTGAATCTGGGCGTGGAACTGTATTCCACCCCCTGAGCGGCCCCGCCGCTTCCCCCTCTCTGCTTCGCGGAGGGGGGCGATGCCATCGCCGCGACACGGCTCTTGCTCGGCATCGCTGATTTCAGGCCGCGCCAGCTTTTGGGGTGAACATCTTTTTTTGATAGCTGCTTGTGCCGATTAATTCATGACTTCAGAGTCAATTGATTTTGAAAACCATTTGAATCAAACGTTAGCAGCTATCAAATTTCAGGCTATTTACCGGTGAACACCGTCAGCACGCCGGCCAGCTGATGCACATGCGCATCCATCAGCTGTGCCTCGGCCACCAGGCCGATCAGAGGCACCGGCCCCAGCGCATGGCGCAGCAGCTTGAGCTCGGCATCGGCTCCGCCAAACAGCTCGCTGCCTCGGCCCTTGCTGCTCACATAGATCGCACCGCGTATATGCTGGGGCTGGGCCGCCTCGGCCATGGTCTCGGGGCCGGCATCGGCAAAGTCGGGCTGCAGCGCATCCTTGAGGGCCGCGCCCATCTGCATCAGCTCATGACGGGCCGCGCTGCTCTGGCGCTGGCAGAAGATCACCGTATGCTCGGCCTCCACGGGCGACGACAGCGCAACGCCCTGGCGCACCGGATCCAGCCCCACGATATGCAGCACCTGGGCCTCGTCGGTGAGCGCCCCGCGCTCCAGACCCCGGCCCAGCGGGGCAATCGCGGCCTGTGTCTTGCGCAGTTGCGACAGCGCAGCCTGCCAGCCGCCTCCTGCGCTGGGGCTGGCTTCCACATCCAGCATCTGCAGCAGTCGGGGCAAGGCAGGCTCGCCTTCGAGCTCCAGCACCACCGGGCCTCTGGCCTCGGTAATTTCGAGCCCCGCACCCAAAGGCGCGCAGCCCTGGGCCAGTCTTGAGATACAGGCTACATCGGCATCGAAGGCCACGCCGGAAAAGCCGGCATGAAAAATGCCGACGCTGGCCTGCGCCCTCAGCCGGGGCAGGTCTTCGGCACGACAGGCGAACTGCACGCCCTGCTCGCTGCTGAGCGCCCCGAACAGATTTCCAGAGCTGATGCGCTCGGACAGCTCCAGCAGCAACTCAGCGAGATCAGGCTGATCGATGCTGGAGTGCACCAGGGCCGAATGCGCCTCGAATCCGGCTTCGGCACCGCTTTGCGCCAGCGGTGCCACGCCTGAATAGACGCGGTAATGGGCGGCAGGCAGGTCCAGCAGCATGACCGCCAGCGAGGAGCTTTCGGAATACTCGTGCTCCATGGCCAGTACGGCGTGACCGGAGCTGCCCACCCAGTCGGTGACCTGGGGCAACTCGCGCGCCAGCAGCGCCAGCAAGGGCTGCGCATGGGGCACCAGCCCCTGCGCGATATAGACCAGACCCAGCCGGTGCGGCTGCAGTGACTGGCGCAGCAACTGCCCACGCAGCTGCAGCACGACTTGCTCAGTCGCAGCGCGCCAGTCTTCATGGCTGGCATGAGCGACGGGAAACAGTGACATAAGCCCTCCTGTTCTTGCTGGAGCGTGGATGCCTTGCAACCACGATTTTCCACCTTAGCGGGAAGGGATTGCTCAGGGCTTGCGCGAGGTAGCAGAGGTTTTGGCTGCAGTCTTTTTGGCGGCAGGCTGCTTGGCAGCAGTTTTTTTAGCGGCTGCCGTTTTGCTGGCTGCCGTTTTGGGTTGACCGGTCTTGGCCGCCGCCTTGCGTGCAGGCCTGGGCTCGGCTGCCGCGGCGCTCTTTGCCGCACCTGTCGCCGCAGTTTTTGCCGCAGCTGCAGCGCCAAAACCGCCTGCCTGTGCCATCACCTTTTCCATGGTGGACTTGGCAAAACCGCTGGCCATCTCGGTGGCGCGCTGGGCAGCGGCCAGCGTCTCGGGCGGAACGGGCTCTGCCATGGCCTTGGCCGCAATCTGCTGGAACTGCTGGGTCAGCGCTCCCCACCATTGCATGGCCTGGTTCAAGGCAGCCTGAGAAGGCGGCTCTGCCTGAGCCTTGGCATGGTTCTGCTCCTCTTGCGCCGCAGCCTGTGCTTCAGGCTCGGGCGCAGGGTTTGCCAGCGGCTCTGCAACCGCAGCCTTGGCCGTGGCCGTGGCACTTCCCATGGGCCAGCCGGCATTGCCGGTCGCTGCGGGCTCTGCCGGCGCTGCACCGGGGAAAGGAAAGGACTTGGCCAGCTCGCTCATGCTGACATTCATGTCCTTGAGCGTGGACAGCGTCATGCGCTGCACTTCCAGCGCCTGGATGGTGGCAGCCAGGGCGCGGCTGTTTTGCTCCAGCCAGAACTGCACGGCCTTCAGCTCGGCAATGCGCTTGTCAACCTCTTCCACGCTTACGGTGGGAGCCACCCATTGCGGCACGCGGCCCATGGGATTGGCCGCAGCGCCAGCGCTTTGCGCCAGCCCCTGCAGAAAATCAAAGCCGGGAATGAACTTGCCGAAACCAAATGCCGATGCGTCGCCGCTCATAGTGCTCTCCACTGCAGGGATGGATACCAGAATCCGCATCCGGACAAGACCGGACGCGGAACTAGCTTACTGCACTTGCGATGTTTGCTGCAAACAAGGGAGCAGGTCGCGCGCCTGGCTCAAGCCATCAATGCTGATGAGCACCATGACCCATATGCTGGTGCCCAGCACCGGCCGCCGCAGGGGCGGCCACGCGCACCGGCAGTTGCAGGCTCAGGCGCGACACTGCGCCCTTGGCATCCTTGAACACCAGGGTCACGGGCACCTGGCTGTCCTTGACCAGCGGGGCCTTGAGCTGCTGCAGCATCAGGTGATAGCCGCCGGGCTTGAGATCCACGGCCACGCCCTGAGGCAGATCCAGGGCCTCGATGGCGCGCATGCGCATCACATCGCCCTCCATCTTCATCTCGTGCACCTCGGCCACGGCGGCGGCCGTAGTTTCCACACCCACGAGCTTGAGCGGCTCCTGGGCCGTCAGGCGCATAAAGGCCCCCGAAGCCTGCTGACCCGCCACGCTGGCGCGGGCCCAGGCGTTCTCGACCTTGACATGGGCCGCATCGGCATGGGCCCAGGCGGCCCCCGAAACCAGCAGCGAAGCGACCAGCGAACCCAGGGCCATCACGGTAAAACGACGCGTATTCATGAAACCATCTCCATTCAAATTCAGTCTGGACTTACGCAAACAAGAGTGCATCAAGATGGTCCCCTTGAAACCAAGCCCTTGCTTGAGCCCGATTTGCATAAGTCGTGTCAATCTCAAATCGATCTGAGACGCTTGACCATCAAGCGCCCTCAGCTATGTTTTTCAGGGTTTCAAAGGGCGGCGCACGTACGGGCGGCAGGGTGGAGATAAAAGCTCTGTGAGCGACATCGGCCCAGGGCCGGGCATCGACAACGGCGCGGTGACTGCCAGGATCTGGCTGCTGCGCTGGCGGCGGCGCCAGCAGCGGCAGGCACAGCGCGCAATCCAGTCCATGTGGGGTGGCGGCATCGTCGCTGGCGGGGCTGGGCACCCAGTGTGTGCTGCCGCTGGCCGTGCACACAGCCTCCCAGCCGGCAGGCGGCGTGGCGCGCGCCCAGGGCGTGAGCATGCTGACCAGCAGCACGCAGAACCACGCACCCAGCACCCTGCGAACCAGAAGGGCTGCCGGTTTGTGCCGAGGAGGGTGTGCGCGCCAATGCATGGAGCGATTGTAGAAGCCGGCCCGCTATCCGGTTGGCGACGCAGGGCTTGCGCCACTTGCCTCTACGATAACTGGCCACGTATACCTATTCACAACCACCGATCAGGAGACAAGCATGCTGACTTTGTGCGGATTTTCGGCCAGCAACTACTACAACAAGGTCAAGCTGGCCTTGATGGAAAAGCAGATTCCCTTCGCCGAGGAGCTGGCCTGGCTGGGCAGCACCAACCCCGAGGAATCTCCGCTGGGCAAGGTGCCGTATCTGCGCACCCAGCATGGCGCCATCAGCGAGTCCGACGCCATCATCGAATATGTGGAAACACTGTCCAGCAAGGTGCCGCTGCTGCCCGCAGACCCCTTTGCTGCCGCCAAGGTGCGTGAGCTTTGCGTCTATCTGAACCTGCACCTGGAGCTGGTGGCGCGCAACCTCTATCCCCAGGCCTTCTTCGGCGGCAAGATCAGTGATGGCACACGCGACAAGACGCTGGAGCAGTTGAAAAAGAACATCGCAGCCTTTGCCAAGCTGGCCCGCTTCGATACCCCGTTCATCGCGGGCGACAGCTTCACGCTGGCCGACTGCAGCGCCATCGTGCATCTGCCGCTGGTCAGCAGCGCCAGCAAGATCCTGGGCGGCAGCGATCTGCTGGCCGAGCTGCCGGTGCGCGACTATCTGGCGCGCATGAGCGAGCGTCCCACGGTGCAGAAGGTCAACGCCGACCGCAAGCGAAACACCGAGGAGCTGATGGCACGCATGCAGGCCAAGGCTGCGCGCTGAAGCGTGCCGGGTACGGGCCCGGTGATGCTACGCTTGGGCCCATCATGCAAAGCGCTTTTCATCTTGCCTACCACGTGACCGATCTCGACCAGGCCCGCCGTTTCTACGGCGGCGTGCTCGGCTGTCGCGAGGGTCGCAGCACCGACACCTGGGTCGATTTCGACTTCTTTGGCCACCAGATCTCCCTGCATCTGGGTCAGCCCTTTGCCGTGAGCAACACCGGCAAGGTCGGCAACCATATGGTGCCCATGCCCCATCTGGGCGTGATCCTGCTCAAGCCCGACTGGCTGGCCCTGGCCGAACGCCTCAAAGCCGCCGGCACCACCTTCATTCTGGAGCCGCAGGTGCGCTTTGAAGGCGAGCCCGGAGAGCAGTGGACCATGTTCTTCACCGACCCCTGCGGCAATCCGATCGAGGTCAAGGGATTTGCCAACTGGGACGCGGTTTACGAACACTGATCCCCTCTGAGCCGCTTCGCGTCTTCCCCCAAAGGGGGACGACGACCTTGGCTGCGGGGCGGCCCTAGCTGGCCGTCTCGCGCTTGGACTGCGCCAGTGTCACTGGCTCATCACTTCGAGCAAAGCCGGATGGGAAACCTTTATAGGTTGAGCGAAATCGGCCTCCAGTGTTACCTGGATTGCGGTCACTGCTATCAAAGCAGAGCCTCACCCCTAGGCTACTACGCACGTTCCATGAATCCCAGCAAACCGCTGCTGCGCTGCGTGGGACTGCCCATCGCCGACACCAGCAGGCCGGGCACTTCGGTCCACAGCGAAAACGCCTTGCGCGCCCGCGTGATGCCGGTATAGACCAGCTCGCGGCTGAGCACATTGCCGCCCTGCGCGGCCAGCACCAGCGCCGTGTGCTCGAACTCCGAGCCCTGGCTCTTGTGCACCGTCATGGCAAATGCGGTCTCCACATGGGCCAGGCGCGCCGTGCTGACATGGTGCAGCTGCTCGCCCTGCATGAAGTACACGCGCAGCCGCGCCGGGTCGGCAAAGCTGGGCAGGGCCATGCCGATATCGCCGTTGAACACGCCCAGCTGCGCATCGTTGCGCGTGACCATTACCGGACGACCCATATACCACTCGCCTTCCTTGCGTATGGCGCCCATGGCCTGCAAGGCCTGCTCCACCGCGCGGTTCAGGCCCGCCACGCCCCAGTTGCCGTCGCGCACGGCGCACAGCAGGCGGTAGCGGTCGAAGGCGGCCAGCACCTCCCTCACCCATTGCTGGTGCTCGGCCTCGGTGGCAAAGCCGCGTCCCTTGCCCTGCCCATGTTGTGCCAGCACCTCGGCATAGGCGGCATAGCTGGCCATGCCGCCACGGCCTTGCACGGCGCTGCGCACCACGGCCTCGACCTCACCGCCTTCGCGCGCCCAGAGTTCGGCATGCGGGCCGGCCTGGGTCTGCGTGCGCAGCAGCGCCATGGCAGAAGGTGCATCGCCGGCATTCACGGCCTGTGCCAGCAGACCGATAGGGCCGCCAAAGCGACGGCTCTCGCGCAGCATGACGGTGTGCTGAGCCAGCGGCAAGGCCCTGGCCGGCGCCAGGTACTGTGCAGGCAGGGACTGGCCCGTCACGCGCTCGACATAGGTCGCGGTGTCCGGCGCGTAATTGCCCCGCTGCGCATCGCGGCACAGATCGCCCAACACGGCACCAGCCTCCACCGAGGCGAGCTGATCCTTGTCGCCCAGCAGAATCAGGCGCGCCGTAGGCGGCAGGGCCTGCAGCAGTGCGGCCATCATCTCGAGGTGGATCATGGAGGCCTCATCGACAATGAGCACATCCACATCCAGCGGATTGCCTGCATGGTGGGCAAAGCGCCGCGTGTCAGGCCTGGCCCCCAGCAGCGAATGCAGGGTGCGTGCCGCCCCCATGCGTTTGACCAGCGCTTCCAGATCCAGCTCGCGGCCCACGGCCTCCTTGAGCTCCAGCAGCGAGCTATCGATGGACTGCTTGAGCCGCGCCGCCGCCTTGCCGGTTGGCGCAGCCAGCGCGACGCGCAGCTGCGCGGCATCCGGCGCCGTAGCAAACAGCAGCGCCAGTAGGCGGGCCGCGGTATAGGTCTTGCCCGTGCCCGGCCCGCCGGTGATGACGGACATATGCCCCCGCAGCGCCAGCGCGCAAGCCAGCTTTTGCCAGTCCACCGCATTTGCGGCAGCTGCGGACGAGCTGAAAAGCCGCCCCAGCCATTCGCGCACCCTGGGCTCGTCAAGCACCACCGCATCGGCCGCCGTACGCTGCGCCATATGGGTGGCCACGCTGCGCTCATAGTCCCAGTAGCGGCGCAGATACAGCAAGGGCGCAGCGCCGTCCAGCAGCACCAGCGGCTGACCTCGGTCTGCCACTACCGTTCCCGGCTGCACGACACGCACCACGGGGCTGCGGCGCAGGGCCTGCAGCCAGTCAGCCAGCCGGCCGGGCAATTGCTCCCATAGCGATTGCTGCAAGCGCTCTGCCTCTTTGGGCCAGGCAAGAATCTGATTGGGATCGCCAGCCAGCGCCTTCAAGGGCAGGCAGCTGTGACCGCGCCCCTCCATCTGCGCCAGCACGGCGGTGGCCACCAGCAGTTCAGGTCCGGCCTCTGCGTCCTGCGCGGCGACAAAGGCCGCTAGGGCGCTGTCCAGGCGGCGCAGCAGGCCCGCGTCGGCCAGTCGCTCCAGCGCGGCCAGCCAGTCCGTCGTGCCTAATGCAATCGTGTCGCCATCCGCGGGGGCTGCAAACAGGTCCAGCGTCTGCAGATCGGCTTTGCGGCGGCCCTTCATGGCTGCTCCTCCTTCAATTCCTTTTCGTTATCTCCGAGAAGGGCCTCCAGCCCGTCCAGCAGCGCCAGCGGCGGCTTCAGCACATGCATGCCGGCGGCCTCGCCATCAAGACCGCGCAGGAAGAAATAGAGCGCGCCGCCCAGTTGTTCCCGGGGGTCGTAAGCCGCGCCCAGCCGGCTTTGCAGCAGGCGGTGCAGAGCCAGCAGATACAGCGCAGCCTGCACGTCATAACGGTGCTCAAGCATGGCCTGCTCCAGCGCCTGAGGGGCGTAGGCCGCGCCGTCCTGGCCCAGGTGGTTGGTCTTGTAATCCAGCACCCAGTAACGGCCGCCATGGTGAAACACCAGATCGGCAAAGCCCATCAGCATGCCGTGCAGCTCGCGCTCGGGCAGCACCGGGCGCGGCTGGCCGGCAAGGATGTGCCGGCGGCACAGCGCGTCGATACCAGGTGCCGACAGGCGCCGCGCCGGCAGCCAGAACTCCATCTCGGGCAATAGCGCATCACCTTCGCCCAATTGCGCCAGCGAGACGCCGAGCGGCGCCAGCGGCTGGTGCACCACGGCGCGCAGCCACTGCAGCACATCGGCGGCCTGCTCCTTGCGGCCCGCGCGCTCGCAGCGGCGCAGCAGTCGGGCCGCCAGGGGTTCACTGTTGCCAGGATCATCCTCGGGCAGCAGCGCAAAGTCCTCTGCGGCCAGCCATTCCAGCTGGTCGTGCAGGAAATTGCCCACCACCGGGCCGCGCATGAAGCGGTGCCACACCGCAGCATCGCTGCGCGCACCGGCGGCGAATCTGGTCAAGTTGGGCAGGGCAGTCATGACGTCGTTGATGACGCCCAGGTCCAGCGCAGCTTCACCCGCTTCCTGGGCCTGCAGCGCACGCTCGTCCTCGGCGGGACTTTGTGCGGCCACCGGCAGGACTGGCAGGCTGGGTGCGGCCATGGCGCGGGTCAGCGACGAAAAGCTGCCAATGCCCCAGCGGCGGTCGAACTGCGCCTCGTACACGGGCGCGGCGGCCAGGGCGGGCAAGGCCTGCGCGGCCACATAGCGCGAGGCCACGGGCAGTTCGGCCGGCAGATCCACCACGGCGATCTGCGTGCAACGCTCGCTCAGGGCCTGTATGCTGGCGCGCCAGCTGGCTGCGGCCTGAGAAACATCTCCGGCCAGCAGATAGCCTGCCGCACCCTGTTCGTTCACACAGTTTTTGCTGTTGCCGCGTTTCATGGGGGCTAACCCCATCCACAGTGCATGGCGCGGGCGGGTCAGCGCCACATAGAGAAGGCGCAGATCCTCGCGCAGGCGTTCCTTGTCGGCCTGCGCCAGCTGTGCATCGTCGTAGTCCAGCACCAGCTCGCGCGCGGGTGCGCCATCGATCTGCACGGGCAGCGAAAGATAGGCCGCCTTGCCGTCCACAGGCCGGAAGCTGCCGCCGAACGGCAGGCAGACCAGTGGGTACTCCAGCCCCTTGCTCTTGTGCACGGTGACGACCTTGACCAGATCAGCATCCGACTCCAGCCGCACGATCTGTGCATCGCCGGCCGCGCCCGGGCTCTCGATCTGGGTGGCCAGCCAGCGGATCAGCGCCTGCTCGCCCTCCAGCTGGGCACTCGCGCCTTGCAGCAGCTCGGCCAGGTGCAGATAGTTGGTCAGACGGCGCTCGCCGCCCATGTCCTTCAGCCAGCGCGCCGGCAATTCAAAGCGGTACAGCGTCTGGCGCAGCATGGCCAGCACGCCCAGGCGCTGCCAGAGACTGTGCAGTTCCTTGAGCAGCTCGCTGCGCGCATCGAAGGCCTCGTCATCGCTGGCCAGCCAGGCCAGCTCGTCAAACGACAGACCCATCATGGGCGTGGCCAGACCGGCACGCACGGCCAGTCCGTCCAGAGGCGCGGCCACGGCACGCAGCCACAGCAGCAGATCCTGCGCCTCGCCGCTGGCGAAGACCGAGTCCTGATCGGAGAGATAGACCGAGGCCACATTGCGCCGCGCCAGTGCGCGGCGCACGGCAGCGGCCTCCTTGCCAGTGCGCACCAGCACCGCGATATCGGCCGGACGCAGGCGCTGCAGCGGCTGGCCGGCTTCGGCAAAGCCCGTGGCACCGTCCATCAGCCACTGCACGATCTGGCTGGCGCAGAACTCCGCACCACGGCGGCGGATGTCGTCATTGCTCAGCGGCTCATCGCTGCTGCCATCCCAGGCAATGGTCAGCGCGGCCATGCGCTGGCTGCCCTGCATCAGCAGCTCCTTGCGGCCATTGGCCTTGACGCTCTCGAACGGCAGCGGATTGCTCTGCCCGGCGCGGAACATGAACGCACCCTCGCCTTCGCGCACTTCAGCCTGCACAAACCATTGGTTGACCGCATCGACCAGCGCCTCGGTGGAGCGGAAGTTGGTGTCCAGCACATAGTGGCGGCCCTCGGTCGCCTGCCTGGCCTGCAGATAGCTGTAGATGTCCGCACCACGAAAGCCGTAGATGGACTGCTTGGGGTCGCCGATCAGCAGCAGTGCGCTGCCCGCGCTGTTGTCTGCCGTGCGGTAGATCTGGTCGAACAGCCGGTATTGCAGCGGCGAGGTGTCCTGGAACTCGTCAATCAGCGCCACCGGGTACTGGGCCAGGATGCCGGCTTGCAGCGCGGGGCCGTTATCGCCAGCCAGAGCCGCATCCAGGCGCTGCTGCATATCGGCAAAACCGAAAGTGCCGGCCTGGCGCTTGAGCCACAGCAGGCGCTGCTGCACGTGGACTGCCGCATGCAGGCGCAGCGCCACTTTGATGGACGGCAGCTCGGTCAACGCTTTCAGCAATTGCTCCAGCTCGGAAAATTCAGTGGGCAGCAGCAAGTCCATGGTCGAGCCCTTGAAGGCCTCGGCCATACCCTCTGGGCTGAGGCGCTTGCGTGCGGAATCGCTGAGTTCCAGCGACCGGTTCAACGGGTCTTGCGCCCAAACGGTCAGCGCCGTAAACCAGCCTGTGTAGTAGCGAGCCTGCAGCTTTCGCTTGTCCCACAGCGCGGCGCGGCCGTCTAGCTCACCCTCAATCCAGCGCAACATGCGCTCGGCCTTGGCTTCCCAGCCATCGGCCAGCGCTTGCAGTCGCTGCGCACGCTCTGCATTTGTCTGCGTAATGCATTCACCCAAGGTTCCGGCGCCCGCCGTGGCGGCTATGTTTTCACGCAGCAGCGACTGCATATCCTTGACCAGGGCCTGCACATCGGGCCAGACCTGCAGCGCCGCCTCCAGCACCTCGCCCGAAAGCGGATAACACTGCTGGCGCCAGTAATCCTGTGCAGCCTCGGTCTGACGCTGGCTTTCATCGGCCTCCAGCGTTTCATCAAACAGATTGCCGCTGTCAAACGCATGCTCGCGCAGCATGCGCTGGCACCAGGCGTCTATGGTGTGGATGGCGGCATCGTCCATGCACTGCGCAGCCATGTCCAGCCGCCAGGCAGCTGTGTCGCGCAGCTCGCCTTCGGCATAGGCATCGCGCAGGTCGCGCAAGAAGCTGTCGTGCGCCGCCGGTTCGGCCTCGCCGCGAAAGCATTGCACGGCCTCGATCAAGCGGGCACGGATGCGGTCCGACAGCTCGCGCGTGGCGGCCCGCGTGAAGGTCATGACCAGAATATCGGGCGGCATCAAGGCTCGGGCAAAGCCGTTCTCTGCGCCATGGCCCAATACCAGCCGCAGATAGAGTGCGGCAATGGTCCAGGTCTTGCCTGTGCCCGCACTGGCTTCGATCAGGCGCGAACCCCAGAGCGGGAAATGCAGGGGCTGCAGCGCCTGGCTGCCGGGCTTCATGGGGTTGGCGGGCGTGCTCATGCCGGCTCTCCTGGTTGTTCGTCCTGGTCTGCGCGATGCAACAAGGGCAGATCCTCGGTCTGCACCTGCGCAGCCAGCCAGTCATGCAGCGGGCCATAGACCTGCTTGGCCAGGACGTGGAAGCGCAGATCGGCCGTCAGTGCCTCCCAGTCGGGGTAGCAGCGCGCCCAGCTGGGGTCTTCGCATTCGCCGCCCAGCATGTAGCCGCCCTCGTAGGCCTGTGCTGCGACGCTCAAATCGTCCAGGCCGGCTGCGATGGCGCTTTTGAGAGGCAGCGGCAAGGGCTCGTTCTGGCCCGCCAGCCACAGCTGCATCAAGGCTTGCAAGCGCTGCGTGGCCGCCTCCGGCTCCAGCGGCTGCACCCAGACCAGGGTGTCGCGTGCGATCACGCACATCAGCGTGTCGCTGCCCGTGCTTGAAAGCGCCAGACTGCGCACATAAATGGGCAGCAGCTTGTAGGCCTGAAGCTCCCCTTTCTTGTTCAGCAGCGTGCGCGGCTCCAGCGCGAACCAGCAGCGGCTGTGGCCCGCATCCGAAGACGGCTCTTCGCGCTCCTGCAAGCCATCCATCCAGTCGTCCAGCGTGACCGCACCGGAGTGCAGCAACAGCCGCTCGCGCGGCGCCGCATGGGGCCATAGCCGCATCTGCTGCTGCCAGGCCAGCAACGACGGCGTGGCCTGGGCCTGCAAGGCATCGGCCTCGCGCCTGCCAAGACCTGCCAGCGGCAACACGCCGGCACGCCCCAGGCGCTGCACCTGGCGTTGCACCTGCAGGCCCACGTCCAGCGCCGCATCATGCGCCAGCTGCGTGCGCACGCTTTGCTGCAGCTGCTGAATCAGACCGTAGGCGGTCAGGCCATCGACGCTGAAAAGCTCGTCGTCCTCCAGCAGCTCCTCGTCCTGTTCAAAGCGCACCTGCAAGCGATTGCGCAGAAAGCTGCGTGCGGGATGGCGCAGAAATTCCGTCAGTCGCGCCAGCGTCAGCGGCACCTCGGGGTCGGGCTCGAAGGCAGCCACGACCGGCAGCACCTGCGCTGCCCGCTCTTCATGCACGCCATACCATTCGCGTGCGAAAGTCGACAGGCCCGAAGCCTGTTCGAAATAGCGGCGGCTGAAGGGCTGCAAAGGATGCTGGCGGGTACGCTGGGCCAGCAGCAGATCCCCTCGCTCGCGGGCGGAAAGTCCTGCGCTGCCTTCACCCTGCCAGCCCTGGCTCAGATAGTCGCGCAGCTGCGAGACCAGCACCGAGGGGGGCTGCTCGCTGTTGTCGCGCACATGGCGGCCGGCCCAGCTGATATAGAGCTTGCTGCGGGCCGACAGCAAGGCATCCAGCATCAGCTGGCGGTCATCATCGCGGCGCGCGCGATCACCGGGGCGCTGCTGCCCGGGCAAGGCCATCAGATCGAAGTCCACGCGCGTGGCGCGGCGCGGGTAGTCGCCATCGTTCATGCCCAGCAGACACACCACTTCGAAGGGGATGGCACGCATCGGCATCAGCGTGCAGAAAGTCACGCCGCCGGAGCGAAAACGCTGGTTGAGCGCGGGCTCGGACAGGGCCTGCAACCAGGCCTCCTGTGCCACTTCCAGCGGAATGAGGGCCTCAAAACCCGCTTGCTCGCAGGCAGCCTGCCAGCCGACCAGGGCCGTGTCGAGTGCGGCGCACAAGGCCTGGTCTTCATCGCCCTGCGCGACAAAGAAGTCGTCCATCAGACTTCGAAAACGCTGGGCCCAGACCTCGGGAGCCGCAGCCGTAGCAGCCGTTTGCCACCACTGCAGCATGCGCCCCAGCAAGCTGGCCAGCGATCCGGCCAGCTCGGCCGTCAGGCCGCCCACTTCGTCATAGGGCTCCATGCCGGCAAACACCTGTGCCTCGTCGAAGGCGGCCTCCAGCGCCGGCCCGCTGGCATAGCCCAGCAGCATGCGGCGCAGGCCGAACCAGGCGCTGTTGGGATCACCACAGGCCGCCAGGCCCAACTGTGCTCGCTGCGCATGGTTGAGCCCCCAGCGAATGCCCGCACCGGCCATCCAGTGCGTGAGCTGGGGCAGATCGTCGGCCGCCAGACCCACGCGCGCCGCCACGGCGGGCACATCGAGCAGGTCGCACAACTCGCTCAGACGGCAACGCTGCTGCGGCAGCTTGAGCAGCCATTGCAGCGCCGTCACCAGCGGACTGCTGGCACGCGCGCCCACGTCGGCGATATCAAACGGAATATGGCGCGCATCGTGGCGACCGTACTGGCCGAACACGGCGCGGATGGCGGGCGCAGCCTCTTCGATCGACGGCAGCATGACCACCACCTCGCGCGGCGCCAGCACAGCGCGGCCCGCAGCGGCAGGCTCGGCCAGCCATTGCAGCAGTTGGTCGTGCAGCACTTCGAGCTCGCGCACCAGGCCATGGGCCTTGTGAAAGACGATGGACTGGTCGGCCGCCGCGATCTCGACCGCAGGGTGCTCCGACATGGGCACCAGATCGCGAATGCGCTGCTGCACCTGGACCAGCAGCGGTGCGTCGATCAGCTCGCTCGCGTCGGCCTCGTCATACACATCCACACGCGGCCAGCCCCATTGCACGGCCGTGTCGCCCGTGGTGTCGAAGGCATCGAGCTGGCGCACATAGTCGCGGCTCTGCCGCCCCCATGCCGCCAGCAGCGGATGGGCATGGGCGTGCATGGCCGCCAGCGGAATCTGCGCCAGATCCTTGCCGCCCTTGTCGGCATGGCGGCGGCGCTTCTGGCGCAGCAGCTCGCGCCCGTCGATGGCATCGGCCCAGTGAAAGCGGCAGGGGTTGGGCACGGCAATCAGCACCTGGCTGTGCTGGGCAATGCCGCTCAAAAACTGCATCAAAGACAGCGGCATCTGGCTCATGCCGAACACCACCACGCGGCGCGCCAGCGGCGTGACGGGCGGCTGACCGCTTTGCAGCGCGTCCAGAATCCGCGCCAGCAGGGCCGGGCGGGTGGCGGCACGCTCCTGCTCATCGAGTTCGGCCAGCACCTTGTGCCACAGCTGGGGCTGCCAGAGCTGCCCTTCGGGCACTGGCTCGTCGGGGCGGCCCGCTGTACGCAGCACATCCTCGCCCTGCTCCCAGGCGGCCAGCCAGTCGGCGCGGTAGATCTGGTACTGATCGAACAGGTCGGCCAGCTTTTCGGCCAGCTGCAGCAGACGCTGCGGCTCGCCAGGGCGCAGAAAGTTGGCAATCGGTGCGAACGCAGGCTCGCCCAGGCATTGCGGCAGCAGACGCATCAGGCGCCAGATCATGGGCGTCTTGTCCAGCGGCGATTCACGCGGCACCTCATGCCTGCCCAGAATCTGCCGGTAGCTGCGCCAGACAAAGCGCGCCGGCAGTTCGACCTGTGCAGCGGCGCACACGCCCTGCTGCTCGGCCATGCGCATCTTGAACCACTCGGCCATGCCGTTGCTTTGCACCAGCACGATCTCGGGCTCCAGCGCCTGCAAGGGATGCGCCGCCAGCCAGGCCAGCACGGTATCGGCCAGCGCCTCGGTCTGGTTGCCGTGAATGGCGATCAGGCCCGGCTGCCAGTTAGCTGCCGGTTGCGACGCCCTTGATTGCTGCTCTGCTGTCACACGCGCTCCTGTGCCTGTCTGTGCACGATGAAAGCTGCAAGCTTAACGGCAGCATGCAGGCGCTATCAAATGAAAAGCTGGTTGCGCTTATCCATAAAGCAAACTAGAGCTGAAACGCCTTGAAATCAAGCAAAGAAAAGCGCAAGCCGCTCTACTTTTATTACCAACAGCCCATCGCGGACATTCCGAGGCTGCAATGAGAAAAGCCCCGGATCATTGCTGATCCGGGGCTTTAAATTTGGTGGCCTGGGACGGAATCGAACCGCCGACACAAGGATTTTCAATCCTCTGCTCTACCGACTGAGCTACCGGGCCTGTGCTGTCCAGCAACTTGAATTTGCTGAAGCGGCGATTATAGGCATATTTTTCTGCATCCTGCCCCGCCTGGGCATTCCAGCCCCAAGCATTCGCCGGCCTGCTATGCCACCGAAAAAGCAGGTCCGGATGCAGAAAAGCCCTGAATCATTGCTGATCCAGGGCTTTGAATCTGGTGGCCTGGGACGGAATCGAACCGCCGACACAAGGATTTTCAATCCTCTGCTCTACCGACTGAGCTACCGGGCCTTTTCTTCGGCACCCTTGAGTGCTGAAGCCACGATTATAGGCACACTTTTGGAGCCCAAATCGAAAACTGCGAATTTTTTGGAAATTATCCGCGGCGATTGCGTCCAAGGTCCACGCCCAGTTGGCGCAGCTTGCGATACAGGTGGGTACGCTCAAGGCCGGTCTTCTCGGCCACGCGCGTCATGGAGCCGCCTTCGCGTGCCAGGTGGAATTCGAAATAGGCTTTTTCAAAGCCGTCGCGCGCCTCGCGCAAAGGGCGGTCGAGATCGAAGCCTTGGTGCGAATTGGGCAGATTGTCTTCCGCCGCCTGGGCCGTGATGCTGACCACGGCCGATGGAGCCGTGCCGTTGCTGGCATGCGCTGCAGTTTCCGAGCCCTGGCTGGCCGTGCTTCGCGCCAGCCCCTGCTCCACCGCCTTGAGCAGCTTCTGCATGGTGATGGGCTTTTCGAGGAATGACAGCGCACCGATACGCGTTGCCTCAACGGCCGTTTCGATGGTCGCATGACCGCTCATCATGATGACGGGCATGGTGAGCTGACCGGCCGTGGCCCATTCCTTGAGCAGGGTGACGCCGTCGGTGTCCGGCATCCAGATGTCCAGCAGCACCAGATCGTAGTTGTGGGTTGCCCTGGATACGCGTGCCTGCGTGGCGTTCTCCGCCACGTCCACACTATGACCTTCGTCGTTGAGGATTTCCGACAACAAATCCCGGATCCCCAGTTCGTCGTCGACCACTAGTATGTTTGCCATGTGTCTAAAGCCTGTTGCTATGCCTTGTGCGGAACGGGATCAAGCCGCCCCCGCACGGTCGTTAGGTACAAATGATAGCGACACTCGCGCGCCTTGCACTACCCCGTCTTCCTCTCGATTACCCAGGTCCACTCTTGCGCCATGCTCGTCGGCGATTTTTTTGACCACGGCCAAACCCAGGCCTGTGCCGCGAGACTTGGTGGTCACATAGGGCTCGAAGGCTCTTTGAAGAATATTGGGAGCAAAACCTGTGCCACTGTCGCTGATGCTCAGGCGCACACGCTGGGCCGTGTCCATCCAGCGGGTTTCGATGGTGACGGATCCTGGAGTCTGCCCTGTTTCCTGCGCTCTTTGCGCCGTGGAATCTTGCGCATTTTGCAAAAGATTGTGGATGACCTGACGCAATTGCTGGCTATCGCCCTGAATCAGCGGACAGGCTTCGTCGAGCGATGCCTCCACACGCACCGCCGCATTCTCTTCGCCATAGAGCTGCAGCACCTCAGCGACCAGTGCATTCAGATCCAGCGCTTGCAGATTGGCAGCCGGCAAACGTGCATATTCACGAAACTCATCGACCAGACGCTTCATGGCCCCCACCTGATCGACGATGGTCTTCACGGATTTGGCCAGCAGCGCCTGCTCCGCAGGCTGCAGCTTGTCGGTCAGCTTCATCGCCAGACGCTCGGCAGACAGCTGAATCGGCGTCAGCGGATTCTTGATCTCATGCGCCACGCGGCGCGCCACCTCGCCCCAGGCCTGTGCGCGCTGGGCAGAGACGATCTCCGAGATGTCGTCAAACACCAGCAGACGCTGGTCGTCGGGCAACTCCGCGCCGCGCATGACCAGGCTGGTGGTGTTGTGCACCACATCGCCGTTGCCGTTGCCCGCGTCCAGCTCATAGACCTGCTGCCAGCGGTCGCGCCCCTGCTCGGCCGAAGCATCGCCGAGAAAGATCTCGAACTGCTCCTGCACCACGCGCGCAAAGTCCTGCAAACCCGAGACATCGCGCAGGCGCTTGCCCTGGAACACCGCCATGGGCGCGCGCAGAATGCGTGTTGCACCGGGATTGCTGAGCACGATGCGTCCGGAGCGATCGAGCACGATGACGCCCGAAGTAAGGTTGTCCAGAATGGTCTGCAGATTGCTGCGCGCCGCATCGAGTTGCAGCAGATTGCGGTTGGCGTCGGAGCGTGCGTCGGCCAGTTGCTGGGTCATGACGGCAAAAGAGCGCGTCAGCCCGCCAATCTCGTCCTTGCTCTGCAGCGCAGGCTTGGGGCGCAAATCGCCACGCGCCACATCGCGCATGCCCTGGGCCAGCAACAACAAGGGCTTGGCCAGTTGGTTGCCCAGCACCACGGCCAGCACCACGGCCCCAAACACGGCCAGAAAGAGCGCCAGCGTCAGAGTACCGATATACATGCGCTGCAATCCACCGCGAGCAAGTGCTCGCTCCTGATACTCGCGATTGGCCTCCTGCACGGCCAGGGCATTGCTGACCAGGGCTTGCGGCAAGGGAATCGTGGCCTGCAGATAACGCGCCTCCTCCAACAGATTCACTGCCGAGCTGGGCACCAGCGCCAGTGTGCGCACCTTGGCGTTGGCCGCGGCCTGATCGGCAGGCACGTCGCCGGCATCATCCAGGCCTTCGATGCTGGCCACGGCACGCTGACCGCCCTGCTCCTTCAAGCTGCGCAGCAGCTGGGTGTTGGGCCGCTCCGGCGCCAGGCTGAATTGAGACTGACCGGCACTGGCAATGGCCTTGCCCGATGCATTCCAGAGCACTACATCGGAGGCACCGATCTGATCTCGGATGCGCTCCAGCATCAGTGCCGCCCCTGCATCCGAAGTCTGAGAGAGCTGAAGGCCTGCCGTGCGCGTGTTGTTGGCCATGTCATTGGCCACGGTATCCAGCGTGGCACTGGCCAGGCTCACGCCGGCGGACAGCGCCCCTTCGACCTTGACGTCGAACCAGCTCTCGATGGAGCGTGAGACGAACTGGTAGGACACCACATAGATCAACAAGCCCGGCAGCAAGCCCACCAGGGTGAAGATGCCCGCCAGCTTGAGCAGCAGCTTGCTGCCAAAACGCCCGCGCCTGAGCCTCAGAGCCAGGCGCAAGCCGCCCCAGAACAGCACCAGCAGCAGCAATCCGGCCACAACGACATTGGCGGCAAACAGCCAGTTGTAGTTGCGCTCATAGGCCAGCCGGTTATTCGTGGCCAGGGTCAGCAGGAACAGCAGCAGCACCCCCACCACCACCATCAACGCCACGCCCGTGCCAACGGCCCAGCGCGTGGCGCGCGACCAGCGCGCGGCAGAGGAGCCGCCGGCTTCGCCGTCCGGGAGCTTGATGTCAGCCATCAGGGAGCAGCCTCCAGCGTCTGGGTGCGCGACAGTTGCAGATTCCAGCCCGAGCGCCCCAGAGCCCCAATCTGTAAAGGTCTGGGCAGGGACGACAGATCTACGCGAAAGCGCAGTTGCACCGAGACGCCGGAGGTGGAGCCGAGCTGGCCGGAGTCCAGAATCTTCCAGCGGTAAATGCGTTGAATGGCTGCGATGGCATCCTCCAGCTGCTCGTAGGACTGGCCCAGTGCCAGTCCGGTACCGCTGCCGCCGGTGAAGGCGGAATTGGAGATATGCAAACGCCAGCGCCTGGTCAGCGGCTGGTGCGTAATGCGGTAATAGCGGGTGGCGACGCCCAATTGCTGATCGGACCAGTACCAGCGCTCGCGCTGCACCTGAGCCTCGGCAATGAAATACATGGGAATGCCCTGGCGCAGGGCATCTTCAACCTGACCGGGCAGCTCGAACTGCAGATTGGCCGAGAGAAACACCCCCTCGTCGGTACGCGTGACCTGCATGGAGCTGATATCCGGCGGCACGGTATCGGCCCGGGCCAGCACGAAAACCAGGGACAGCGCCAGCACCAGCGAAGCTGCACGGGTCGCACGCCGCAAGGCCCCCGCTACAGCGTTAGCGCAATTTTTCCAGCAGAGCGTAAAAAAAGCCGTCGTGGTCACCCAGGGGATTGTCTGCCACGGAATCGTGTTTGGCAGCTTTGCCGGGAATTAAATGACCCGGAGCAGGCAAGCTGGCCGCCGTAGTGTTGCGCGCAAGAAACGCTTGCATCTGGGCATCGCCCTCGGCCTTGAAGACCGAGCAGGTGCAATAGACCATGCGGCCGCCGGGCTGCAGCAGCGGCCACAGGGTATCGAGCAGCCTGGACTGGATGTCTGCCAGCTGGGCCACATCGCTCTCACGGCGCAGCCAGCGCACATCGGGCTGGCGACGCACAATGCCAGATGCCGTGCAAGGCGCATCGAGCAAGATCGCATCGAAGAACTGACCGCCACATTGCGATTCGAACCACGCCTGGGGCGCGGACGCATCGGCCACCAGCACCTTGGCCTTCAGGCCCAGGCGCGACAAGGTTTCACCGATGCGGCGAGCCCGCTCGGGGTCGATCTCCAGGGCCGTGACTTCGATGCCGCCGGGCGCAGCGCGCTCAAGCAGATGGGCAGTCTTGCCGCCGGGCGCAGCACAGGCATCCAGCACGCGCAGCGGGCGGCCCTGGGGCTCGGGCAAACCGGCCAGCAGCAGCGGTGCTGCGGCCTGCGCCGCGCCGTCCTGCACCGAGGCCCATCCCTCTTCAAACTGCGGCAGCTCCTGCACAGGCACGGCCTGCTCGAGTTGCAGGCCGCACTCGGCGACAGCTGTCGACTTCAGGTTCATCGCCTGCAGCGCATTCTGATACTGGGCTGGAGTGCTTTTCTGTGCATTCACCCGCAGCGTCATGGGCGGCTGGGCGTTGTTGGCCGCCAAAATGGTCTGCCAGTCCTGGGGATGGTCTTTTTTGAGCCGGGCAATCCACCATGCAGGGTGATTCCAGACGGCCACGGGATCGTTGTCGGTCGCGCTCACCAGGGCATCGCGCTCGCGCAGAAAGCGGCGCAGGCAGGCGTTGATGAAGCCGGACTGCGCGCGTGCCGCGCCGTTCTTGGCGGCTTCCACGGCCTGGTTGACCAGGGTGAAGGGCGGATATGGGGCTTGGGTCTCATCCCAGGCCAGTGCCAACGCAGTGCTCAGCAAGGCACTGACCTTGGGTGCCGGTGGGCGCGGCGCCAGCTGCTTTTGCAGCGCCTGGGCACGCCCCAGATTGCGCAGCACCTGGAACAGCAAGGCCTGCACTCCCGGACGCAAGCGCTGCGGCACCTGTGCCAGCACAGCCTTGCTGGACTGACCACCCAGGATGCCGTGCAAGGCCTTGGCCACCGCATCCAGCTGTTGCCACAGGGCAGGAGCGTTGGGCACGGCAGCACCTGCAGCGGCGTTCTTGGGTTGGGAAGGCTTGGAAGTCATGAAGAGCAGACCTGAAAATCTTGTAGAACTGACGCAGACCAGGATGCACAGCGGGCATTTCTATCGAGAAAACACCATGTCTGATCCGAGCTTGCGCAAATCGTGTCTTGATCAATGAAAAACGCTCCCGTCTGCACAAGGCAGAGCGGGAGCGCGGTGCATCAGCAGCGAACCGCAGCCGTTGCCGGCCGCGGCCCAGTGCCATGCTTAGTCGGCAGAGGCGTCGCCAGCAGGTGCTTCGACGTCATCAGCCAGCACACCGGCCAGCTCGGCTTCTTCGGCTTCGGCGATGGCACGACGCTCGGCATCGTCCATTTCGTCCTTGGCCTTGCGAGCCTGGTGATAGGCCAGACCGGTACCGGCGGGGATCAGACGACCCACGATCACGTTTTCCTTCAGGCCACGCAGCTCGTCGCGCTTGCCCATGATGGCAGCTTCGGTCAGAACACGGGTGGTTTCCTGGAAGGAAGCCGCAGAGATGAACGAGTCGGTCGACAGCGAAGCCTTGGTGATGCCCAGCAGCACGTTGGAGTACGTGGCAGGCAGCTTGCCTTCCTTCTGCATCTGTTCGTTGGTGTTGAGCACCTCGGAACGCTCGACCTGTTCACCCTGGATGTAGGTGGTATCGCCGGAGTTCTCGATGATCACGCGACGCAGCATCTGACGCACGATCACTTCGATGTGCTTGTCGTTGATCTTCACACCCTGCAGGCGGTAAACGTCCTGCACCTCGTCCACGATGTAGCGCGACAGCTCTTCGATACCCAGCAGACGCAGGATGTCTTGAGGATCGGCAGGACCGTCAACGATGGACTCGCCCTTGTTCACCACCTGGCCTTCGTGGACCAGAATGTTGCGCTCCTTGGGCACCAGCTCTTCCCAGACCTTGCCTTCCAGATCGGTGATCTGCAGGCGGATCTTGCCCTTGGTTTCCTTGCCGAAGGACACGGTACCGGTCATCTCGGCCAGCGTGCCCTTGTCCTTGGGCGTACGGGCTTCGAACAGCTCGGCCACACGGGGCAGACCACCGGTAATGTCGCGGGTCTTCTGGCCTTCCACAGGGATACGGGCCAGCACTTCGCCGGGGCCCACGTCCTGGCCGTCGCGCACCTGAATCAGGGCGCCGACCTGGAAGCCGATCGTCACGGCGTGGTCGGTACCAGGGATCTTGACTTCCTGGTTGTTGGCGTCGATCAGCTTGACCTGGGGACGCACCACCTTGGCAGAGCCACGACGCTTGGGGTCGATCACCACCAGAGTGGACAGACCGGTCACTTCGTCGACCTGCTTGGCCACCGTCAGACCTTCTTCCACATTCTCGAAACGCACTTGACCGGCGTATTCGGTAATGATGGGTCGAGTCAGCGGGTCCCAGTTCGCCAGGATCTTGCCGGCCTTGATGGCTTCGTCGGGCTTGATGGTCAGCACGGCGCCATAAGGCACCTTGTGACGCTCGCGCTCGCGGCCGTTTTCGCTGATCACGATCTCGCCGGAACGCGAAATCACCACCAGCTCGCCCTTGGTGTTGGACACATAGCGCATCGTGCTGTTGAAGCCGATCACGCCATTGGACTTGGCTTCCACGCTCGAGGCGATGGCAGCGCGCGAAGCGGCACCACCGATGTGGAAGGTACGCATGGTCAGCTGCGTGCCGGGTTCACCGATGGACTGGGCAGCGATCACACCCACGGCTTCGCCGAGGTTGATCAGGCCGCCACGACCCAGGTCGCGACCGTAGCAGGTTGCGCACAGACCGAAACGGGTTTCGCAGGTCAGAGCCGTACGCACCTTGATTTCGTCCACGCCCTGGGCTTCCAGCTCTTCGATGGTGTCTTCGTTGAGCAAGGTGCCGGCAGGCACCAGCACGGCACGGGTTTCGGGGTGCAGCACTTCTTCGGCGGTCGAACGGCCCAGCACACGGTCGCGCAGGGATTCGATCACTTCACCACCTTCGACGATGGCGCGCATCAGATAGCCGTTGGAGGTACCGCAATCCTGTTCGTTCACGACCAGATCCTGCGTCACGTCCACCAGACGACGAGTCAGGTAACCGGAGTTAGCCGTCTTCAGCGCCGTGTCGGCCAGACCCTTACGAGCACCGTGGGTCGAGATGAAGTACTGCAGCACGTTGAGGCCTTCGCGGAAGTTCGCGGTGATAGGCGTCTCAATAATGGAGCCGTCAGGCTTGGCCATCAGACCACGCATACCGGCCAGCTGACGAATCTGCGCTGCGGAGCCACGGGCGCCGGAGTCGGCCATCATGTAAATCGCGTTGAACGATTCCTGATCGACTTCGTTGCCGTGACGGTCGGTGGTCTTCTGGACCTTGAGCTGGTCCATCATCACCTTGGACACGTCGTCGCCGGCCTTGCCCCAGATGTCCACCACCTTGTTGTAGCGCTCGCCCGAGGTCACCAGACCCGAGACGTACTGCTGCTCGATCTCCTTCACTTCGGACTCTGCGCGGGCCAGGATGTCGGCCTTTTGCGGAGGCACCAGCATGTCGTCGATGGAGATCGAGATACCGGCGTGCGTGGACAGACGGAAACCGTTTTGCAGCAGCTTGTCGGCAAACACGACCGTGGCCTTCAGACCGCACTTGCGGAAGGAGGCGTTGATCAGCTTGGAGATTTCCTTCTTCTTCAGCGCCTTGTTCATGTTGCTGAAAGCCAGGCCCTTGGGCAGGATTTCAGACAACAGGGCACGGCCCACGGTGGTTTCCACGAGCGAGGTCACGGGCTCGAATTCGCCAGTTTCCTTGTTCTTGTTCCACTCGGTCAGGCGCACGCTGATCTTGGCGTGCAGTTCGGTCTCGCCAGCATCCAGAGCGCGTTGCAGCTCCATCAGGTCGGCAAACACCATGCCTTCGCCCTTGCCGTTGATCTTTTCACGCGTGGCGTGATACAGACCCAGCACCACGTCCTGAGAAGGAACGATGGAGGGTTCGCCCGAAGCGGGGAACAGCACGTTGTTCGAGGCCAGCATCAGCACGCGGGCTTCCATCTGCGCTTCCACAGACAGGGGCACGTGAACAGCCATCTGGTCACCGTCGAAGTCGGCGTTGAAGGCCGCGCAGACCAGCGGGTGCAGTTGCAGGGCCTTGCCTTCGATCAGGATGGGCTCGAAAGCCTGGATACCCAGACGGTGCAGCGTAGGCGCACGGTTGAGCATGATGGGGTGTTCCTTGATGACTTCTTCAAGGATGTCCCACACCACGGGCGTACCGGCTTCCACTTCCTTCTTGGCAGCCTTGATGGTCGTGGCGATGCCGCGCTGCTCGAGCTGCGCGAAGATGAAGGGCTTGAACAGCTCCAGCGCCATCAGCTTGGGCAGACCGCACTGGTGCAGCTTGAGGTAAGGACCCACGGTAATCACGGAACGACCGGAGTAGTCCACGCGCTTGCCCAGCAAGTTCTGACGGAAACGACCGCTCTTGCCCTTGATCATGTCGGCCAGAGACTTCAGGGCACGCTTGTTGGCGCCCGTCATGGCCTTGCCGCGACGGCCGTTGTCCAGCAGCGAGTCCACCGCTTCCTGCAGCATGCGCTTTTCGTTGCGCGCAATGATTTCAGGAGCCTTGAGCTCGAGCAGACGACGCAGACGCGAGTTGCGGTTGATGACGCGGCGGTACAGGTCGTTCAGGTCGGAAGTGGCGAAACGGCCACCGTCCAGAGGCACCAGAGGACGCAGATCGGGAGGCAGCACGGGCAGCACTTCCATCACCATCCACTCGGGCTTGATGCCGGACTTCTTGAACGCTTCGAGCAGCTTCAGGCGCTTGGCGTTCTTCTTGACCTTGACTTCGGAGCCGGTCAGATCGTTGCGCAGGCGCTCAATCTCGACGTCGATGTCGATGCCTTCGAGCAGGTCCTTGATGCCTTCAGCGCCCATCTTGGCGGTGAACTCATCGTAGCCGTACTCGAGTTGCTTGGCGTCGTAGTCGTCCTCGGTCATGATGCTGAACTTCTTCAGCGGAGTCATGCCGGGATCGGTCACCACATAGGCTTCGAAGTACAGCACGCGCTCGATGTCGCGCAGCGTCATGTCCAGCACCAGGCCCAGGCGCGAAGGCAGGGACTTCAGGAACCAGATGTGAGCGCAGGGCGCGGCCAGGTCGATGTGACCCATGCGTTCGCGACGCACCTTGGTCTGTGTGACTTCAACGCCGCACTTCTCGCAGATCACACCGCGGTGCTTGAGGCGCTTGTACTTGCCGCACAGGCATTCGTAGTCCTTGATCGGGCCAAAGATCTTGGCGCAGAACAGACCATCACGCTCGGGCTTGAAAGTACGGTAGTTGATCGTTTCAGGCTTCTTCACTTCGCCGAAAGACCAGGAACGGATCTTCTCGGGCGAGGCCAGGCCGATCTTGATGGCATCGAAATGCTCATCAGGCGTAAATTGCTTGAACAGGTCGAGTAGCGATTTCATGTAACTCTTTCCTTTTCGTCAAAAATCATTGCAGCCACCGCTGGATTTGCCTTGGTTTCAGCAACGAACCAAGCGCAAATCCTTTGTTTTAAAGCGGTTGCAGCTCTCTGTTTAATAGGGCTTAAGAACGTTCGAGCTCGATGTCCAAGCCCAGAGAGCGGATTTCCTTGACCAGCACGTTGAACGATTCGGGCATGCCCGCTTCGATCGAGTGCTCGCCCTTGACGATGGACTCGTACACCTTGGTACGACCGACCACGTCGTCGGACTTCACAGTCAGCATTTCCTGCAGCACATAGGCGGCGCCGTAAGCTTCCAGCGCCCACACTTCCATTTCACCGAAACGCTGACCACCGAACTGGGCCTTACCGCCCAGAGGCTGTTGCGTCACCAGCGAGTAAGGACCGGTGGAGCGGGCATGCATCTTGTCGTCGACCAAGTGGTGCAGCTTCAGGTAGTGCATATAGCCCACGGTGGTCGGACGCTCGAAGCGCTCGCCGGTGCGGCCGTCATACAGATAAGCCTGAGTGCGTGTCTCGGTCAGACCCTTGGCGGCAGCGATGTCGTCAGGGTAGGCCAGCTTCAGCATGTCCTTGATTTCGGCTTCGGAAGCACCGTCGAACACTGGCGTTGCGAACGGCACGCCCGTGGTCAGCTCCTTGGCCATGGACATGACTTCGCCGTCGTCCAGCTGAGACAGCTCTTCCTTGCGGCCGCTGCGGTTGTAGATCTCTTCCAGGAAGGCACGCACTTCAGCAGCGCGGGCTTCCTTTTGCAGCATGTCGCCGATGCGCTGGCCCAGGCCCTTGCCGGCCCAGCCCAAGTGCACTTCCAGCACCTGACCGATGTTCATACGCGAAGGCACGCCCAGCGGGTTCAGCACGATGTCGGCAGTGGTGCCGTCGGCCAGGAAAGGCATGTCTTCCACGGGAGTGATCTTGGAGACCACACCCTTGTTGCCGTGACGGCCGGCCATCTTGTCGCCGGGCTGCAGACGACGCTTGACGGCCAGGTAGACCTTGACCATCTTGAGCACGCCGGCAGGCAGCTCGTCGCCTTGCGTGAGCTTCTTGCGCTTTTCCTCGAACGCCAGGTCGAAGGTGTGACGCTGCTGCTCGATGGAGTTCTTGATGGACTCCAGCTGAGCGGCCACATCGTCTTCGGCAGGGCGAATGTCGAACCAGTGGAACTTCTCCACGCCGTCCAGATAGGCCTTGTCGATCTTGGCGCCCTTGGACAACTTCTGAGGACCGCCGTTGGCCACGCGGCCGGTCAGCAGCTTCTCGATACGGTCGAAAGCGTCGGCTTCCACAATGCGCAGCTGGTCGTTCAGGTCCAGGCGGAAGCGCTTGAGTTCATCGTCGATGATCTGCTGGGCACGCTTGTCGCGCTGGATGCCTTCACGCGTGAACACCTGCACGTCGATCACGGTACCTTGCGAGCCCTGATCCACACGCAGAGAAGTGTCCTTCACGTCGGAAGCCTTCTCGCCGAAGATGGCGCGCAGCAGCTTCTCTTCAGGCGTCAGCGTGGTCTCGCCCTTGGGTGTGACCTTACCCACCAGCACATCGCCGGGTTGCACTTCGGCGCCCACGTAGATGATGCCGGACTCGTCCAGGCGGTTCAGTTGCTGCTCGGACAGGTTGGGGATGTCGCGTGTGATTTCTTCGGCACCCAGCTTGGTGTCGCGAGCCATCACCACCAGCTCTTCGATGTGGATCGAGGTGTAGCGATCGTCAGCCACGATGCGCTCGTTGATCATCACCGAGTCTTCGTAGTTGTAGCCGTTCCAGGGCATGAACGCGATCAGCATGTTCTGGCCGATGGCGATTTCGCCCAGGTCGGTCGAAGCGCCGTCCGCCAGCACATCACCCTTGGCCAGCTTGTCGCCACGGCTGACGATGGGGCGCTGGTGGATGTTGGTGTTCTGGTTGGAACGCTGATACTTGATCAGGTTGTAGATGTCCACGCCGACTTCACCGGCCACGGCTTCGTCGTCGTTCACACGGATCACGATGCGGGTGGCATCGACATAGTCCACGATACCGCCGCGCTTGGCAGTGACCACGGTGCCGGAGTCCACGGCAGCAACGCGCTCGATACCGGTACCGACCATGGGCTTTTCAGGACGCAGCACAGGCACGGCCTGACGCGACATGTTGGCGCCCATCAAGGCACGGTTCGCATCGTCGTGTTCCAGGAAGGGAATCAGCGAGGCGGCCACGGACACGATCTGCGCAGGCGACACGTCCATGTATTGCACGCGCTCGGCCGACACCAGGGTCGATTCACCGGCTTCACGGGCCGACACCAGCTCGCCCACCAGATTGCCTTCGGCATCCAGATCGGCGTTGGCCTGGGCGATCACGTACTTACCTTCTTCGATGGCCGACAGATAGTCGATGTCCATCGTCACCTTGCCGTCCACCACGCGACGGTACGGGGTTTCGATGAAACCGTACTCGTTCAGGCGGGCGTACAGAGCCAGCGAGTTGATCAGACCAATGTTGGGACCTTCAGGCGTTTCGATAGGGCAGACGCGACCATAGTGGGTCACGTGCACGTCACGCACTTCAAAGCCTGCACGTTCGCGGGTCAGACCGCCTGGGCCCTGGGCGGAAACACGACGCTTGTGCGTGATTTCTGCCAGAGGGTTGGTCTGGTCCATGAACTGCGACAGCTGCGAGGCACCGAAGAACTCCTTCAGGGCCGCAGAGATGGGCTTGGAGTTGATCAGGTCGTGGGGCATGAGAGGCTCTTGCTCGGCCTGACCCAGACGCTCCTTCACAGCCTTTTCGATACGCGCCAGACCGGTGCGGTACTGGTTTTCGGCCAGTTCGCCCACGCAACGCACGCGGCGGTTGCCCAGGTGGTCGATATCGTCGACTTCGCCACGGCCATTGCGCAGGTCCACCAGGATCTTGACCACGGCCAGGATGTCTTCGTTGGACAGCACCATGGGACCGGTCGCGCCTTCGCGGCCGATCTTGGCGTTGAACTTCATGCGGCCCACGCGCGACAGATCATAAGTGTCGGCGTTGTAGAACAGGCGCTGGAACAGGGCCTGCACGGCGTCCTCGGTAGGAGGCTCGCCAGGACGCATCATGCGGTAGATGGCAACGCGGGCAGCGAACTCGTCCACGGTTTCATCGGTGCGCAGGGTCTGCGAGATGTAGGCGCCCTGGTCCAGTTCGTTGGTGTAGATGCACTGAACGTCCTGCACGCCGGCGCTGCGCAGCTTCTTGAGCAGAGCTTCGGTCAGTTCTTCGTTGGCCTTGGCGATGATTTCGCCGGTATCGGGATCAACGATGTTCTTGGCCAGCACACGACCCAGCAGGAAGTCTTCGGGCACGCTGACGAACTTGGTGCCGGACTGCTCCAGCTCGCGGGTGTGGCGAGCGGTGATGCGCTTGTCCTTGGCGACCACGACCTTGCCGGACTTGTCGGTGATGTCGAAACGCGCGACTTCGCCCTTCAGGCGATCGGCCACGAATTCCATCTGCGCACCGCTGTCCATCAGGCGGAAGTTGTCGTTCACGAAGAACGTTGCCAGGATGGTCTCGGGCGTCATGCCGATGGCCTTCAGCAGGATCGACACAGGCATCTTGCGGCGACGGTCGACGCGGAAGTACAGCAGGTCCTTGGGGTCGAACTCGAAGTCCAGCCAGGAGCCGCGGTAAGGAATGATGCGAGCCGAGAACAGCAGCTTGCCCGAGCTATGGGTCTTGCCCTTGTCGTGCTCGAAGAACACGCCAGGCGAACGGTGCAGCTGAGACACGATCACGCGCTCGGTACCGTTGATGATGAACGAACCCTTGTCGGTCATCAAGGGCACTTCGCCCATGTAGACCTCTTGCTCCTTCACTTCCTTGACCACCTTGGACTGAGCCGTGGAGGACTCGCGGTCATAGATGATCAGCTGGACCTTGGCGCGGACAGCGGAGGCGAAGGTCAGACCACGGGTCTGGCATTCACGCACGTCGAAAGCGGGCTTGGCGAGGTTGTACTCGACAAACTTCATCTCCACAAAACCATTGTGGGAGACGATGGGGAAGGCGGAATTGAAGGCCGCTTGCAGGCCATCAATGGTACGTTTTTTGGGGGCTACATCTGCCTGCAGGAATGCTGTATAGGCATCTTTTTGCATCTGCAGCAGATAAGGCACTTCGAGCACGCTATCGCGGCTCCCGAAGCTTTTGCGGATTCGCTTGCGTTCGGTATAAGAATAGGCCATGAGATCTCCGGGCAAAGACATGAGTCCTGGGTCTGCGACGACTGCCCCACAGGGTTCTCCTGCGGGCTTGGCGGTTGGCCACTACCAACCATGGCTGACGGCGATGCGTTGCACATCGCCCGAACCAAGGCATCTTCTGCTGTCGGATTGTCAGAAGACACTAAAAAGCAGACTCCCTAGGAAACCTGCTTTTTGGTGTGTTCTTTAAGCGCACTCCACAAGCGCCAAAGGCTGGAGACCCTTTTACGAGTCTCCAGCCCTTGATTTCACTGAATTACTTCAGTTCAGCCTTGGCACCGGCTTCAACCAGCTTCTTCACAGCGGCTTCAGCGTCAGCCTTGGGAGCGGCTTCCTTCACGGTCTTGGGAGCGCCATCGACCAGATCCTTGGCTTCCTTCAGACCCAGGCCGGTGATTTCGCGCACAGCCTTAATCACGGACACTTTGTTAGCGCCAGCGTCGGTCAGAACGACGTTGAACTCGGTCTTTTCTTCAGCAGCAGCAGCGCCACCAGCAGCGCCGCCAGCAGCGGGAGCAGCCATAGCAGCGGCGGACACGCCAAACTTCTCTTCAATAGCCTTGACCAGGTCGTTCAGTTCCAGAACAGTCATGCTGTCCAGGGCGGTCAGGAATGCGTCTTTATCGAATGCCATTTTGATTTCCTAAAATTGGTTGGTTTTGCCGAGCACTCAGGCTGCGGCTGTTTCTGTTGCCGCTTCGGCAGAGCCTTCGCCCTTCTTGGCCGCCAGAGCGCCCAGCACAACGGCTGTACGCGAGATAGGCGACATGAGCAAGCCGCACAGTTGTGCGAGCAGTACTTCCTTGGAGGGGATGTTTGCCAGTTGCTTAACGCCGTCGATGTCCAGGGCCTTGCCTCCGAACGCGCCACCGCGAATCACCAACTTGTCGTTGGTCTTCGCGAAGTCGGCCACCACCTTGGCGGCAGCCACTGCGTCTTCAGAGAAGCCATAGATCAGGGGACCAGTCATCTGGTCAGCCACCACGTCAAACGCGCTACCGGCAACAGCACGGCGGGCCAGGGTGTTCTTCAACACGCTCAGGCTCACACCCTTGCTGCGAGCATCGGCACGCAGTTTGGTCATGTCGGCGACCGTGATGCCACGGTATTCCGCGATCACAAGCGTTTGAGCTTTAGCGGCGAGGCTGGTCACTTCGTTGATGACCGCTTCTTTCTCACTGCGATTAAGACTCAAGGTCTACTCCTTCAAATGCATATGCAAGGCAAGCCCTGCATACACGCTCTTGTTGCAGCGACCAACTGTTTAGGAAAAATTTCCATCTGCAGCGGGATCGCCATCTGCGTTGGCCTTCGTGATTAAGTGATCAAATCACACCAACGGTCTTGGATGACCTGCAGGAGCAACAACTCCCGCAGCCCACCACACCAGATGAGCAAAGCTCATCTGACGATTTCTAGCAATTACGCCGAGATGGATTGTGTATCGACGCGAACGCCCACACCCATGGTCGACGAAACAGCCACCTTGCGCAGGTACAGACCCTTGCTGGAAGCAGGCTTGGCCTTGTTCAGTGCATCGATCAGAGCAGCCAGGTTGCCCTGCAGCTTGTCGGCATCGAACGAACGGCGACCGATCGTGCCGTGCACGATACCAGCCTTGTCCACGCGGAACTGCACCTGACCAGCCTTGGCGTTCTTCACGGCCGTAGCGACGTCAGGAGTCACGGTGCCAACCTTGGGGTTGGGCATCAGGCCGCGGGGGCCCAGGATCTGACCCAACTGGCCCACAACGCGCATGGCGTCGGGAGCAGCGATCACCACGTCGAAGGGCATGTCGCCGGCCTTGACTTGAGCAGCCAGGTCGTCCATGCCGACCACGTCAGCGCCAGCGGCCTTGGCTTCTTCAGCCTTGGCGCCTTGTGCGAACACAGCCACGCGAGCAGTCTTGCCGGTACCGTGAGGCAGCACCACGGCGCCACGCACCACTTGGTCCGACTTCTTGGCATCCACGCCCAGTTGCACGGCCACGTCGATGGATTCATCGAACTTGGCAGTTGCAGCTTCCTTCACCAGCGCCACGGCGTCAGCGAAAGAGTACAGCTTGTTGGAATCAACCTTGCCCTGGAGAGCTTTTTGCTTCTTGGTCAACTTGGCCATTTACACACCCTCCACGATCACGCCCATCGAACGGGCAGAACCAGCCAGCGTACGCACAGCAGCGTCAACGTCAGCGGCGTTCATGTCCTTCAGCTTGGTCTTGGCGATTTCTTCCAGCTGAGCACGTGTGATCTTGCCAACCTTGTTCTTCAGAGGATTGGAAGAGCCCTTGTCCAGCTTCACAGCCTTCTTGATCAGAACGGTTGCGGGAGGAGTCTTGATGACGAACGTGAAGCTCTTGTCAGCAAAAGCCGTGATCACCACGGGCAGAGGCAGGCCGGGCTCGACACCTTGGGTCTGGGCGTTGAACGCCTTGCAGAATTCCATGATGTTGAGGCCGCGCTGACCCAGCGCAGGACCAATGGGAGGAGAAGGATTGGCCTTACCAGCTGGCACTTGCAGCTTGATGAAGCCGACGATTTTTTTCGCCATGTTGAGCTCCTTACGGGTATAGCGCCATTTGCAATATCTGCAAACAGCTCCCCGAGGTTGCTGACTCTACAAAAAAGCTTCGCATCGAGTCAAAAAATGCGAAGCCCTAGATTCTATTGCGAATCTCAAGTTTTCTCAACTTGAGAGAATTCCAATTCCACAGGAGTCGCGCGGCCAAAGATGGTGACCGAGACACGCAGACGGTTCTTTTCGTAGTTGACTTCCTCGACGGAGCCATTGAAGTCCGCGAACGGACCTTCCTTGACACGAACCATTTCGCCGACCATGAACTCGACCTTGTGGCGGGGCTTTTCGGTGCCCTCCTGCATCTGGTCGACGATCTTGCGAACTTCTTCTTCAGAAATGGGGGCAGGACGGTTCTTGGCACCGCCAACGAAACCGGTCACCTTGCTGGTGTGCTTCACCAGGTGCCAGGTATCGTCATCCATCACCATTTCGACGAACACATAACCGGGGAACAGGCGGCGCTCTGTGGTGCGGCGAGTGCCGTTGCGCATTTCCACCACTTCTTCGGAAGGCACCAGGATGCGGCCAAACTTGGACTGCATGTCCGAGCGAGCAATACGCTCCGCAATATTGCGCTCGACAGCTTTCTCCATACCCGAATAGGCATGGACGATATACCAGCGCAGATCGGGATTGGCGGGTCCCGCTGCTCCACCATTCACATCTGTTTCGACTGCATCAGCCATTACTTCCTCCAGCCCAAAATCAAGTCGTACAAGACCCATTCAAGCGTCTTATCGGTGAACCACAAGAACAAGGCCATCACCACCACAAACGCAAAGACATACAGTGTCATCTGCATGGTTTCCTTGCGGGTGGGCCAGACCACCTTCTTCACCTCACGCCAAGCATCACGAGCAAAGCCAACGAAGCGCTTGCCCGGCTCAGAGATCAGAAACACGCCAGCAGCCAGCACCAGGCCGACAATCAGAGCCGCCCACTGAACCAGCGCACCTTGCTTGCTCAACAGATAAAAGCCAGCAATAGAAGCAACAACTAAAGCCGCAACAGCGGCTAATTTTGCTTTGTCAGCAGCAGAGCTGACTGTTTCAACCTGAGTAGTGGCCATATTTTGTTTCAAATGCACAAAAATGTGCAATTTCAAGACACAAAAGCCCGCCAAAGGCGGGCTCTTGTTGATTCCACCATTAAGAGGTGGCAGGGGCAGTAGGAATCGAACCTACAACCTTCGGTTTTGGAGACCGACGCTCTGCCAATTGAGCTATACCCCTACAAATCAATTATGCAATGATCGTGGCAACCACACCGGCGCCCACAGTACGACCACCTTCGCGGATAGCGAAGCGCAGACCTTCTTCCATGGCGATGGGGGAGATCAGCTTCACAGTGATCGACACGTTATCGCCAGGCATCACCATTTCCTTGCCTTCGGGCAGTTCGATGGAGCCGGTCACGTCAGTTGTACGGAAGTAGAACTGAGGACGGTAGTTGTTGAAGAAGGGAGTGTGGCGACCGCCTTCGTCCTTCGACAGCACGTAAACTTCAGCAGTGAAGTTGGTGTGGGGCTTGATGGAGCCGGGCTTGCACAGCACTTGGCCGCGTTCCACGTCTTCACGCTTGGTGCCGCGCAGCAGCAGACCCACGTTGTCGCCAGCTTGACCTTGGTCCAGCAGCTTGCGGAACATTTCCACGCCGGTGACGGTGGTCTTGACGGTGTCCTTGATACCGACGATTTCGATTTCTTCGCCGACCTTGACGATACCGCGCTCGATACGGCCAGTCACCACGGTACCACGACCGGAGATGGAGAACACGTCTTCCACGGGCATCACGAAGGCGCCGTCAACAGCACGCTCGGGAGTGGGGATGTAGGTGTCCAGAGCTTCGGCCAGCTTCAGGATGGCAGGCTCGCCCTTGTCGGACTGGTCACCTTCCAGGGCCAGCTTGGCAGAGCCGCGGATGATGGGGGTGTCGTCACCGGGGAAGTCGTACTTGGACAGCAGCTCGCGCACTTCCATTTCGACCAGTTCCAGCAGTTCTTCGTCGTCCACCATGTCGGCCTTGTTCAGGAACACGATGATGTAGGGCACGCCCACCTGACGCGACAGCAGGATGTGCTCGCGAGTCTGGGGCATGGGGCCGTCAGCAGCGGAGCAAACCAGGATAGCGCCGTCCATCTGAGCGGCACCAGTGATCATGTTCTTCACATAGTCAGCGTGGCCGGGGCAGTCCACGTGAGCGTAGTGGCGGTTGGCAGTTTCGTACTCAACGTGCGAAGTGTTGATCGTGATGCCACGAGCCTTTTCTTCGGGGGCGTTGTCGATCTGCGAGTAGTCCTTGGCTTCACCGCCGAAGTGCTTGGACAGCACGGTAGCGATAGCAGCAGTCAGGGTGGTCTTGCCGTGGTCAACGTGACCGATGGTGCCCACGTTCACGTGGGGCTTGGTGCGCTCGAATTTTTCTTTTGCCATTTTTCCGACTCCGAAAAAATTAATTCACTGCAAGAGGATTTCGGCGCAACCCTATCAAGCGAGCGCACCAGAAAATGGTGCCCATGGCGGGAATCGGACCCGCGACCTCTCCCTTACCAAGGGAGTGCTCTACCACTGAGCCACATGGGCAAAGAAGCTGAAACAACAACTTCTAAAATCTTTGCTCGCAAACTGGAGCGGGAGACGGGAATCGAACCCGCGTCATTAGCTTGGAAGGCTAGGGTTCTACCATTGAACTACTCCCGCACAGATTTACTACTGCACGTGACTGCTATTTCTAGCAATCGCTCTTCTCAACCATTGCTGGTGGAGGGGACAGGATTCGAACCTGTGTACGCGTTAGCGGGCAGATTTACAGTCTGCTGCCTTTAACCACTCGGCCACCCCTCCGAAGAGACTTGAATTGTAGCATCTATTTCCAGCTTAAAAAGAAATTTTGAAATTTCTTTTTTCTTGCCGAAGATCGATGCTGGCGCGGCTGGCGGGGATCGAACCCACGACCCTTGGCTTCGGAGGCCAATACTCTATCCACTGAGCTACAGCCGCGAATCCGTCAGGCCGCTCGCACGGCCAACAACAATTCAACAGCCGCAATTATTGCACGGGTTTGGACACCCAAATCACAAATTCACCTGAAATCCCAAACCAGACAAGTAGACATCCACCGACATCGAACCGACCTTGACCAATGAGAAACTCCCTTCCGTCAATACCCAACCATGTATAAGACCCACAAAAAGAGAGTGCAAACCAAGGGCGGCCTCTTCCGGGGATACCGACAACTGCACGGACTGCCCCTGTGCCGCAGCCGCCAGGTCATGCGCAAATTTTTCCCGAGCAAAGCCTGAACTTTCTATATGCTGCAAACGCACATCAGCCAGTTCGCCCACGTATTCCATTTTGAATAGCGCCGTCTCAAACACCTTGCGTCTGCGCTCATCCTCGTCCAAGCTCTCGAACACACACAAGATGGAGTGACGAATGCGCTCTAGCGGCAACAGGTCACCATACCTGTCGTCACAGATTTCTTCGAAAGGCAGGCATATGCGCCCAAGCATGGAAACAAAGACATCCATCTTGTCCTTGAAGTGCCAGTACACCGCTCCGCGTGTCGCCCCTGCACGCTGGGCGATATCGCCCAGAGAGGTTCGAGATACACCTTTCTCGAAAAACACCTCTTCAGCCGCATCCAGCAGCTTGGTGCGCGTCTCATCCGCTTCAGCCTTGGTTCTTCGAGCCATCACTCACCCTCTTCATCAATCGCCGGCGATAGCTCGCCGCGAGAAAAGCCATTTCTCAGCTGCTTTACGCAGCGTTTGCAATTATACATTTATGCATGTATGTATAATTTACCTAGCACCGATATGCAGGAAACCATCTAGGGTTTCCACCCGAATGAGCGCTCCACCGCGGACAGCGCTCTTTTCTCGTTTTCACAATGTCAACCGGAAGGACGTTCATGCACCCGATGTATGAAGCAAACCAGGCTCCCGACAATCAGTCCCATTCAGCCGCATCCGGCACCCGCTCCATGGTCATAGGCCTGAGCTTGGCTGCTGCACTGGGCCTAGTCGCATGCAGTGACAAAAACGCGGAAGCTCAAAAAGCACAAGCAGCCGCTCAGGCACAGCCACCCGAAGTTGGTGTGGTGACGGTATCCATGCAGAACGTGCCTTTGATCTCCGATCTGCCAGGTCGCCTGGAGCCATCGCGCATTGCTCAGGTTCGCGCGCGCGCTGCCGGCATCGTGCAAAAGCGCCTGTTCCAGGAAGGCTCGGATGTCAAGGCTGGCCAAGCCCTGTTCCAGATTGATAACACCCCGTACAAGGCCAACCTGCAGAGCGCTCAGGCGACCCTGGCACAGGCCAAAGCCAATCTCGCTCAGGCATCTGCCACCGCACGCCGCTACAAGCCCCTGGTGGAAGCCAATGCCATCAGCAAGCAGGAGTACGACACCGCCATTGCCAACGAAAAGGCGGCACTGGCACAAGTTGCGGCAGGCAAGGCGGCTGTCACCAATGCCAATGTCAACCTGGGCTATGCCAGCGTGACCGCCCCCATCTCCGGACGCATCGGCCGCGCTCTGGTGACGGAAGGCGCTCTGGTCGGCCAGGGCGAAGCCACGCAGCTGGCGACCATTCAGCAGGTCAACCCGCTGTACGTGAACCTGACCCAGTCCTCTTCCGACATCATGCGCATGCGCGAAGCGCTCAGTTCCGGCAAGTTAGCAAAGGTAGGTGACAACGCCGCGCGCGTCCACGTCTATTTGGACGATGGCAAGGAGTACGCACACACCGGCAAGCTGCTGTTCACCGACCTGACCGTGGACCCGACTACCGGCCAGGTCAGCGTGCGCGCGGAGCTGCCCAATCCCGACGGACTGCTGTTGCCCGGCACTTATGTGCGCGTGCACCTGGAGCAGGCCCAGGTCGAGAACGCCGCGCTGATTCCGCAACAAGCCGTGACCCGCAACGAAAAGGGCAACTTCGTCATGATCGTGGCCGAGGATGGCTCCGTGGCACCGCGCCCCGTTCAGATCAGTCAGTCCAGTGGCAATAACTGGGTCGTCACATCCGGCCTGAAAGCTGGAGAAAAAGTCATGGTGGACGGTCTGATCAAGGTGGGCATGGGGGCCAAGAAGGTCAAGCCCGTCGAGATCAACAATGCGGCTGCCGGCACACCAGCACAACCCTCTGCTGCGCCCCCCGCCGCACCTGCGCAAGAGAAAGCCGCCACTCCAGCCGAAGGTGCTGGCGAAGGCCAGGCAGCCAAGTAACAGGCACGATCCATGTCAAAGTTTTTCATTCACAGACCGATCTTTGCCTGGGTGATCGCGATTTTCGTGATCATTGCGGGCGTGATCTCCATCACCAAGCTACCGGTGGCACAGTTCCCATCGGTCGCACCTCCGACCATCAACGTGACAGCGACCTACCCGGGCGCCACGTCACAAACCATGACGGACTCCGTTCTGCAACTGATCGAGCGCGAAATCAACGGCGCGCAAGGTCTGATGTATATGGAAGCCTCCGCCCCTGCGGGCGGTCAAGGCACTCTGACCGTCACCTTTGCTCCGGGCACCAACCCCGATCTGGCGCAGGTGGACGTGCAAAACCGCCTCTCCCGCGTGCTGCCCCGCCTGCCTCAGGTCGTTCAGGCCCTGGGCGTGCGCGTGGATAAGTCCATGAGCAACTTCCTGATGATTCTGGCCTTCCAGGCCGAGTCTGGAGAGACTTCGCGTGACGACATTGCCGACTACGTGAACCGCAATGTGGTGCCTGAAATCCAGCGTCTGGACGGCGTGGGCAAGGCACAGCTGTTCGCATCGGGTCGTGCCATGCGCGTCTGGGTGGATCCTGCCAAGCTCCAAGGCTTCGGTCTGTCGATTGCATCGGTCAACGCAGCGATTGCCGCGCAGAACCAGCAGATTTCCGGTGGCGCCCTGGGCAACCTGCCCAGCACACCCGGCACCACCACCACCGCCACGATCGTGGTGCCCGGCCAGCTGACGACGCCCGAGGAATTCGGCGAAGTGGTGCTGCGCTCCAACTCCGACGGCTCCACCGTGCGCCTCAAGGATGTGGCCCGCATCGAGCTGGGCATCGAGAGCTATGCCTTCGAGTCCCGCCTGGACGGCAAGCCCGCCGTGGCCATGGCCGTGCAGCTGACCTCGACGGCCAACGCCATGGCGACCGCCAAGCTGGTCAAGGCCAAGATGGCCGAGATGGAGCCCTTCCTGCCTGCCGGTGTGAAGTGGTCCTCGCCCTACGACACCTCCAAGTTCGTGAAGATTTCCATCGAAAAGGTGGTGCACACGCTGCTTGAAGCCATCGTACTGGTGTTCATCGTGATGCTGATCTTCCTGCAGAACATCCGCTACACCCTGATCCCCACCATCGTGGTGCCTATCGCGCTGCTCGGCACGTTTGCCGTGATGCTGGTGGCCGGCCTGACCATCAATATTCTGGCCATGTTCGCCATGGTGCTGGTGATCGGTATCGTGGTGGACGATGCCATCGTGGTGGTGGAAAACGTCGAGCGCATCATGGCCGAGGAAGGCCTCCCCCCCAAGGAAGCCACCATCAAGGCCATGGGCCAGATCCAGGGCGCCGTGGTCGGCATCACCGTGATTCTGGTGACGGTGTTCCTGCCCTTGGCCATGTTCTCCGGCGCGACCGGCAACATCTATCGCCAGTTCTCGCTGGTGATGGCCATCTCGATCTTCTTCTCGGGCTTCTTTGCGCTGACGCTGACGCCTGCGCTTTGCGCCACCATGCTCAAGCCCATTCCCAAGGGCCACGCGCACGACAAGAAGACCGGCTTGCTCGGCCCCTTCTACAACTGGTTCAACCGCAAGTTTGACGCAGGCACGAAGCGCTACTCTTCCGCACTCTCCGGTGTGGTCAAGCGCTCCGCTCAAGCCTTTATCGTCTATCTGCTGGTGATTGCCGGCGTGGTCTTCATGTTTATGCGACTGCCTACGGCCTTCCTGCCAACGGAAGACCAGGGCTATGTCATCTCGCTGGCTCAGTTGCCTCCCGGCGCCAGCCTGGAACGCACCAGCAAGACCATGGCTGAGCTGGAGAAGTTTGCCCTGAGCCAGCCTGAGACCGATCACATCGTGAGCATTCTGGGCTTCAGCTTCATGGGCCAGGGCCAGAACGTGGGCCTGGCGTTCACCACGCTCAAGGACTGGTCCGAGCGCGCAGGTGCTGGCTCGGATGCCAAATCCTTCGCTGACCGAGCCAAGGGCGCCATGTCAGCGCTGCGCGATGGTTTCATCTTCACGCTGGTCCCCCCCTCCATTTCGGAGCTGGGCAATAGCGACGGTTTCACCTTCCGTCTGCAAGACCGCGGCAGCAAGGGGCATGCAGCCTTGCTGGAAGCCCGCAATCAGCTGGTTGCCAAGGCCAACCAGAGCTCTGTGCTGACCGGCGTGCGCTTTGATGGCGTGGATGACGCCCCTCAATGGCAGGTCGATATCAACCGCGATGCGGTCTATGCCCAACGCGTGAGCATGGGCGATCTGGCCACCACGCTGGCGACCGCTCTGGGTTCGTCCAACTCCACGGACTTCCCCAACAATGGTTTCATGCAACGTGTGACCATCCAGGCCGATGCGGCTCGTCGCATGCAGCCCGAGGACGTGATGCGCCTGACGGTGCCCAACGCGCAAGGCCAGCTGGTGGAGCTCTCCACCATGGTCAGCGCCAAGTGGATCAGCGGCCCCATGCAGCTGACACGCTACAACGGCTACCCCTCCATGAGCATCACCGGTCAGGCCAAACCCGGCTTCACCAGCGGTGACGCCATGAAGGAAATGGAAAAGCTGGCCCAGGAACTGCCCGACGGCTTCGGCTACGAGTGGACCGGTCAGTCTCTGGACGAGAAAAAGGCGGGCTCCTCGGCCATGCTGCTGTACGCGTTCTCCATCCTGGCCGTGTTCCTGTGTCTGGCCGCACTGTATGAAAGCTGGAGCATCCCGCTGTCCGTGCTGCTGGTCGTGCCTCTGGGCGTGTTCGGCGCCGTGGCCGGCATGCTGATGCGCGGCATGCCCAACGACATCTACTTCCAGGTGGCGCTGATCACGGTGATCGGCCTGTCGGCCAAGAACGCCATTCTGATCGTGGAGTTCGCTAAGGACCTGCATGCTGAAGGCAAGAGCGCGCTGGAAGCCGCGCTGGAAGCCGGTCATCTTCGTTTCCGTCCCATTCTGATGACCTCGCTGGCCTTTATTCTGGGCGTGGTGCCGCTGTACATCGCCTCCGGCGCCAGCGCTGCCAGCCAGAAGGAGATCGGCACCGGCGTGTTCTGGGGCATGGTGATCGGCACGCCGATCTCCGTGTTCCTGGTGCCCGTGTTCTTTGTGGCCGTGTTCAATCTGTTTGGCAAGAAGTCCAAGCAGGACTCCAACGCCACTCCCCCGGCGGCAACTTCTGCAGCACAGGGAGGCTCGCAACATGAATAAAACCTTGCTACCCGTAGCACTGGCCGGCGCGCTGCTGGCCAGCGGCTGCTCCTTCATCCCCACGCTGGAGCGCCCTGCCGCTCCGGTGGCCGAGCACTACTCGGCCACCGACGAGCAGGCTGGCGCCACGGCGGCTGCCGACATCCCCTGGCAGCAGTTCTACACGGACCCACGCCTGCAGCAGGTGATCCAGCTCGCGCTGGAAAACAACCGCGACCTGCGTGTGGCCGTGCTCAACATCGAAAAGGCACAGGCTCAGTACCAGATCCAGCGTGCCGGCCAGTTCCCGGAATTCGGTGTCGCAGGCAGCGCTAGCCGCCAGCCCAGCGCCACCACGGGCCGCTATGCCAACTCGTACATGGTGGGCCTTTCCATGCCCAGCTGGGAGATTGACTTCTGGGGGCGCATCGGCAGCCTCAAGCAGCAAGCTCTAGCCCAGTATCTGGCGACCGAGGAAGGCCGCAAAGCGGCCCAGATCAGTTTGATTGCAACGGTCGCCAACACCTGGCTGAACCTGCAGGCTGACGAGGAGTTGCTGGCCATTTCCCGTCGTACCCTGGGCACACGTGAGCAGTCCATCAAGCTGACCAAGCTGCGACTGGACTCCGGTGTCGCTTCCGAGCTGGACTACCGCCAAGCTCAGTCGTTGACCGAAAGCGCACGCGCCACGCTGGCCCAGCAAGCCGGTCAGCGCGAGCGCGACGTCAACGCCCTGACCCTGCTCGTGGGTCAGACCCTACCTGCCGATCTGCTGACCAGCATGCAAGGCAAGCAACTGCGCGATCTGCCAGCCCTGGCCGATGTGCCTTCGGGCCTGCCTTCCGACCTGCTTCTGCGCCGGCCCGACATCCGCCAGGCAGAGCAAAGCATGATCGCCGCCAATGCCAGCATTGGTGCCGCACGTGCGCTGTTCTTCCCGAACATCTCCCTGACCGCCTCGGCAGGTTTCGCAAGCTCCGACATCTCCGATCTGCTCAAGTCGGACTCTGCGGCGTTCACGATTGCGCCTTCGCTGTATCTGCCCATCTTCAATGCAGGCCGCAATCGCGCCAATCTGCAGGTTGCAGAAGCCAGCCAGAAGATTGCCGTGGCTCAATACGAAGGCTCCATCCAGTCGGCCTTCCGCGAGGTGTCCGACACCTTGGTGAATCGCCAAGCACTCAAGGATCAGCTCGATGCCCAATCGCGTCAGCTGGAGGCAGAGCAGGTTCGCTACAAGCTGTCGGACCTGCGCTACACCAACGGCGTGGCCAGCTACCTGGATCTGCTGGATGCGCAGCGTTCACTGTTTGCACTGGAGCAGTCCGTGGTTCAGGTCCGCCTGGCGCAGCTGCAAAACCAGGTCAATCTCTACAAGGTGCTGGGCGGCGGCTGGACGCAGGCAAGCGCCAGCGACAACCCTACAGCCCAGTAATCGGGCCAAGTTTTGCACTCTCACACAAGGCGTCTTCGGACGCCTTTTTTCATGCACGCCACAAATTGGCTGCACAAAGTTGATCCAACTCAACTCCTTTATGCAGCAGCCGTCAACCCGGATCGTCGTGCACTGGCATTCTTAACCCTCACTTCTATAATGGTTTGTTCATCCCCATCCCACGATCTCAGAGGACTTCATGAGCGAGCAACACCACGAAGAAGCCCATACAGGCCCCATTAAAAAACCCAAGCAGTTGTTGCTTGCCGTCTTCTTCTCGTTTGTGGTTCCCATCTTCGTCATCATCGGTCTGGTCAAGTTCGTGACTTCGTCCGACACCACGGGCGCAGGTACGGCCAATGCCGAAATGGCCAAGGCCATGCGTCTGCAAAAAGTGGGTACGGTGGAAATTCGTGATGCCAACCGCCCCCTGCGCGGTGGCGCGGAAGTCTTCAAGTCGCAATGCGCGGCCTGCCATGAAACCGGCGTAGCCGGCGCCCCCAAATTCCAGGATGCAGCAGCCTGGGGCCCGCGCATCAAGCAGGGCCTGGAAACGCTGGTGCACTCTTCCCTGGCTGGCAAGGGTGCGATGGCGGCCCAGGGTGGCGGCGAGTTCAATGACACGGAAATTGCCCGTGGCGTGGTCTATATGAGCAATGCTGCCGGCGCCAACTTCCCCGAGCCCCAGCCTGCAACCGGTGATGCCCCCGCAGCAGCACCTGCGGCCCCCGTCGCCGCTGCACCTGCAGCAGCTGTTGCAGCCGCCGAGCCAGCACCTGCAGCCGCCCCGGCTCCCGCAGCTGCCGCGGCCTCCGATGTGGGCAAGAACCTCTACAACACCACCTGCATGGCCTGCCACGCCAGTGGCGTAGCCGGGGCTCCCAAGTTTGGCGACAAGGCTGCCTGGGCACCTTTCATTGCCAAGGGCATGGACGATATGGTGCAGAAGGCCACCCAAGGCGTGGGCGCCATGCCTCCCAAGGGCGGCTCCACCGCATCGGATGCAGACTTCAAGGCCGCCATCCAGTACATGGTGGATGCAGCCAAGTAGGCGCCCCTCTGCCCCGCAAAAACCGGCTTTTGGCCGGTTTTGTTATTTTTGGCCTCAAACCCTTTGCACACAAACGAAAGCCGCTATCAAACTTGATAGCCCTCAGGACTGGGCACAAAACCGAACTGCAACGGCAGCAAGGCGCTCTCGATCTCCTGCGCCTCGGGCAGCGCACCACTCTCCAGCGCATTGGCGGCATCCAGCATGTCCAGGCTGTGCACCATGCCCAGGCCTTGCGGCAGGGCCAGAAACAGCCGCCCCAGCTCGTCCAGCAGCACCTGCTGCACCTGTTCGGCAGCCAGCTCCTGACCCGTATGACTGTGCAACTGCAAGCCATGCTCCGCGTATCGCAGACGCCATATCCATGGCGCGCTCTCCAGTTCCACATACACGCGCTGCGGGCCGTTCTGAAAATACCAGCGACCATCTGCCTCGACCAGATAGTTGCGTCCGATGAATTCGGCCAACTTTTCGTGGCGCAGCAGATTGCCCCTGGAGCCGGGTTTGCCGCTGGCAAACGCACCGCAGACCTGGGCCTGCTCGTCCCTGAGCCACCACTGGCCACGCGCATCCAGACCCAGCCAGCCACTGCAGGCCGGGACATTGGGCCACTTGAGCATGGCCTGTTTCACGATGTCATCCATCACTCATCTCCTGATTATTCTGCGAACGCTCAGAGCCACTGCTCCAGCCACTCGGTCACCGCCAGCGGCATGGCCTGCACATGGGCGGGCCAGGCTCCGCTGGCAAAGCCCACATGTCCGCCGTGCGGCGGCTGCCATAGCTGCACGGTGGCACTGACCTCATCGGGCCTGGGCAGGCTGTGCGCCGGCACAAAGGGATCGTTGCGCGCATTGAGCAGCAACAAGGGCACGGCCACTTGCTTGAGCAGGGGCTTGGCCGAGGCCCGGCGCCAGTAATCATCGGCATCCCTGAAGCCATGAACCGGGGCCGTGAACACATCGTCAAAGTCATGCAGGGTGCGTGCGCGCTGCAGCCGCTCCCTATCGAACACCCCCGGCGACTGCTGCCATTTGGCGAGGGCCTTGGGCACCAGGGTACGCATGAACATGGGGGTGTAGATCCAGCGATTGAGCCCCTGGCCCAGATTGACGCCTCCGGCCACCAGGTCCAGCGGCGCACAGATCACTGCCGCGCCCTTGACGAGTTCTGCGGCCGCCTGCTGCTGCAGCCCGGCCCAGCGCGCCAGGGCATTGCCGCCCAGCGACACTCCCATTGCCAGCAACTCTCCGCCCGCGCCTTGACGCAGCCGACGCAAAATCCAGTCCAGCTCGTCCGCATCGCCGGAGTGGTAGGCGCGTAGCAAGTGATTGGGCTCACCGCTGCAGCCGCGAAAATGCGGCACGGCCAGATGCCAGCCGCGCTGCGCGCAGACCTGTGCCAGGGCCTTGGCGTAGTGGCTGGAGGAAGAGCCTTCCAGGCCATGAAACAGCACCAGTGTGGGAGCGCTTGCACTTGCCATATGGCTTGAAAAATCGATATCGATGAAATCGCCATCGGGCGTATCCCAGCGCTCGCGCCGCCACGCCGGAGACTCTCCGCCCTTCGCACAGAGTGCAGCCCAAATGGTCTGGACATGACCTCCGGGCTGCCACCAAGGTGCACGAAATTGTTCGAAATTCATGAGAAACCCAGCCAGCTCCGCAGCTCTGACTGCAGAGCGTCTTTCTGTGCCGCACGCCAGACCAGCTCAGGCGGAGCCACATGAATTCCCGGCGGTGCCTTGAGCAAGGCTGCCTCCACCAGACGGGCCACATGCATGGCGCGCACCGGTCGCTCCGTCTGCGGCAGCATATAGCTGAGCGCCGACAGCATGGTCTTTGCCGTGCGCTGCAGCCAATGGCCTGCATTGATTTTCTGGGCTTCTCTGGCCGAGCGCACAAAAATCAGGCGCTCGAAGCCCAGCGCAGCTACGCCTTGCTCATTGAGATTGGCCAGCCCCTGCTTCAAAGCCTGGGGCAGGCTACCCATATCGTGGGGCAGCACCACGGCAAGCGTATGCACGCCACAGCACTGCATCCACTGCGCCACCGCTTGCAGCTGGTCGGGCCGGGGCGTCCACAAGGCGCGCTCGCGCTGGTAATAGGGACGCGGAGGCTCAAACATGATGAGGCCCACATCGGCGCTCTGCACAGGCCATTGCTGCACATCGCCGTGCAGTTGCGTCAGCAACTCCATGCCACGCAGGCCCTGGACATAGGGCTCGCGTGCCAGCACCTGGACCAGCGCATAGTTCTGCGCGCCTACCACGCGACTGAGCACCTCGTTGCCCAGCGGCCCCGTGGCCCCGGCCAGCAACAGGCGCGGCAAGGTCGCAGTTTTCGGGCCGGGACGCTGTGCGCCACGCAGGGCATCGAGTGGAGAAACAGTGGACATGATTGCAATGCTAGCGCCGCTGGACAGCGGACAAGGTGACAGGCCTTGCACGCACACGAACCGAGCAAGCGCTTATGCTATGGTTTCCGTCTCAATCTCGTGAATGGAAACACCCATGAAACGCTGGCTTCTGGCAATCGCAACCGCGGCCTCCATGCTCTCCCTCACGGGCTGCGGCTATAACGACTTTCAGCGTCTGGATGAGAAATCCAAGGCCGCCTGGAGCGAGGTGCTGAACCAGTACCAGCGCCGCTCGGACCTGATCCCGAACATTGTCGCCACGGTCAAGGGCGAGGCCAACTTCGAGCAGGAGACCCTGACCAGGGTGATCGAAGCACGCGCCAAGGCCACCTCGATTCAGGCCACGCCCGAGCTGATCAACAACCCTGAAGCCTTCAACAAGTTCCAGCAAGCTCAGGGCGAGATTTCCAGCGCGCTCTCGCGCCTGATGGTGGTGGCGGAAAAATACCCCGAACTCAAGGCCAACCAGGCGTTCCGCGATCTGCGCGTAACGCTGGAGGGTACGGAAAATCGCATCACCGTGGCGCGCAACGAATACATAGGCACCGTACAAGCCTACAACGTGCTGGCGCGCAGCTTCCCCACCAATATCACGGCCAAGGTATTCAGCTACAAGGTCAAGCCGACCTTCACGGTACAAAACGAAGCCCAGATCTCGCAACCACCAGCCGTTGACTTTTCCACACCCGCAGCGCCTGCTGGCAGCAAGTAATTGTGCGCAGCGCTCTTTGAACCCATGCAAAAATCGCATCAAGCCCTTATTTACAAAGCGCTTGCAGCTATTGTTTTTGCTAGCATGGTGCTACTGTCGGCGCTGCCGGCCCTGGCGCAGGGTGGCGCAGGCGCTCAGCTGCAAGCTGTGCCCGAGCTGACGGCGCGCGTCATCGACCAGACCGGCACGCTGAGCCAGAGCGATCAGCAGGCACTGAGCGAGCAGCTCAAGAAACTGGAGGACGAGACCGGCGCCCAGGTCGCCGTGCTCATGGTCGCCACCACGGCTCCGGAAGACATTGCTGCCTATGCCTGGCGCGTGGCCAGCAGTTGGAAGCTGGGGCGCAAGGACATAGGCGACGGCTCTCTCATCGTCGTGGCCAAGAACGACAGGCGCATGCGCATCGAGGTGGCGCGCAAGCTCGAAGGCGCGATTCCCGACATCCAGGCCGCACGCATCATCGACGGCGCCATGAAGCCGCGCTTCCGCGCCGACGACTATGCGGGCGGACTGTCTGCCGCCATCGAGCAGATGAGCCTGCTGATTCACGGCGAGAAACTGCCCGCACCGCAGTCCCAGGCTCGCAAGTCCGGCCCATCCTGGTCCGAACATCTGGACTTTCTGCTGCCGCTGCTGTTCTTCGGCTTTCCGATCGGGATTGCCATCGCCCGCGCCATCTTCGGCCGCGTGCTGGGTTCGCTGCTCATTGGCGGCATTGCCGGGGCGGCCGCTTATGTGATCACCACCAGCCTGTTGATTGCAGGCGTGGCCGGCGTTGTTGGCCTGATCTTCACCCTGCTCTCCAATCTCTCGCGTGGCGGAGGCGGCCCCTACATCAGCACCGGCGGAGGCGGCTGGAGCAGCGGCGGCGGCGGTGGTTTCAGTTCCGGGGGCGGCTTCAGCTCCGGTGGCGGCGGCAGCTTTGGTGGCGGTGGCGCCTCGGGGGATTGGTGAAATGAGCAATGTCTTTCAACGCCTGGCACGCCTGGTACGACACCGCTGGGCCGAACAGCATCTGCGCAAGGCCTTGCCGCCTGCCACGCTCAAGGAGCTGGAATTGCTGATCGCCAAAAGCGAGCTGGGCCATACCGGCCAGGTCCGCATTTGCGTAGAGGCCGGCCTGCCCTGGAGCTATATATGGCGCGATGCCACGGCGCGCGAGCGCGCTCTCTCGCAGTTCGCCAAGCTCCATGTCTGGGACACGGAGCACAACAACGGCGCCCTGATCTACCTGCTGCTGGCCGACCACGCCATAGAAATCGTGGCCGACCGCGCCCTGGACCGCACCATGAACGCCGAGCAATGGCAAACGCTGATCAGCGATATGCAGTCCGCCTTCCAGGGCGGGCATTTCAGCGTGGGTCTGGTATCGGCACTGGAGCGTGTCAACCGGCAGCTGCAGGCGCATTTTCCGCGCAAATCCGCGGCCAACACACAGCGAAACCTGCCCGATACGCCCGTGGTCCAAAGGCATCTGCCGAGCCGTAGCCGCTGATCCGGTTCTGCCGCCGCATGCGCCGGCTGCAGACCGCAGAAGCCTCAGGCCAGCACATGTCGCCCGTATGGCGAACACAGCCAGAGCACGGCCGCCACATTGATCAGGACCATGAGCCAGAACTGCAGCTGAAAGCTGGTCTTGCTGCTTTTGTGGCGCAGCCACTGCTGGGCCAGCAGGGCGCCGGGCCAGCCTCCGGCCAGCGCCATGGTCTGCAGCGTTTTTTCCGGCGTGCGCCACTGCCCCTTCTGGGCGGCCCATTTGTCCTGCCAGTAGGCCATGAAGGTCAGCATGCTCAGGCCTGCATAGATCAGCCAGAGGATGCGCGGTATGCCCCAGATCACGGCAGTGGCCAGCATCATCAGCAGCCAGACCAGCAACACGCCATAGCTGAAGCCACTGGAGGCATGCCAGCCCTGAGGCACCGCACGCGAGGACTGCAAACGCCCTGCAGAAGGGCTGTTGTGCCGCACCGAAGAAGACCGTGCCTGAGGCACTGGGCCGCCAGCTCGCCACGCAACCTGAAGCGCGCGTTTTCTGCCCTGCTCCATGCCGACGGAAAACTCCAGGCGCAGGCCGGGCCGAGGACGCTGCTCTGCGGGCGGGCGCGGCTCAAAAGCACTGATATGGACAAACAGGCGCTCGCCACCGCCATCGGCCTCTATCCAGCCAAAGCCACGCTCGTCATTCCATTGCGTCAAGGTACCGCTGTAGCGCATCCATGTCCTTTGTTGTTTTTGACACCGCGAACAGGCCCGGTGATGCAAAAAGCAGGCGGGCCCTATCCAGAAAAAACCTTTTTACCCGCATGGCTGTGTTAGTTTTGGGGCAGCCGTATTTTCTTAAGAAAGCACTCAAGCATGCAGAAATCTCTGTTCTCTCTGGCCGTCATCAGCTCTGTCCTGGCACTGAGCGCCTGCTCCTCCATCAGCCCCAGAGGCGCCGAAGCACCGGCTGAATACGACTACGCACTGAGCTGCAAGCTCAAGGAAGATGACCCCAAGAAGTGCGAAGCCCAGATCCGAGCCCTCTGCGAAGACCCCAGCAAGGCCGTGGTGCGCAAATCGCGCCATGTGGACCCCAAGGACAACTCCGTGGTCTACGGCTATCAGGCCGCCTGCAACAGCTAAGCCACTTGCGCGCTGCCGCGGTTCAGAATCCTGCTGGTTTCGGGATCAATCCCTTTTGGGACAAGCGCAGTGCGCTTCGATTTACGCAGCAGCAGTCCATAAAAAAAGCCACCGCATGCGGTGGCTTTTTGCTGCTGATGCATGTGCTCAGGGCACAGCACATCAACGCTTCTGGCGGTACTTGCGCAGAGCAGCAATCTGAGCCGCCATCACGGCCAGCTCGGACTGTGCACGAGCGATGTCCAGTTCGCCCTTGGCGTTCTTCAGGGCTTCCTCGGCCGCAGCCTTGGCCTTTTGCGCCTTTTCATCGTCCAGATCCTTGCCGCGGATGGCGGTGTCGGACAGCACGGTCACGCAGTTGGGTTGCACTTCCAAAATGCCGCCGGCCACGAAGACGAACTCTTCGCTGCCGTCAGGCATTTCGATGCGCACCGAACCCGGCTTGATGCGGGTGATCAGCGGTGTGTGGCGGGGATAGATGCCCAACTCGCCCGCTTCACCGGGCAAGGCGACAAAGCGCGCTTCACCGGAGAAGATGGACTCTTCGGCACTGACCACATCAACGTGAATAGTGTTCATCTTTGCTCCTAGAAAAGGTAAAAACTGGTCCTAAAACAAGCACACCCCAAGCCAGAGACGCCGAGCAAGGGCCGCCCCGCAGCGAGGGCGTCGTCCCCCTCCTGAAAGAGAGGGGGAAGCGGCGCAAGCCGCTCAGGGGGTGCAAGCCAGTTAGGCAGCCAGCTTCTTGGCCTTCTCGAAGGCTTCGTCGATGGTACCAACCATGTAGAAAGCCTGTTCGGGCAGGTGGTCGGCTTCGCCGTTCACGATCATCTTGAAGCCACGGATGGTTTCAGACAGGGGAACGTACTTGCCGGGAGCACCAGTGAACACTTCAGCCACGTGGAAAGGCTGAGACAGGAAACGCTGGATCTTACGAGCACGAGCCACAGTCAGCTTGTCTTCGGGAGCCAGTTCGTCCATGCCCAGAATCGCGATGATGTCGCGCAGTTCCTTGTAGCGCTGCAGCGTACCCTGCACTTGGCGAGCCACCTTGTAGTGCTCTTCGCCAACCACTTGGGGGTCCAGCTGACGGCTGGTGGAGTCCAGAGGATCCACAGCGGGGTAGATACCCAGCGAAGCGATGTCACGGGACAGCACCACGGTGGAGTCCAAGTGAGCAAAAGTGGTGGCGGGCGAGGGGTCGGTCAAGTCATCCGCTGGCACGTAAACGGCCTGGATGGAAGTGATCGAACCAACCTTGGTGGAGGTAATACGCTCTTGCAGCTTACCCATTTCTTCAGCCAGGGTAGGCTGGTAGCCCACGGCGGAAGGCATACGGCCCAGCAGAGCGGACACTTCGGTACCGGCCAGTGTGTAGCGGTAGATGTTGTCCACGAAGAACAGCACGTCCTTGCCTTCGTCACGGAACGACTCAGCCATGGTCAGGCCGGTCAGCGCCACGCGCAGACGGTTTCCTGGGGGCTCGTTCATCTGACCGTAAACCATGGCAACCTTGGACTCGCCCAGGTTCTCTTGGTTCACAACGCCAGCGTCGGACATTTCGTGATAGAAGTCGTTACCTTCACGGGTACGCTCACCCACACCAGCGAACACCGACAGACCGCTGTGGGCCTTGGCGATGTTGTTGATGAGTTCCATCATGTTCACGGTCTTGCCCACACCGGCACCACCGAACAGGCCCACCTTGCCGCCCTTGGCGAAGGGGCAGACCAAGTCGATCACCTTGATACCTGTTTCCAGCAGTTCCTGCGAAGGCGACAGTTCGTCGTAAGCAGGAGCCTTGCGGTGGATGGCGGCGGTCAGGGTCTGGTCCACGGGACCACGTTCGTCGATGGGGTTGCCCAGCACGTCCATGATGCGGCCCAGGGTAGCCTTACCCACGGGAACGGTGATGGGGTTGCCGGTGTTGGTGACCATCAGGCCACGCTTCAGGCCGTCCGAAGAACCCAGGGCAATGGTACGCACCACGCCGTCGCCCAGCTGCTGCTGAACTTCCAGGGTCAGGGCCGAGCCTTCCAGCTTCAAGGCGTCATACACCTTGGGCACCTGGCCGTGGGCAAACTCCACGTCCACCACGGCGCCGATACATTGAACAATCTTGCCTTGTACTTGAGCCATTTTTTGCTCCAATCTGTTTGTTCGTTAAAGCCGTTTACACAGCGGCTGCGCCTGCCACGATTTCCGACAACTCGGTCGTAATCGCGGCTTGACGCGTCTTGTTGTAGACCAGCTTCAACTCGCTGATGACGTTGCCGGCGTTGTCGGTAGCGGCCTTCATGGCCACCATGCGCGCCGATTGCTCGGACGCCATGTTTTCCGCAACGGCCTGGTACACGAGGGACTCCACGTAACGAACCAGCAGTTCGTCGATGACGCTTTGAGCGTCAGGTTCGTAGATGTATTCCCACGATGCACCCGTCTTCTCGGCTTGCAATTTTTCGGACGACAGGGGGAGCAGTTGCTCCACCACCGACTCCTGCTTCATGGTGTTGATGAACTTGGTGTACGCCAGGTACACCGCGCTCAGCTTGCCTTCAGCATATTGGTCCAGCAACACCTTGACAGGCCCGATGAGCTTGTCGAGGTGAGGCGTGTCGCCCAAGCCTGTAGCGTGAGAGACCACCTTGGCACCGACACGGTTCAGGAAACCCAGTCCCTTGCCGCCAATGGCCACTGCATCTGTCGCAACACCCGCATCCTGCAGTTCGCGCAACTTGTTGGTGACGACACGCAACACGTTGGTGTTCATGCCGCCGCACAAACCCTTGTCGGTCGTCACCACGATGACGCCGACCTTCTTGGCATCGTTCACTTGCATGAACGGATGCACATATTCAGGGTTAGCTTCGCCAAGATGGGCTGCAATGTTGCGGATTTTTTCGCTATATGGACGGGCAGCCAGCATCCGGTCCTGCGCCTTGCGCATTTTGGATGCAGCCACCATTTCCATGGCTTTGGTGATCTTCTTGGTGTTTTCCACCGATTTGATCTTGCCGCGTATTTCCTTACCTGCTGCCATGATGACTCCTCGCCGGTATTAAGCGAAGGACTTCTTGAATGCAGTAATGGCTGCAGTCAGTTCAGCTTCGTCCTTGCCTTCCTTGTCGAAAGCACGCTTTTCGTTCAGACGGTCGAGCAGAGCGCCGTGGCTGGTCTTCAGGAACTGGTGCAGACCAGATTCGAAGGGCAGCACTTGCTTGACTTCGATGTCGTCCATGAAGCCCTTGTTCACTGCGAACAGCGAAGCAGCCATCAGAGCGGTCGACAGAGGAGAGTACTGAGCCTGCTTGAGCAGTTCGGTCACGCGGGCACCGCGGTCCAGCTGCTTGCGGGTTGCATCGTCCAGGTCGGAAGCGAACTGCGCAAAGGCAGCCAGTTCACGGTACTGAGCCAGGTCGGTACGGATACCGCCGGACAGGCCCTTCACAACCTTGGTCTGAGCGGAACCACCCACGCGGGACACCGAAATACCGGCGTTGATAGCGGGACGGATACCGGCGTTGAACAGGCTGGTTTCCAGGAAGATCTGGCCGTCGGTAATCGAAATCACGTTCGTGGGAACGAAAGCGGACACGTCGCCAGCTTGTGTTTCGATGATAGGCAGAGCGGTCAGAGAACCGGTCTTGCCCTTGACTTCACCCTTGGTGAAGGCTTCGACGTAGTCGGCGTTCACGCGAGCGGCACGCTCCAGCAGACGGCTGTGGAGATAGAACACGTCGCCGGGGAAGGCTTCACGTCCGGGGGGACGACGCAGCAGCAGCGAAACTTGACGGTAGGCCACGGCTTGCTTGGACAGATCGTCATAAACGATCAGAGCGTCTTCGCCGCGGTCGCGGAAGTATTCGCCCATGGTGCAGCCAGCGTAGGCCGACACGTACTGCATGGCAGCGGATTCAGAGGCGGTGGCAGCCACGACGATGGTGTAGTCCATCGCGCCGGCTTGTTCCAGAGAGCGCACCACGTTCTTGATCGAAGAAGCCTTCTGACCAATAGCCACGTAGATACAGATAACGCCCTGGCCCTTCTGGTTGATGATGGCGTCGATAGCGACAGCCGTCTTACCAGTCTGACGGTCACCAATGATCAGTTCACGCTGACCACGGCCCACGGGAACCATGGAGTCGATGGACTTGATACCGGTTTGCAGGGGCTGATCCACGGATTGACGTGCGATCACGCCAGGAGCGACCTTCTCGATCACGTCCGTCATCTTGGCATTGATGGGGCCCTTGCCGTCGATAGGCTGACCCAGGGCGTTCACCACGCGGCCGACCAGCTCGGGGCCCACGGGCACTTCCAGGATACGGCCGGTGCACTTGACGGTGTTGCCTTCTGCGATGTGCTCGTAAGCACCCAGAATCACGGCGCCCACGGAGTCGCGCTCCAGGTTCAGAGCCAGACCGTAAGTGGGTTGACCGTCGGCGCCTGCGGGGAATTCCAGCATTTCGCCAGCCATCACGTCCGACAGGCCGTGCACGCGCACGATACCGTCAGTCACCGACACCACGGTGCCTTGGTTACGGACGTCAGTGCTAGCAGCCAGCCCTTCGATGCGGCTCTTGATCAGTTCAGAAATTTCTGCGGGATTGAGTTGCATGACTCTTTCCTTCTTTCTTGTGTGTTAGCCGAGACCTCAAGCGCATTACGCGGTGAGGGCCGCTTTCATTTGTTCCAGACGGGCCTTGACGGAGGTGTCCAGCACCTCGTCGCCCACCACGACGCGAACGCCACCGATCAGCGATTCATCGAGCTTCACGGTGAGATTCAGCTTGCGGCCAAAGCGCTTTTCCAGCGTGGCGCCAAGCTCGGCCAGCGCTGCATCCTCAATCGGGAAAGCGCTGTACACCACGGCATCCGAAGAGCCGCTCTTGCTGTTCACGAGGCTGCGGAACTGGGCTGCCACTTCAGGCAGCACGTCCAGACGGCCGTTTTCGAGGACCACACGCAGGAAGTTGCGTGCGGACTCGGGCAATGCCGACTTGGCCACACCCGTGATGAGATCGAACACTTGCGCGTCGCTCACGTTCGGGTTGTCGGCCAGTTGGCGCAATTGCGGATTGGCGGCAATCGCCGCCAATTCCTCCACCCAAGCGACAGTGCTGTTCAAGTCTGCAGCCTTGTCGGCGCAGGCTTTGAACAATGCTTCGGCGTAAGGGCGGGCAATGGTGGCGAGTTCTGCCATTTTTTGCTTTCCTTACAGCTCTGTCTTCAGGCGGTTCAGCAGATCAGCGTGGATACCGGCATTGACTTCCTTCTTCAGGATCTGCTCGGCACCCTTGACGGCCAGCGCTGCCACTTGCTCACGCAGGGCTTCACGGGCAGCAATGGCTTGCTGGTCAGCTTCAGCGCGGGCAGCAGCAACAATCTTGTTGCCTTCTTCTGTCGCGCGGGCCTTGGCTTCTTCAATGATGGCCTGGGCGCGGCGTTCGGCGTCCGCAAGCCGCGAAGCTGTTTCGTTGCGCGTCTGGGCCAATTCCTGTTCGACACGCTTGTTGACAGCGGTCAGTTCGGTCTTGGCCTTGTCGGCAGCAGCGAGGCCATCGGCGATTTTCTGGGCTCGCTCATCCAGTGCCTTCGCAATCGGGGGCCACACGAGTTTCATCGTGAACAGCACCAGGATCAGGAAAACAATGGCCTGAACGAACAGGGTCGCGTTGATACTCACGGCAACACCTTTCTATTTAGGGCGTTGATCGGAGCTTAGGCCACCAGTTGGAAGGGGTTGGCGAAAGCGAACAGCAGGGCGATAGCAACACCGATCAGGAAGGCGGCGTCGATCAGACCAGCCAAGATGAACATCTTGGTTTGCAGTTCGTTGATCAGCTCAGGCTGACGTGCCGAAGATTCCAGGAACTTGCCACCCATCAGGGCGATACCGATCGAAGCGCCGATAGCGCCCAGACCAACAATCAGACCACAAGCCAGAGCGACGAGACCGAGAACGTTTTCCATGATGACTCCTAGGGATTAAAGGAAAGAAAGGTTGAAGAGGGAAAGGTCAGTGAGCTTCATGTGCCTGGCCGAGGTAAATCAGCGTCAGCATCATGAAAATGAAGGCCTGCAGGGTAATCACCAGGATGTGGAAGATTGCCCAGATAGAGCCTGCAATGATGTGCCCCACGGGGAGCAACACACCAGAGAGCGACATAGCCGCCGCACCACCCATCAGGGCAATCAGCATGAACACCAACTCACCAGCGTACATGTTGCCGAACAGTCGCATGCCATGCGACACGGTCTTGGCAACGTATTCAATCACCTGCATCAGCAGGTTCACCACGCCCAGGATCAGGGCGAAGACGGGATTCTTGGAAGTGCCGAACGGTGCAGTCACCAGTTCATGCGCCCAGCCGCCCATGCCCTTGATCTTGACGCTGTAGAACAGGCACAGGACCAGCACGGCGAAGGACAGGCCCAGCGTGGTGGACAGGTCGGCGGTAGGCACGACACGCAGATAGGCGTGTTCGTCGGCGGTAGCGCCTTGCCACAGATAGGGCAGCAGATCCACGGGCAGCATGTCCATGGCGTTCATCAGGAAGATCCAGACGAAGACGGTCAGTGCCAGAGGAGCGATGAATTTGCGCGATTGGGCGTTGTGGATATTGGCCTTGGCCTGGTTGTCCACCATCTCGACCAGGATTTCCACGGCGGCCTGGAAGCGGCCGGGCACGCCGGAAGTCGCCTTGCGGGCAGCCAGCCAGAGCACGAAGATGCCGAGCAGACCCAGAACGCCAGCCACCACGATCGAGTCGTAGTTGATGACTGAGAAATCAATGACGGACTTCTGCTTGATGTTTTGCAGGTGTTGCAAGTGGTGAACGATGTATTCACTTGCAGTTGGGGCGTGCGCATCAGCGGCCATCGTCAACTCTCTTCTTAAGCTTCAGTTTTTCGGACACTGGATCGCACCAGCAGTGCAACCCAATACGTTTTCATCACAACAATCAAACCGGCCAGCAACGCCAGCCAACTGAGATCGGGAACCAGCTTTGGCGCAGCCGCCAACATGGCGATACACAGCACCAGCTTCACCAGTTCCCAACCGAAAATCCCCGCCATGGCCGCCCCGGCACCTCCCGGCCGTTGACGAACCACACCTCTTGCAAACAGCGCTGCGGGCAACACGACCGCCAGCGCTCCATACGCCGCCGACCAGCCTGCGGCTGCACGCCCCGTCATCAACCACGACAGCAAAGCCACGATAACGCCGACCAGCGTCTGAACGATGACGATGCGCCAGACAGAAACCTGCGGAAAGCGCGAACGCCATGCAGAGGCTTCTTGTGCAGTCAGGGGCTTGAAGTCTTCGACTTCGTCCTCATCCTGAAAATCAGCGGGCATGTTTGTCATGTTTTCTTTCACACCGCTGACCAGGCAAGACTTTTTTACAAAGCCTCTGATTATAAGTAAAAACCCCCGTCATTAGATAGGGGTTGATACTGTCATGCGCAAAACGTCTTTGACAAGACCTGAGGGTTGTCGCTGAGTGACAACATCTGCCACCCTCAGCTTTGGTGCGGCGCGAGTGTGCCCTAATTGAAATACCTGATTACCCTGAATTGTCTGCCGCCTGCCAGGGGCTTTGCCGGTTTGCCGGCCTCGCCGGGCCATGGATTAGGCCCACGCGCGCAGGGCTGCCCGGCGTGGCGCACAATCTTTCTTACTCATTGACCGGGTGTTTCACCAACGGCAATTTTTCATTCCAGCCAAGGACTCTTCATGAGCGACACGCCCAACCCATCTGCCGCCAACGAGAACGGCCAGCAAGAAGACCCGCGCAAGGATTCGCTGATCGAGTATCCGAGCCAGTTCCCCATCAAGGTGATGGGCGTCAAGAATGAGCATCTGGTGCATGAAATCACCAAGATCGCCGAAAAATTCGACCCCAGCTTTGACGCCAGCACGGTGGAGCTGCGCCCCAGCTCCGGCGGCAACTACCTGGGCGTGACCATCACCATCACGGCCACCAGCCGCGAACAGCTGGACGATACCTACCGCGCACTGACCTCTCACCCCCTGGTGAAGGTCGTGCTGTGAGCAACAACCCGATTGCTTCCGCCTTGCTGCCCCCCGAAGCCATGGACCTGCGCTTTCTGGGGCGCACCGGCTATGAAGCAACGGTGGTCGCGATGCAGGAGTTCACGCGCACACGCAACTCGGCCACACGTGACGAAGTATGGGTATGCGAGCACTCACCCCACTTCACCCAGGGGCTGGCCGGCAAAACCGAAAATGTCCTGAACCCCGGCGATATTCCCGTGGTGGCCACCAATCGCGGCGGCCAGGTGACCTATCACGGCCCCGGTCAGGTGGTGGCCTATCCGCTGCTGGATCTGCAGCGCATGGGCTACTTCGTCAAAGAGTATGTGTACCGGCTGGAAGATGCGGTGATCCGCACGCTGGAGCATTTCGGCGTCACCGGCCACCGCGTGGCAGGCGCCCCCGGCATCTATGTGCGCCTGGACGATCCGCGCAGCCATGCCATGCTGGAGCAGCGTCCGCAACATCGCGAACCGGGCAGCCCGGCGCCCGAGCCGCATTTCGAGGGCCTGGGCAAGATTGCCGCCCTGGGCATCAAGGTCAGCCGCCACAGCACCTACCACGGAGTGGCCCTCAATGTCGATATGGATTTGGAACCTTATTTGCGAATCAACCCTTGCGGATACGCAGGGCTGAGCACGGTGGACCTTTCTACAATCGGCATACAGACAACCTGGGACGAGGCCGCATCCGTGCTGGGCCGCCAGCTGAAGGCGCGTCTCTCACCCTGAAGGCAAGATCATGAGCACCAATGAAGTCGTGCGCGAAGCGCAGTCCGCCGAAAACTACAACCCGCTGGCCAAGCAGAAGGCTGCCGCCAAGCTGGCACGCATCCCCGTGAAGGTGGAGCAGGCCGAAGTCCTCAAAAAGCCGGAATGGATACGCGTCAAGGCCGGCAGCCCCAGCACGCGCTTCTACGAGATCAAGGACATTCTGCGCAAGAACAATCTGCACACGGTCTGCGAGGAAGCCAGTTGCCCGAATATCGGCGAGTGCTTTGGCAAGGGCACGGCCACCTTCATGATCATGGGCGACAAGTGCACGCGCCGCTGCCCCTTCTGCGACGTGGGCCATGGCCGCCCCGATCCGCTGGACGTGAACGAGCCGCTGAATCTGGCGCGCACCATTGCCGCTCTGCGCCTGAAGTACGTGGTGATCACCAGCGTGGACCGCGACGACCTGCGCGACGGCGGCTCGGGCCACTTTGTGGAATGCATCAAGAACATCCGCGAGCTCTCGCCCGAGACGCAGATCGAGATCCTGGTGCCCGACTTCCGCGGCCGTGACGACCGCGCGCTGGAAATCCTCAAGTCGGCTCCGCCCGATGTGATGAACCACAATCTGGAAACCGCGCCGCGCCTGTACAAGGAAGCACGCCCCGGCTCCGACTACCAGTTCAGCCTCAACCTGCTCAAGAAGTTCAAGGAACTGCACCCCGATGTGCCGACCAAGAGCGGCATCATGGTGGGCCTGGGCGAGACGGACGAGGAAATCCTGCAGGTGATGCGCGATATGCGCGCCCACAACATCGACATGCTGACCATCGGCCAGTATCTGGCGCCCACCAACAGCCACCTGCCCGTGCGCCGCTATGTGCACCCCGATACCTTCAAGATGTTCGAGCAGGAGGCCTACAAGATGGGCTTCACCCACGCCGCCGTGGGCGCCATGGTGCGCTCGAGCTACCACGCCGACCAGCAGGCCCATGCCGCCGGCGTCTGAGCACCGAAGACAGCACTCACAAAAGCAGCCCCTGTGGCTGCTTTTTTCATGCCCGGATGCAATGAGCAGTACTGCACGCTCCAGTATTTGCCAAAAATAAAGCTCCTGAATAAGGAGCTTGCTGCGCTTTTCTGGTAAAGCTTACATAGTCAATTCATAGCAGAATCGTTGCACATCATGCGCTAAAAGCTATGAATTTTGATAATCCACTGTTTACATCGAAAAAACGCCTGGCTAACCGGCAAACCGCTGGCTGGCAAAAACGACTGCAGGCTGAACAGGCCCGACGAGTCGCCCCACGATGAAACTGAGCCATGCAGCGCTGGATACCCCACCAGAGTCCTGTGCTGCAAGCTGGGATGGATAGTAACATCAAATGAGAATCAATATCAATTAATTTTCGTTTTCCACAAAAAGAAATCTCCAAACACCTGTTTTGCAGCCATTTCGCAACCGTTGACACCTGCAATCACGGCGCATGCTGGTCTCAGCAACACTACAGCACCAACCGCACTCGGTCGAAGCGACGTGCGCGCAGGTCGTCGCGGCGCATCCACAGATAGACCTGGCCTTCATCGCCCCAGCCCATGCCGCCTTTTTCATCGCTGCCGATCTGCAGCAGCAAAAGCCACTGCGTTGCGGTATCGCGTACGGCCCGCGTGGCCTCGTCCGCGTAGGCCTCGCCATTACCGCAGTAATGCCCCGCAGCCACCAACGCGCATTCGGTCTGCATATCACCCTGGACAGGCGTGGGCCAGCCGCCGATGCGATGGCAGCCACTGTCCTCTCCACCGCTGCTGGCAGCGTTTTGTGCGTCATCGAACCACCATTCGACAAAGCGGTCACGCTGCTCTTCGTCAAGTGCCAGGCCCTGCGAATCCCACTGAGCGCTCTCCAGGGGCAAGGCCGTGACGCAGGCATGCAGTTCGCAGGCCATAGGTGCGAGCTGGCAATGATCGGGCAGCTCTAGCAGCGCCGGCGGCTGCGGGCGCCGCTCAAGCTCGGCATCGCCCTCGGAGAAGATCAGCTTCAGCGCACAGGCGTCGGCAGGATCGAAACCCCAGGGCTGCTCCATCAGGTCGTAGAAGACGGACAGCAGCCCGGACTCGGGGAAATCCGCATCCAGAGTCCCGGCGGAGCGGGCTTCGGCGAAGTTGATCTGCGCCACAAAGCTCAGCGGAAAAGTGCTTTCAAGCCTTGCGACGTGCTGCAAGGCCTCTTTGCGAAACAGCAGTACTTGCTCGGGTCTGGCCCATCGCCAGCGGCTGTCGGGAGCAAGGCTGTCTTCGCGATGGGGCTTCACCCGCTGCTCATGGTCCGGATAGCGCCCTCGCTCGGGCCAGGCCACACCGGCTGGCAGGTCGGGACAGCCGCCAAACTTGGTGCTGCCGGACGCAATCTCCGCTTCATCCTTCACCGCAGTGGTCTGCAGCCACACGGCCGGCCTGGCTTGTGCAGCCAGTTGCTGCGCAAGCGCTGCATCTTCCAGCACCGGCTCGAGCTCACGGGCGATTTCCTTCGAATGTGCGTAATTCATCCATCCCTTTTCTGCCTGCCTCGAGGCCGCTCCCTGGGTTCTTCAGGGCGCCAGCATCTGCGCAGGGCATTCGCTGCACAGTACCTCGCAGGCCCAGGGAGCCAGCTTGCTGGAGTCCGCACGCAGCACCTCCTGCTTGACGGCCAGAATCTGCGCGGGGTGCATGGAAAAGCTGCGCAGCCCCAGGCCCAAAAGCAGCCGGGTCATGCTCAGATCACCGGCCATTTCGCCGCAAACGCTGACTTCCTTGCCTGCAGCATTGGCCGCTGCGATGACCTCCGCCACCAAGCGCAGCACGGCCGGATGCATGGGGTCGTAGAGATGGGCCACGGTTTCGTCGGCACGGTCGATGGCCAGCGTGTACTGGATCAGGTCGTTAGTGCCTATGGACAGAAAGTCGAAATATTGGAGAAAGCTGCGTACCGTCAGGGCGGCCGCCGGGATCTCGATCATGGCGCCCAGCTTGACCGGGCCGTAGGCCACGCCGCGCACATCGAGCTCATGCTGCGCCTGGCGCAGCTGTGCCAGGGTCTGCTCGATCTCGCTGCGATGGGCCAGCATGGGAAACAGCAGCTTGACCTGCCCATGCGCTGCCGCGCGCAGAATGGCGCGCAGTTGGGTGCGGAACATCACGGGGTCGGCCAGACTCCAGCGTATGGCGCGCAGGCCCAGCGCGGGGTTGAGGTAGTAGTCCTTGGGCTGAGCCTTGTCCAGCGGCTTGTCGGCCCCCACGTCCAGCGTGCGGATGGTGACCGGCATGCCTTGCATGCCGTCTATGGCCTCGCGATAGGCACGATACTGCTCTTCCTCGCCGGGCAGATTGCCGCTGCGCCCCATGAACAGAAACTCGGTACGGAACAGCCCCACCCCGACTGCGCCAGCACGCACGGCAGCAGCCCCGTCGCTGGGCTGCTCGATATTGGCCAGCAGCTCCACCTTCTGCCCATCCATGGTGAGGGACGGCGTGTAGCGCAGACGGGTCAGGCGCTCGCGCTCCAGTTCGGTCTGGCGCTGGCGAAAGCTGTACTCCGCCAGGATGATGGGCGTGGGGTCCACGATGACCACGCCCTCGTTGCCGTCGATGATGACCCAGTCGTCCTGGCGAATCAGCTGGCTTGCGGCCCGCGCGCCAACCACGGCCGGAATGTCCATGCTGCGCGCGACGATGGCCGTGTGGCTGGTCTTGCCGCCCACGGCTGTGATGAAGCCCGCAAAGACCTTGCTCTTGAACTGCAGCATGTCCGCTGGCGACAGATCCTGCGCCACCAGCACCAGCGGGGTTTCCGTGGTGACGTCGAGAGGCAGCTGCTGTCCATCGGTTGCAGGCACGGCGCCCGTCGGAGCCAAAGGTGGAGCAACCTGCGCAAGCGGACTGGCCGCGCCCTTCATGTGGCGCAGAATGCGCTCCACGACCTGCTCCAGATCGGCCTTGCGCTCGCGCAAGTACTCATCGTCCATCTCGTCGAACTGGCGCGAGACGATTTCCAGCTGAGTGGTCAGCGCCCATTCGGCGTTGTAAAGACGCTCGGAGATCCAGTTCCGAATGGCCTCGGCCAGTGCCTGGTCCTGCAGCAGCATCAGATGCACATCGAGCAGCGCATCCAGCTCGCCAGGCGCATCCTTGGGCATTTCTTCCTGAAGCCGGCGCAGCTCGTCAATCACCGCATTGCGTGCCGTGCGGGCACGCTGGATCTCCGACTCCACCTGATCGGGCCGGATGAAGTAGTGCACCACCTCCATGCGACTGGAGGCCACAACGACCGCGCGCCCGATGGCAATCCCTCGGGAGACGGCCAGGCCGTGGATGGCAAATGTCATAGCGAATGCCCTTTCGCGAATTTCGCGATTGCTTTTTGCTTGCTTCTTGCTCTTGTTTTTGCAGCAGTCAGCGCCAACTATCGCTGCACTACAGCATCAAAACCGCTCTACTTCATTGACAGCAAGACCCTGCCTGCTATCAAAAGAGCTAATCGTCAAGCTGCCACCTGCGCGCGGTCAAGCCGCGGCACAGGTGAAGCAGCCTTTACTGGCCTTCACCAAACTTGTCGTTGATCAGGGCCACCAGCGCATCCATGGCTTCCTGCTCCTGTGCGCCATCGGTTTCCATCTCCAGCTCGGAGCCTATGCCTGCCGCCAGCATCATCACGCCCATGATGCTCTTGGCATTGACGCGGCGCTCGCCCTTGGTCAGCCAGACCTCGCAGGGGAAGCTGCCCGCGAGCTTGGTGAGCTTGGCCGATGCACGGGCATGCAGGCCCAATTTATTGCTGATGGTGATATTGGTCTTGATCATTGGAAGGTCGTGCGCTTTGATTTTGTCGGGAACTGCCGGCTACCTGCATCACTCCTTGGCTGCCGCCCACCATGGCCCGCGAAACCAGGGCATCCAGCGGCTCATGCCGATAGCCTATGGAGCGCAAAAGCATGGGAAGGTTCACGCCCGCCACCAGCCTGGCCTGCAACAGGCCCGTGAGACGCTGGGCCACGTTACAGGGTGTGGCACCGAACAGATCGGTCAGCACCAGTGTCGGTGCATCCAGCCCGCCATGCGCCACCAGCATGGCCAGGGCACGCTCCAGCGTGGCCTCGGGCGCCTCATCGGAAGGCACGTCCAGGGCCAGCAAGTCGTCAGCGCTATCGGCAAACACATGCAGCGCGCATTCGCGCAATGCAGCGGCCAGAGGAGCGTGAGTGAGCAAAAGAATGCGCGTGGTCATGTAGTCACAGTTCTTGATAGCAAATTATGGCTTGTCGCCGCCGTCAACAAGGGCAATGAGGTGGATGAAGCGCAAGGGTCATGATCTGGATGCGGGCTTATTGCAACTGCAGGCCCGAGAAAAACAGCTCGGCCTCTGCAGGCATGGCCTTGTCAGCGTAAATCACCGCGTGATAGACCCTGGCGCCGCCGCCTTCCAGGCGAGCGAACCAGAGGCCATGCCCCACCACCTTCTGTCCGCTCGGGCCCTGGCCTTCGAACGTGATGCGCAAGGACTGCGGCAGATTCAGCACCCCCTTGGGCACCCATGGACCGTCTCCCTTGACATTGAGCTTTGTCGCGACGCCGTCTGCCGACTTCAGCTGCTTGAGCACCGCCTGCTGCCAGAACGTCAGAGCCTCGGCCGCGCGGGCGGGCTCGGCCACGGCAAAATGCGATACCGCATAGGTCGCGCCCCGGGCCTCGCAGCCCACCACCGACAGCGGCACCTGGCCCAGGCCCAGATCGACAGGGCGGCTGGCCGTCTGCGCATCGCAGGGCAAGAGTGCTTGCAGCGGCGCATCCTTGAGCTGGGTGGTACGCCAGTTCAGTGCCGGGCTGCAGGCGGCCAGCAGCGCACCGCTGACCAGTAGCGTCGCAGCCCAGAGTCCGGTTTTCTTCATGGCCCATTATCGGCAGCGGCACGGGCCCGACTTGTCACGCAAGCCTAGGGTTGACCCGTGGGTCAAGCAGTAAGAACTGAACTTTCGGCATGTTTGACACACCAAACCACAGATCAGCAAGGTGCTGAAGATTTGTGCACAATCAATCTCTATGGCAAGCAAACATTGGATCGCAGGCATTGTGGCGGCCGCCGTCATCGGCGTCGGGGCCTGGGTGTATTCGGGCGCAGGGCAAGCCGCGGCGCCGCAATCCACCTTTGTGCTGCTGGACGGCAGCCAGAAAACCACCGCCGACCTCAAGGGCAAAGTGACGCTGGTGAACTTCTGGGCCACCAGCTGCACCACCTGCGTGGCAGAGATGCCCGAGATCATCAGCACCTACCAGAAGTACCAGGGCAAGGGCTTTGACACCCTGGCCGTGGCCATGAGCTACGACCCGCCCAGCTATGTCGTGAACTTCGTCGAATCGCGCAAGCTGCCCTTCCAGGTCGCGCTGGACAACACCGGCAACGTGGCCAAGGCATGGGGCGATGTGCAACTCACCCCCACCACCTTCATCGTCAACAAGCGCGGCGAGATCGTGAAGCGCTATATCGGCGCACCCGACTTTGAGCAACTGCACAAGCTGATCGAGAAGCTGCTGGCAGAACCCGCTGCAGCTTGATTAAAAACCATAGCTCACAGCGCTTGACAGCAAGTCACTTCAACATCAAAAGTGCCTAAAACATAGAAATAGCAAGCGACAGCAGCTCACAAAAAAACCGACCATTGGTCGGTTTTTTCATGCCTGGAGCATCGAGCAAGGGCCGCTCCGCAGCAAAGATGCTGTCCCCTGGGGGAAGCCGCGCAGCGGCTCAGGGGGCTACTTATTCCGGAAGCTGTCGTGGCAGCTCTTGCAACTATTGGCGGCCGGGCCGAAAGCCGTCTTGAGATTGTCCAGATTGCCGGTCTTGGCGGCAGCGTTGAGCTTGACGACTTCTGCTTCCATCTTGCCCGACAGATCATGGAACTTGGCCTGCTCCTTCCACACCTCAGGTTTGGCCTTGCCGCCTTCGGTGCCGGCGCCGAAGCCGGCCCAGGGCAGCTTGGACATGAAGGCCACAATTTCCGCACTTTCCTGCGCGCTCTTGGCATCAAAGGGCATCTTGCCATTGGCCATGGCGCCCAGGCGACCGAAATGCGTGCCCAGCACGCTCAAGGCGCTCTGGCGGTATTTGATGGCATCTTCAGCCTTGGCGAACTGTGCCGAGGCAGGCAGGGCCACGGTGGCAACCACAGCAGCGAATGCCAGAGTGGAAAAAGCTTTCATCGGGGTATCCTTTCTTGGTTCTGCAGCCTGCCGCAGGCGGCTGCCTGACCAGTATGGCAGAGTCACCCAAAGGCCGCGATTTGGGCTTGCAGCCTTGCCAGGGCACAATGTCCGGGTCCATCAGCCATGAAAAAGCCATGACAGAGTCCGCCACACAAGCCTCCACGGAAGTCCACAGAATTCGGATCTGGGACCTGCCCACCCGCCTGTTTCACTGGCTGCTGGCAATCTGCATCGTGGCCCTGGTGGTCACTGCCAAGATGGGCGGCAATGCCATGAACTGGCATCTGCTGCTGGGACAGGTGGTGCTGGCCTTGCTGATCTTTCGCATTCTCTGGGGTTTGGTGGGCGGGTACTGGTCGCGCTTTGGCAGCTTCATCCCTTCTGCAGCAGCCATGAGCCGCTATATGCGCGGCACTTCGACCACGCAGGACCGCGCAGGCCACAACCCGCTGGGTTCACTGTCCGTGATCGCGATGCTAATCGTGCTGATGGCGCAAATCGCAAGCGGGCTGATGAGCGATGATGAAATTGCCTTCAGCGGACCGTTGACGCGTTTTGCCTCTGGCGAACTGATCTCCAAGGCCACCAACTACCACGCCCACTGGGGCCAGTACCTGATTTACGCACTGGTCGCACTGCATCTGCTGGCCCTCATCGGCTACAGCCTCAAGGGCGACAAACTGGTCCCGGCCATGGTCACGGGCGACAAATTGCTGAAGGAGCCCGTTGCTGCGAGCCGCGACACCGCCAGCACCCGGGTTCTGGCTGCGCTGCTGGCCGTGGTGGCAAGCTCTCTTTCCTGGTGGATCCATCAACTGGGGCAGAGTGCTGCTTTCTGAGTTCTGACGCTGCAGGCAGCGGCTTTAACCATGTAAAGCACTTGCCGCTACACTGGGCCTTCTTTCATCATTGCCTAGTTGCCGTGGACAAGCCTGCCGTGGACTTGCTGACGCCCAGCCTGGAGGAAATAGGTGCTGTGCGCCAGATCTTTCAGGAGTATGCGGACAGCCTGAACATCGACCTGGAATTTCAAGGATTCGAATCCGAACTCGCCGCCCTCCCTGGCGAATATGCTGCGCCCCGTGGACAGATTCTGCTGGCTCGCGTGGATGGCAGCATTGCGGGCTGCTGCGCACTGCGTCCTCTTGACGACTCGGACTACCCCAATGCCGCTGAGATGAAGCGCCTGTTCGTGCGCAAGGCTTTTCGTGGCTTCGGCCTGGGGCGTCAACTGGCCGAAGCCATGCTCGATATTGCCCGCCAGGCTGGCTATGACCATGTGCTGCTCGACACACTGGACGATATGGAGTCTGCCCGCGCGCTGTATGTGGACCTGGGCTTCGAGCCCATCGAACCCTACTATCACAATCCGCTTCCAGGCGCACACTACCTCAAGGCCGATCTTTTCTGAGCCCGAATACAAAAAGGCATTGCCAGTTTGGCAATGCCTTTTTTCTGTGACGCCGCGCAAAGCCGCCTTGCGGCGAGAGCGTCACTCCCGCGCGCAGCGGCTCAGGGCTTCAGCCATCAAGCCTTGGCTTGAGCCAGCATGGTGCCGGCATCGCTGACTTCAAACTTGCCGGGAGCTTCCACGTTCAGGGTCGCAACCTTGCCGTCCTTGACCAGCATGGAGAAGCGATTGGCACGCAGCCCCAGGCCCTTGCCGTTCAGGTCCAGCGTCAGGCCGGTCGCCTTGGCGAATGCCGCATCGCCGTCGGCAATCATGCGCACCTTGCCGGCCACCTTCTGATCGCGGCCCCAGGCGCCCATCACGAAAGCATCGTTCACGGCCAGGCACCAGATTTCGTCCACGCCCGCAGCCTTGAGTTCTTCGGCCTTGGCCACATAGCCTGGCAGATGCTTTTCGGAGCAGGTGGGCGTGAATGCGCCGGGCACGGCAAACACGGCAATAGTCTTGCCGGCCAGAGCCTCGGGCAGCTTCACGGGGTTGGGACCAAGGCTGCAGCCATTGCCTTCCACTTCCACATATTCCATCAAGGTCACTGCGGGCAGGGCATCACCAACTTTAATCATGACTATCTCCTTTGTTGCAAAGCACGGACCGCATTCTTGGCGGCCCAAATAAAAAAACGACCCACAGCATTGTGGGTCGTTTTCAAGGGCTTTGCAGCCGGCGGGCCTGGTTAGGCTTACACCAGAGCAGCCTTTTGAACCAAGCGGGTAGCAACCCAGTTCTTGGTCTTGGAGAGAGGACGGCTCTCGGTGATTTCAACCACGTCACCCAGCTTGTACTCACCTTGCTCGTCGTGAGCGTGGTACTTGCTCGACTTGATCATGATCTTGTCGTAGATGGGGTGCTTGACGCGGCGTTCCACCAGAACGGTCACAGTCTTGGCACGCTTGTCGCTGACCACCTTGCCAATCAAGGTGCGCTTGAGGGATGTTTTAGCTTCCGTCATGTCGGCTCCTTACTTGGCGGCTTGCTTTTCAGCAAGGATGGTCTTGGCACGAGCGATGTCACGGCGTGTAGCCTTGATGGTCGCAGTGTTGCCCAGTTGTTGCGTGGCCTTTTGCATGCGCAGACCGAAGTGAGCCTTTTGCAGGGACTTCACTTCAGCTTCCAGACCAGCCACGTCTTTTTGGCGGAGTTCAGCAGATTTCGTCATGTTGATCTCCTTAAGCACCAATGTGACGGGACACGAAGGTCGTGCGCAGAGGCAGCTTTGCAGCAGCCAGGCGGAACGCTTCACGGGCCAGCTCTTCAGGCACACCCACGATTTCGTAGATCACCTTGCCGGGCTGGATTTCGGCCACGTAGTACTCGGGGTTGCCCTTACCGTTACCCATACGCACTTCGGCGGGCTTGGTAGAGATGGGCTTGTCCGGGAACACGCGGATCCAGATACGACCACCACGCTTGACGTGACGGGAAATTGCACGACGTGCAGCTTCGATCTGGCGTGCGGTCAGACGACCACGGTCAGTAGACTTCAAACCGAAATCGCCGAAGGCAACGGAGTTGCCACGGGTAGCGATACCGGTGTTGCGGCCTTTTTGTTCCTTACGGAACTTGCGGCGTGCAGGTTGCAGCATGTTTATTCTCCTTTACCGTCCGCTGCTGTAGCGGGCGCGTCGGCCTTACGAACGCGCTTAACGGAATCAGCACCAGCGCCAGCAGGCTTGTCGCTGCCATCGGCAGGAGCGGCATTGGTGCCTGCGGGACGACGGCCACCACGGCCAGCGCCATCACGGCCATCACGGCGACCGTCACGACGGGGACCACGAGGACGACGCTCGTCTTCAGGACGGGGCGTTTCCACGGCGGGCAGATCGTTGCGGCCCAGGGTGTCACCCTTGTAGACCCAGACCTTCACGCCGATGATGCCGTAAGTCGTCTTGGCTTCGGAGAAGCCGTAGTCGATGTCGGCACGCAGAGTGTGCAGAGGCACGCGGCCTTCGCGGTACCACTCGGTACGAGCGATTTCGATACCGTTCAGACGACCAGAAGACATGATCTTGATGCCTTGAGCACCCAGACGCATGGCGTTCTGCATGGCACGCTTCATGGCGCGGCGGAACATGATGCGCTTTTCCAGCTGTTGGCAGATGGAGTCAGCGATCAGCTTGGCATCGATTTCAGGCTTGCGCACTTCTTCGATGTTCACAGCCACGGGCACGCCCAGGCGAGCAGCGAGTTCCTTCTTCAGGGCTTCGATGTCTTCACCCTTCTTGCCGATCACCACGCCCGGACGAGCCGAGAAAATGGTGATGCGGGCGTTCTTGGCAGGACGCTCGATCAGAACGCGAGCCACGGCGGCGTTCTTCAGCTTGGCCTTCAGGTACTCGCGCACCTTGATGTCTTCGGCCAGCATGCCGGCGAAGTCACGGTTGCTAGCGTACCAGCGGCTTGCCCAGTTGCGGCTCACCGCCAGACGGAAGCCGGTAGGATGGATTTTCTGTCCCATATTCTTCCTTAAGGCCTCAGTTACCCACTGTCACGTAGATGTGGCAGGTAGGCTTGCTGATGCGGTTGCCGCGGCCCTTGGCGCGAGCAGTGAAACGCTTGAGCGTAGTGCCTTGCTCGACGTAGATGGTCTTGACCTTCAGTTCGTCGATATCGGCGCCGTCGTTGTGCTCAGCGTTGGCGATAGCGGATTCCAGAACCTTCTTCACGATCACGGCAGCTTTTTTCTGCGTGAACTGGAGAATGTTCAGAGCTTGATCCACCTTCTTGCCGCGGATCAGATCCGCGACCAGGCGACCCTTGTCAACAGACAGGCGGACGCCACGGAGAACAGCACGTGTTTCAGACATGTTCTATTCCTTACTTCTTGGCTTTCTTGTCCGCAGGGTGACCCTTGAAGGTACGAGTCAGCGCGAATTCACCCAGCTTGTGGCCAACCATCTGGTCAGTCACATAAACCGGCACGTGTTGCTTGCCGTTGTGCACGGCGATGGTCAGACCGATGAACTCGGGCAGGACCATGGAGCGACGCGACCAGGTCTTCACTGGCTTCTTGTCCTTGGTGGCGATGGCCTTTTCGACCTTGGCCAGCAAGTGATGGTCAACAAACGGACCCTTTTTAAGAGAACGAGTCATTTGCTACCCCTTACTTCTTACGGCGCGACACGATCATGGTCTGTGTGCGCTTGTTGTTACGGGTGCGGTAGCCCTTCGTCAGATTGCCCCATGGGTCAACTGGGTGACGGCCTTCACCGGTCTTACCTTCACCACCACCGTGCGGGTGGTCGACAGGGTTCATGACCGTACCGCGGACGGTAGGACGAATACCCATCCAACGCTTCACACCGGCCTTGCCCAGACGGCGCAGGCTGTGTTCTTCGTTGGCAACTTCACCGATGGTGGCGCGGCACTCGATGTGCACCTTGCGGACTTCGCCCGAACGCATACGCACTTGAGCGTAGATGCCTTCGCGAGCCAGCAGAGTGGCGGAGGTACCAGCCGAGCGAGCGATCTGAGCACCGGCACCGATCTTCAGTTCGATGCAGTGGATGGTCGAGCCCACGGGGATGTTGCGGATAGGCAGGGTGTTGCCCACGCGAATAGGAGCTTCGGAGCCGCTGATGATGGTAGCGCCGACTTCCAGGTTGCGAGGAGCAATGACGTAGCGACGCTCGCCGTCTGCGTAGCACACCAGAGCGATGTGGGCAGTACGGTTGGGATCGTATTCAATGCGCTCAACCTTGGCGGGGATACCGTCCTTGTTGCGCTTGAAGTCCACCACACGGTAGTGGTGCTTGTGACCACCGCCCTTGTGGCGAGTTGTGATGTGACCGTTGTTATTACGACCGGCCTTCTGGAATTGAGCTTCCAGCAGGGGGGCAAAACCCTCACCCTTGTGCAGGTGGTCGCGAGTAACCTTCACCGCGCCGCGTTGGCCGGGGGTCGTAGGTTTGAGCTTGATAACAGCCATGATTACGCAGCCTCCCCAGACAGGTTCAGCTCTTGACCGGGCTTGAGCATCACGTATGCCTTGCGCACATTGTCGCGACGGCCCACGGTCTTGCCAAAGCGCTTGGTCTTGCCCTTGGTGTTCACCACAGACACGCCAGCCACTTCAACCTTGAACATCAATTCCACAGCGGCCTTGATTTCGGGCTTGGTAGCGTTCTGCAGCACCTTGAATGTCACAGCATTGGACTTTTCAGCAACCAGAGTGGCCTTTTCGGACACGATGGGAGCGACCAGCACTTGCATCAGACGACCTTCGTCAAACTTGGTAGTGCTCATGCGAACATCTCCTTGAGTTTGTCGATCGCACCCTTGGTGACGAGCACTTTCTTGTAGTGCACCAGCGACACGGGGTCTGCATAGCGCGGCTCAACCACGAACACGTTCTTCAGATTGCGGGATGCCAGGTACAGGTTCTCGTCGATTTCTTCAGCGATCACCATCACCGACGAAGACAGGTTCATAGCCTTGAACTTGTCTGCCAGCACCTTGGTCTTGGGGGTATCCAGCGTCAGGGATTCCACAACTGCCAGACGGCCTTCGCGGGCCAGCTGAGACAGGATGGAAGCCATACCGGCGCGGTACATCTTCTTGTTGATCTTCTGCGAGAAGTTTTCTTCGGGCAGATTCGGGAAGATGCGACCGCCGCCACGCCACAGAGGCGAGGAGGACATACCAGCACGTGCACGGCCTGTACCCTTTTGCTTGAAAGGCTTGGCAGTGGTGTGACGCACTTGTTCACGGTCCTTCTGGGCGCGAGTGCCTTGACGTGCGTTGGCACGGTAGGCAGTCACCAGCTGGTGGACCAGATCTTCGTTGAATTCACGACCGAACACAGTCTCGGGAGCTTCCACCTTGGAAGCGGCCTGGCCTTGTTCATTCAGGAGTTCGAGCTGCATTAGTTCGCTCCTTTGGAAGCTTTAGCCTTGATCGCGGGGCGCACGGAAACGAAGCCACCCTTGGCACCAGGAATGGCACCCTTGATCAACAGCAGTTGGCGTGCTTCGTCGATACGAACCACGTCGAGGTTTTGAGTAGTGACGGTTTCGTCGCCCATGTGGCCAGTCATACGCTTACCGGGGAACACGCGACCGGGGTCTTGCGCCATACCGATAGAACCGGGAACATTGTGCGAACGGCTGTTACCGTGCGAAGCGCGCTGCGAACTGAAGTTGTGGCGCTTGATCGTGCCGGCGTAACCCTTACCGATGGAAGTGCCTTGCACGTCCACCTTCTGGCCAACGCTGAACAGTTCGGCCACAGGCAGAACGGCACCAGCGGCATACTTGCCAGCGGTTTCATCGGTCACGCGGAATTCACGGGTCACTTCACCGGCTTCGACACCCGCCTTGGCGAGGTGGCCGGCTTGAGGCTTGGTCACGCGAGAAGCCTTGCGTGCACCGAAAGTGACCTGCAGGGCCACATAGCCATCGTTCTCTTGGGTTTTGACCTGAGTCACGCGGTTGTTAGAAACATCCACCACTGTGACAGGCACTGCGTCCCCATCATCAGTGAACAGACGCATCATGCCCACCTTGCGACCCAGCAACCCCAGGGAGTTGCTCAGACTCATTTGTTTGCTCCAAAACTTTTGCCGCTGAAACTGCAATTGGCCCAGCGTTGTGCTTTAGCAATCATGCCTAGCACACAAAAGAAGGTTAATAAAACTTCGCATCAAAGGCGAAGCTCCAAATTTTAACGCGAACTGCTTTTTCAAGCAAGTTCGCGTTAAACAAAGACCCTTAAAAGCCTCTTGCGAGGCCTCCAAAACTCTTATTGCAGTTTGATCTCGACGTCCACACCTGCGGGCAGGTCCAGCTTCATCAGAGCGTCAACAGTCTTGTCAGTCGGGTCCACGATGTCCATCAGACGCTGGTGCGTACGGATTTCGAACTGGTCACGGCTGGTCTTGTTGACGTGAGGCGAACGCAGGATGTCGAAGCGCTTCATGCGTGTCGGCAGGGGCACGGGACCCTTGACGATAGCGCCGGTACGCTTGGCGGTATCAACGATTTCGGCTGCAGACTGGTCGATCAGCTTGTAATCGAAAGCCTTCAGACGGATGCGGATTTTTTGCTTAGACATTGTTAATTCCTAGCTTTTCTAAGAATTAGGCAATGATCGTGGCAACCACACCGGCGCCCACAGTACGACCACCTTCGCGGATAGCGAAGCGCAGACCTTCTTCCATGGCGATGGGGGAGATCAGCTTCACAGTGATCGACACGTTATCGCCAGGCATCACCATTTCCTTGCCTTCGGGCAGTTCGATGGAGCCGGTCACGTCAGTTGTACGGAAGTAGAACTGAGGACGGTAGTTGTTGAAGAAGGGAGTGTGGCGACCGCCTTCGTCCTTCGACAGCACGTAAACTTCAGCAGTGAAGTTGGTGTGGGGCTTGATGGAGCCGGGCTTGCACAGCACTTGGCCGCGTTCCACGTCTTCACGCTTGGTGCCGCGCAGCAGCAGACCCACGTTGTCGCCAGCTTGACCTTGGTCCAGCAGCTTGCGGAACATTTCCACGCCGGTGACGGTGGTCTTGACGGTGTCCTTGATACCGACGATTTCGATTTCTTCGCCGACCTTGACGATACCGCGCTCGATACGGCCAGTCACCACGGTACCACGACCGGAGATGGAGAACACGTCTTCCACGGGCATCACGAAGGCGCCGTCAACAGCACGCTCGGGAGTGGGGATGTAGGTGTCCAGAGCTTCGGCCAGCTTCAGGATGGCAGGCTCGCCCTTGTCGGACTGGTCACCTTCCAGGGCCAGCTTGGCAGAGCCGCGGATGATGGGGGTGTCGTCACCGGGGAAGTCGTACTTGGACAGCAGCTCGCGCACTTCCATTTCGACCAGTTCCAGCAGTTCTTCGTCGTCCACCATGTCGGCCTTGTTCAGGAACACGATGATGTAGGGCACGCCCACCTGACGCGACAGCAGGATGTGCTCGCGAGTCTGGGGCATGGGGCCGTCAGCAGCGGAGCAAACCAGGATAGCGCCGTCCATCTGAGCGGCACCAGTGATCATGTTCTTCACATAGTCAGCGTGGCCGGGGCAGTCCACGTGAGCGTAGTGGCGGTTGGCAGTTTCGTACTCAACGTGCGAAGTGTTGATCGTGATGCCACGAGCCTTTTCTTCGGGGGCGTTGTCGATCTGCGAGTAGTCCTTGGCTTCACCGCCGAAGTGCTTGGACAGCACGGTAGCGATAGCAGCAGTCAGGGTGGTCTTGCCGTGGTCAACGTGACCGATGGTGCCCACGTTCACGTGGGGCTTGGTACGTTCGAACTTTTCTTTTGCCATGATTTCTCCGAAAGAGCAAAAACCTGTGTGATGTTTAAGGTCTGCACCTCATTGCTGACTCGCCCCGCACAGGAAACAGGACGGCATGGGATCGCAGACCGGCAAAAATCGCGGCAATCCTCAAAGGACTGCCGCGATTGGAAGCCGTAGATTATGACGGATTCGTCAAACCTGCGTCAATTACTTGGCGCGGGCAGCAACAATGGCTTCAGCCACGTTACGAGGAGCTTCAGCGTAGTGCTTGAACTCCATGGTGTAGCTGGCGCGACCTTGAGTCATGGAACGCAGCGAAGTGGCGTAGCCGAACATTTCGGACAGAGGCACTTCAGCCTTGATGGCCTTGCCGCCACCAACCATGTCGTCCATACCCTGAACCATGCCGCGACGCGAGGACAGATCGCCCATCACGGTACCGGCGTAGTCTTCGGGCGTTTCCACTTCCACAGCCATCATGGGTTCCAGGATGACGGGGTTGGCCTTGCGGGCAGCTTCCTTGAAACCGAAGATAGCGGCCATCTTGAACGCCATTTCGTTCGAGTCCACATCGTGGTACGAACCGAAGGTCAGACGAACCTTGACGTCCACCACAGGGTAGCCAGCCAGCACGCCGGAAGTCAGCGCTTCGATCACGCCCTTCTCCACCGCAGGGATGTATTCGCGAGGAACCACACCGCCCTTGATTTCGTCGACGAACTCGAAGCCCTTGCCGGCTTCCTGGGGCTCCAGAGTCAGAACCACGTGGCCGTACTGGCCCTTACCGCCGGACTGGCGAACGAACTTGCCGTCCACGTCCTTGACCGTGCTGCGGATGGTTTCGCGGTAGGCAACCTGGGGCTTGCCCACGTTGGCTTCCACGTTGAATTCGCGCTTCATGCGGTCAACGATGATTTCCAGGTGCAGTTCGCCCATACCGGCGATGATGGTCTGACCGGATTCTTCGTCGGTACGCACGCGGAAGGAAGGATCTTCTGCAGCCAGACGCGACAGAGCGATACCCATCTTTTCCTGGTCGGTCTTGGACTTGGGTTCCACAGCCTGTGCAATCACGGGCTCGGGGAACACCATGCGCTCCAGCACGATAGGCGCGGCGATGTCGCACAGGGTTTCACCGGTGGTCACGTCCTTCAGGCCCACGCAGGCAGCGATGTCGCCAGCACGGATTTCTTCCACTTCCACGCGGTCGTTGGCCATCATCTGCACGATACGGCCGATACGTTCCTTCTTGCCCTTGACGGCATTCAGAACGGTCTCACCCTTGGACAGAACGCCAGAGTACACGCGCACGAAAGTCAGCTGGCCCACGAAGGGGTCGGTCATCAGCTTGAAGGCCAGAGCCGAGAACTTCTCAGCATCGTCAGCCTTGCGGCTCAGCTTCTTCTCTTCGTCATCGGGGTCGGTACCGGTAACGTCAGGAATGTCCACAGGAGCGGGCAGATAGTCGATCACGGCGTCCAGCATGCGCTGCACACCCTTGTTCTTGAACGCGGTGCCGCACAGCATGGGCTGAATTTCGGTGGCCAGGGTACGGGTACGCACGCCGAGCTTCACTTCTTCTTCAGTCAGAGTACCTTCTTCCAGGTACTTGTTCATCAGCTCTTCCGAAGCTTCGGCAGCGGCTTCCACCAGGTTTTCACGCCACTTGTTGGCGGTCTCCACCAGCTCGGCGGGGATGTCCTGGTATTCGAACTTCATGCCCTGGGAAGCTTCGTCCCAGATGATGGCCTTCATCTTGACCAGATCGACCACGCCCTGGAAGTTTTCTTCAGCGCCGATTGGGATCACCACGGGCACAGGGTTCGCGTTCAGGCGAGTCTTCATGCCTTCATAGACCTTGAAGAAGTTGGCACCGGTACGGTCCATCTTGTTCACGAAGGCCAGACGAGGCACCTTGTACTTGTTGGCCTGACGCCACACGGTTTCGGACTGGGGCTGCACGCCACCCACAGCGCAATACACCATGCAAGCACCGTCCAGCACGCGCATGGAACGTTCCACTTCAATCGTGAAGTCCACGTGACCGGGGGTGTCGATGATGTTGAAACGGTGTTCTGGGTAGGACAGATCCATACCCTTCCAGAAGCAGGTCACTGCAGCGGAAGTGATGGTGATACCACGCTCTTGCTCTTGCTCCATCCAGTCGGTGGTGGCAGCACCGTCGTGCACTTCGCCCAGCTTGTGGGTCACACCGGTATAGAACAGGATACGTTCTGTAGTGGTTGTCTTACCTGCGTCAATGTGAGCGGAAATACCGATGTTGCGATAGCGCTCAATGGGGGTCTTGCGAGCCATGATGGATCCTTGCTTGATCGTATGGGAGTACTGCCGGCCCCGCATTGTGCGCAGGAGGCAGCAGCTCTATATGGGGGCGCTCAGAATCGACACAAGGCCGCAGCAAGTTTTTGCATGCGGCCCTGTATCTCGAGCGAGATTCCGATTAGAAGCGGAAGTGGCTGAAGGCCTTGTTGGCTTCGGCCATACGGTGCACTTCGTCACGACGCTTCATGGCGCCGCCACGGCCTTCCGTAGCTTCCAGCAGCTCGTTGGCCAGGCGTTGAGCCATGGACTTCTCGCCACGCTTGCGGGAGGCTTCCTTGATCCAGCGCATGGCCAGAGCCAGACGACGGACGGGACGCACTTCCACGGGAACCTGGTAGTTGGCACCGCCAACACGGCGGGACTTCACTTCAACCATGGGCTTGACGTTGTTGATGGCAACAACGAAAGCTTCCAGAGGGTCCTTGCCGGGATGCTTCTTCTCGATCAGGTCCAGAGCGCCGTAAATGATGCGCTCAGCAACCGCCTTCTTGCCGCCTTCCATGATCACGTTCATGAATTTGGACAGCTCTACATTGCCGAACTTGGGATCCGGCAGGATTTCACGTTTGGGGACTTCGCGACGACGTGGCATTTTTTACCTCTATCTTTGCTTCAGTTGGCATCTTTTCAGATACCGCGAGAGCTATTCAAAACTCTCACTTACTCGACCCGCACAAAACATTCGTGCTCAGGGCCACTACGTTTGACCGCGCCAGTCAGGCGAATCAAACACCGTTTGTTTTCAAAAAACCAGGGCTGATTACTTAGCCTTAGGCTTCTTGGCACCGTACTTGGAGCGAGCTTGCTTACGGTCCTTGACGCCTTGCAGGTCCAGGGAACCGCGCACGATGTGGTAACGCACACCGGGCAAGTCCTTCACACGACCACCGCGCACCAGCACAACGCTGTGCTCTTGCAGGTTGTGGCCTTCACCGCCGATGTACGAAATCACTTCGAAACCGTTGGTCAGACGAACCTTGGCCACCTTACGCAGAGCCGAGTTAGGCTTCTTGGGAGTGGTGGTGTACACACGGGTGCACACGCCACGGCGTTGGGGGCAGTTTTCCATAGCAGGGCTCTTGGATTTAACAACTTCGACCGTGCGGCCCTGACGCACGAGTTGGTTAATGGTTGGCATTAATTAAACGTCCCTAAACGTGAATTTGCTTCGTGAAAGCAAAAGGTTTATCCGCAGCAACAGATGCCGATGCGGAAACGTGAATCCCTTCGGAAATTCCGAAAAGCCCTCGAATGTACCAGCTTGTGCAAATCAGCACAACTCCCTGCCGACAATAGCCCTGCCGGCAGCAAGATGCTTTGCATGGCACATCAAAGTGCTCTCACCGGCAGGAGCTACCTCCTGCCGGCCCGGGAACTTACTTGATCCAGAGGCGGATGGTGTCCCACAGACGACCGAAGAAGCCTGCCTGCTCGACGGCCTCAAGCGCTACCAGCGGCACCTCGGCCACCACATCCGCACCCGACTTGACCTTGAGCACCCCCATGGACTGCCCCTTGGCAATGGGTGCAATCAGCGGATCCTGGCGCACCACCTCGGTGGTCAGCTTGCCGCCGGTGCCCGAGGGCACGGTCACCACCACGGCGCCGTCGGCCTTGCCGATCTTGACGGCATTGGCAGCGCCCTTCCAGACGGCGGGAGTGGCCACGGGCTGATCGGAATCAAACAGCTTGACGGCATCGAAAGCGGTGTAGCCCCAGTTCAACAGCTTCTGGCTTTCGTTGGCACGCGCCTTTTCGCTGGCCGTTCCCAGCACGATGGACAGCAGGCGGCGCTGACCCACGTTGGGCAAGTCACGCTTGGCCGTGGCCACCAGGCAATAGCCGGCGGCATTGGTGTGACCGGTCTTCAGGCCGTCCACGGTGGGATCGCGAAACAGCAAGGCATTGCGGTTGCTGCCGTTGGAGGCGGGCGTGCCGGGGTAGCTGTATTGCTTGGTGGCGTAGTAGTGCATGTACTCGGGGAAGTCATGCATCAATCGCTGGGCCAGGATGGACAGATCACGCGCCGTCGTCAGGTGACCGGGCTCGGTCAGTCCTTCGGGGTTCTTGTAGCTGGTGTTCTTCATGCCCAGGGCCTTGGCCTGGTCATTCATCATCTTGACGAAGTTCTCGGCCGTGCCGCCCACGGCCTCGGCCAATGCCATGGTGGCATCGTTGCCGGACTGGATGATCATGCCGCTGAGCAGGTCATTGACGGGCACCTGCATCTTGGGGTCGATGAACATGCGCGAGCCGGGCATCTTCCAGGCGCGCTCGCTCACGGGCATGCGCTGCTCCAGCGTAATCTTCTTGGAGCGCAAGGCGTCGAACACCACATAGGCCGACATCAGCTTGGTCAGCGATGCCTGCTCGACGGGAGCATCGACGTCCTTGGCGCCCAGCACCTGGCCGGCAGTGACGTCCACCAGCAGATAGTTGCGCGCAGCAATTTCGGGAGGAACAGGGGCCGCCACCTGTGCCATGGCAAACACGGGCGCCACTGCGGCAGCAACGGCCAGAACACGCAGTGTGGAGTAGATGGGCTTCATGAAGAGGACTCTCGCTAAAGCAAAGGTAAGCGCGGTGATTTACCGTCGGAAACGGCCAAAGCCAAGGATATACCTCGGCCTGGCGCTATGAAAAGGGAGTTAACCAAGACGGGGCAGCAATTCACGTGCGTCAAGGTGTGGGAAATGGCTCTTACAGGGACTTCAGGTGGCGCACCACCAGGCTCTTGAGCAGCGGCAATTGTCCGTGAAAGAAATGGCCGACCTGCGGAATCACGGTAACAGGCAGTATCTGCGGGCGCGCCCAGTCCATCACGGCGGACAGCTCGACGGTGTCGTCCGCCTCGCCGTGGATCACCAGGGTCTGGTCATGGGCCTCGGCAGGCACGGGAGCCACTTCGAAGCGACTGGCGGCTGTGCCCACCAGTACAGCCTTCTGCACCCGGCCCGTACCCCAGAGTTGGGCCAGCGCATGGCTGGTGACGAAAGCGCCGAAGGAAAAGCCGGCCAGAGCTACAGGGCCTTCGGGCGCCACCTGCTGCACCACGGCCAGCAAATCCTGCAGCTCGGCCTTGCCGGCGTCATATTCGCCGGCACTGGCGCCCACGCCGCGAAAGTTGAAACGCACGACCGTGTAGCCGCACTGAACAAAGGCACGCGCCAGGGTCTGGACCACCTTGTTGTCCATGGTGCCGCCAAACAGCGGATGCGGATGGGCGATGATGGCCACGCCCTTGGGGCTCTGGCCTTCGACCAGTTGCGGCGCATCGCGCAGGGCCTCAATGGCACCGGCGGTGCCGGTGAGCGTCAGTCGTTCGGTCTGGGAATTCACGATTGCTATCCTAGTTGTAGCTTTTTGCGCTTGCTGTAATTGGGCTGACGCTTGAAAACGCTTAAAGTTCCTGAACAAGCAAGCCCAAAGTCGGCCGCACCATGCAAGAGCCGCCTTGCCGCAAGCCTGTCGGGACGGCCAAAGGACTCAAGGCAGCCAGATCAGCGCCCCACGCTTTCGGGCAGCACCAGGCGCTCGACCACCTTGCCGTGCTTGAGATGGGATTCGACGATTTCATCGATATCGCTGTCGTCGATGAAGGTGTACCAGACGGCTTCGGGGTAGACCACGGCCACGGGACCGCCGGCGCAGCGATCCAGGCAGCCGGCCTTGTTCACACGCACCAACCCCTTTCCAGCAAGCCCCTCTTCCTTGACTTTGCGCTTGCAGTGGTCAAAGCCCGCCTTGGCGCCATGCAGAGCACAGCAGTCCTCACCGTTGGGACGCTCGTTCAGGCAAAAGAAGATATGACGCTGGTAGTAGCCGCCGGCCTGGTCTTGATTCTGGATGTCGCTCATGGTGGATCATTCTAGGCAGGCTGTTGGCGGCGCGAGAGTCGAATCACTACATACGCCAGTGTCACGTAAGGCCAGAGCCAGCCCAGCCATTGGCCCAGACCGTAGAAGCGGATGAAGCGGCCTTGCTCCCAGGCCTGCAGGGTCTGGGCGAAGTACACGTTCGTCGGGGCCTGATTGAGGATGCTCAGATGCAGCACCAGCACCAGCAGCAATAGCACGGCGCACATGCTGCGCGAGGCAGGCAATGCAATCACGGCCAAGCCCAGCCCACCCCAGACACCCAGGCGCACCGGCAGATCCACCCACTCCCAGGCATGGGCCGGGCCCCAGCTCAACGCGGCCGACAGCGCTGTCACCCCCACCCCTGCCGCCACCAGAAGCAGTCCGGCCAGCGCGCGGCGGCCCATATGACGCACGGCGCAGTAGGCCAGCAGGCAGGGAATCCACAGCCCCAGCATTACGCATAGCATCTCCGTCACCAGCGACAGCGGCGTCATGGCGAAGTCGCCCAGCGGCAGCCAGTCTTCGAACGGCGTGTTCAGCAGCCAGTCCTGCAAGGTGTCGTCGATGCGCTCCAGCACCTGGCCCAGGCCAAACGGCACGGCCGCCGGGAACAGCAGCGCAAACGGCCACAGCGCCAGCAGCACCAGCACGCCGGCACCGCCCTCGCCCAGCCACTGGTTGCGAAATGCACTCCAGCGCGAGAGAGCCCCCAGCCTCTCCAGCAGCGCAGCCAGCAAGGCACCGATCAAGGTACCGCCGGCATTGAGCACCAGATCCAGATTGGACGGCACGCGGCGCGGCAGATAGATCTGCAGAAACTCCATGCACAGCGACAGCAGCGTGCCGGCAAGAAAAGCCAGCGGCACGGCCAGCCTGGGCTGGCCCGAGCGCATCAGGGCCAGCGCCAGGAAAAAGCCCAGCGGCGCATAGCCGACGATATTGGTGTTGACGTCGAACCAGGTCCAGTAAGGCGGCGGAATCCTCGCGAACAGGAACACGCTGGGATCTATGCCCTGGGCGCGCCAGCCGTCGAAGGGGAACAGGCTGGCAAAGACAATGAGCAGCCCATAAACCAGCGCCAGCGGCCAGGCCGAGGTATGGCGCATGGAAATCACCGGCACCGCGGAATCGGACACAGTCGCCTCCTACTCTCAGCGCAAGATTCAGAAGGGCTTGACCACCACCAGAATCACGGCAGCGATCAGCAGCAGCACCGGCACTTCGTTATAGAAACGGAACCAGCGATGGCTTTTATGACAGGTGTTGTCCGCCAGCTTGCGCAGCAGCACGGCACAGCTGTGGTGGTAGCCGATGACCAGCAGCACCACGGCCAGCTTGGCATGCAGCCAGCCGCCCGCGAAGCCCCAGCCCAGCCACAGCCACAGGCCCAGTCCCAGCGCGGGCACGGCCAGCATGGTGGTGAAGCGCAGCAGCTTGCGCGCCATCAGCAGCAGGCGCTCGCGTTCGGCCACCGAGCCCGGCGTGACCATGGCGATGTTGACAAAGATGCGCGGCAGGTAGAACAGACCAGCAAACCAGCTGGCGACAAAAACGATGTGAAAGGCTTTGACCCATAGCATGGAGCCAGTGTAAAGGCCTGCGCTGCGCCACAGCCGCTGCGCGCCGCGTCTTTACCTCGGAGCTCGGGCCCAGTCGCGCCGGCCGTCATGGAATAGTCACGCAGCTGCAAGCCAAGCCATGACGAATGGGGCACAATTTTCCCCATGCATTTGTCCAGCCCTACTCCTTTTCCCCAGAACCGTCCGCGCCGCCTGCGCCGCGATGCTTTCACCCGCAATCTGGTGCGCGAGAGCGTGCTGACGCCGCACGACTTCATCTACCCCGTGTTCGTGCATGAAGGTCAGAACAAGCGCGAGGCCGTGCCCTCCATGCCCGGCGTGGACCGCCTGAGCCTGGACCTGCTGCTGCCCGTGGCCGAGGAATGCGTGAAGCTGGAGATTCCCTACCTGGCGCTGTTCCCCGCCATCGAATCCAGCCTCAAGACCCCCGACGGCAAGGAAGCCCTGAACCCCGACGGCCTGATCCCGCGCGTGGTGCGCGCGCTGAAAAAGGAATTCCCCCAGCTGGGTGTGATGACCGACGTGGCCCTGGACCCCTACACCAGCCACGGCCAGGACGGCATCCTCGACGAGAGCGGCTACATCATCAACGATGACACCGTGGAAGTGCTGGTCGGCCAGGCCCTGGCCCATGCCGAAGCCGGTGTGGACATGGTGGCCCCCAGCGACATGATGGACGGTCGCATCGGCGCCATCCGCGAGGCGCTGGAGCTGCAAGGCCATATTCACACCCGCATCATGGCCTATAGCGCCAAGTACGCCAGCGCCTTCTACGGCCCCTTCCGCGACGCCGTGGGCACACGCGGCGCCCTGGGCAAGGCCGACAAGAATGTCTACCAAATGGACCCTGCCAACACCGACGAAGCCCTGCGCGAGGTGGCACAGGACATCGCCGAAGGCGCGGACATGGTCATGGTCAAGCCCGGCATGCCGTATCTGGACGTGGTGCGCCGCGTCAAGGACGAGTTCAAGGTACCGACCTTCGCCTACCAGGTGTCCGGCGAATACGCCATGCTCAAGGCCGCTGCCGCCAACGGCTGGCTCGATCACGACGCTGTGATGATGGAAGCCCTGCTGGCCTTCAAGCGCGCGGGCGCCGACGGCATCCTGACCTACTTTGCCATCGACGCCGCCAAGAAGCTGCGCGGCTTGTAACAAAATTGATAGCTGTCAGCGCAGGTCATGCTTGCGCCTGAGAGCATTTCAGGCATGATCTGACGGCCCGTGCAGCTTGCACGGGCCGTTTTTACATCTGCTTTTTGCACTGACATCGAGACTGCCTAATCCCATGCGCGTGCTGCATATCTCTCCCCTCTATGCCCAGCCTGTTGACGGACTGCCCACGCAGGCGGCAACAACGGGGTTTTACTGGGTCTCCTGCACACGCTCGGAGCTGGAGGCTCAGCTGCCAGCCATTCAGACCATGTTGGTCAGGCTGGGCGGCTCCGCCCTCGTGGACCTGCATGTCTCCGACCTGTTGAATCCGGCAATCCCTTCCAATTACGACTACACCTCGGTGTACGACGTGCTGGTATTCCGACGCCTGGCCAACGCCCATCTGCCGCCGCTCAGCGGCAACCACGCCTCGCCCGCGTCAGCCGCGGCCTCACCGCCAGGCCTGCCTGCAGTGATGGCAGGCACCGGCAGTGCGACATCCAGCGCCCCGCCTCCATCGCACAACCCGGCCCACAGCAGCCAGCGCGAAGCGCCGGTGCTGCAACGCGTGGAAACCCAGCCCGTGGGCTTTGCGCTGTATGACCAGATTCTGCTGTCCGTGCATCCCGACGGCTGCTTTGTACTGGAAAACTTCTGGCAGCGCCTGATTTCCGGCCCCGCCAAGACTGACAGCCGCCAGGCCAGCACCAAGATGCCCGTGGAGCCTGCCGACCTGATGCTGCGCATGGTCAACGGCATGGTGGACGGCTACCTGGATCTGCGCCGCACACTAACGCGCCAGATCGACCACTGGCAGATGGCGCTGCTCAAGCCCAACAAGCGTTTCAGCAACTGGGCTAGCGTGCTCGACGTGCGCCTGGCGCTGCACCAGTTGGATGAAATCTGCGAAGACCAGCGTGCCGCCGTGCAGGACTGGACCGAGGCGCTGGAGGGCTGGCCGCCCGAGCACACACCTGCGCGCCAGCATGAGCGCGAACTGCTGCGCGTGCGCTCGCGCGACGTGCTCGAACATATAGAGCGCGTGACCCACCACATTCACCGCATGGAGCAAAGTGCTGAGACCGCCGTGCAGATGCACTTTTCGGCGCAGAGCAACCGCGCCAACGACATCATGCGCACGTTGACCACGGTGACGGCCATCTTTCTGCCGCTGAACCTGATTGCCGGCATCTTCGGCATGAACTTCGAGTTCATCCCGTTCGTCCACAAAAAGGACGGCTTCATCTGGGCCCTGGTGGCCATGGTGATCATCACCGTGGTGCTGGTGGCCTATTTCTGGCGCCGCCGCTATCTGGAAAGCGAAGAAAAAGAATGACCCCCTGAGGCGCTTCCGCGCCTTCCCCCAAGGGGGACGACATCCTCGCTGCGCGGCGGCGCTTGCTTGATGTCTCTGATGGGGGACCGCCCAGCGGCAACGGGCTTTAGATAAAAACAGCTGCTTGCGCTTATATATAAAGCACAAGCAGCTATTGTTTTTATATCAACCCAGATGCTGGGCGAAGAAGGCCAGAGTGCGCTCACCTGCCAACGCTGCAGCGGCTTCGTTGTAGGAGCCGCGCTGGTCGCAGTTGAAGCCATGGTCGGCTTCATAGACATGGACTTCCACCTTGGGCTGGGCCTTCTTGAAGGCTTCGACGGACTCCAGCGAGATGTAGTGATCCTTGCTGCCGAAATGGGCCAGCACCGGGCACAGCGCCAGACGGCTGGCTTCCAGTTCGCCCGTCATGCCGCCGCCGTAGTAGCAGACTGCAGCCGAGACGCTGGCCAGATTGCAAGCCGAGCGCCAGGTCATGAGGCCGCCCCAGCAAAAGCCCACCACGCCGATCTTGCCGCCAGGCACCAGAGTCGCCGCATAGGCCACGGCTGCTTCCACATCGCGCAGCGCTCCAGGCTCAGGCAGGGCTTCCACTGCGGTCTTGAGCGCAAAGCCGGCCTTCAAGTCTTCTTCGCTGTAACCCAGCTCCACATCGGGCTTGACGCGGGCAAACATGGCGGGCGCCACGGCCACATAGCCCTGGGCTGCGTAGCGGTCTGCCACGGAGCGGATATGCGAATTCACGCCGAAGATCTCCTGCAGTACCACGATGGCACCGCGTGCCTGGCCCTCGGGCATGGCCACATAAGCCGGGGTTTTTGCGCCATCCACGGCTGTCAGTTCAACAAAGCTGCCCATTGCGAAGCTCCTTAACATGGTTCAAAAGGGAAATCCGCGACGCGGCCGCCAGCAATGCTGTAATGGCTGATGCCGCGTCGATGATTCGGCCATTTTTTCACAGGAGTGTTGATGCAAGCTATCTCAGCCCCACAAAAGGCCGACAGTCGCAAGAAGCCCCCCATGCCAGGAGGCGAGCTGTAATGGATATCAAGCCGCTGATCACCCTGGTCGCCATCATCAACCCGCTGGCCATCGTCCCGTTCTTCATCCACTACACGGCCGGCTTCGACGCCGAGCAGCGCTGGCAGACGATTCGCACCGCCGCCTTTGCCGCCTTCTGCGTGATTGCGGTCTGCGCCCTGCTGGGACTGCAGATTCTGCAGTTCTTCAATATCTCGCTGCAAAGCTTTCAAGTCGGCGGCGGCCTGCTGCTGCTGATCAGTGCGATGAACATGCTCAACGCCCGCCCCGCCGAAGACCGCCCCAACAATGCCACGCTGGCAGCCGGCGTCGAGAAGGCCGCCGAGGGCAACAGCATTGCCGTCGTACCGCTGACCATTCCGCTGCTGACCGGGCCTGCCGCCATGTCCACCGTGGTGATCTATGCCGATCAGGCGCGCACCATCTGGCAGCATGTGGCACTGGTCGGTTATGGCGTGGTGGTGGCCGCTGCCATCATGGTCTGCTTTTCATTGGCCCACCCGATTGCCCGTGTGCTGGGCAAGACCGGCATCAATGTGATGACCCGGCTCATGGGCCTGATTCTGGCAGCGCTGGCCATCGAGGTGATGGCGGGAGGCCTGATCAAGATCTTCCCCATCCTGGCCTCCCCGGCAATATACCCTTGACCCCCTGAGCGGCTGCGCCGCTTCCCCCAAGGGGGACGGCAGCTTCGCTGCGCGGCGGCTCTTGCTCGCTGTCTCTCGCCTTATCGCGTGCCAGTTTCAGGCAGTTACCACTTCCATTTTTTCAGCTTCACCACAGGCACCACCGCAGCCGGTGATCGGCTCCGCAGGCAAAGCCTCGGGCACCAGCACCGCGCCGGTCACCGGGTCAAAGCCCGCGCGGCGCATGTGCAGGGCCAGGGCGGCATCCATGTTCTGCGCATGGTGGCTGAACCACGGACCCAGCTCGGCCGCCATATGGCGGATCGTGGCCAGATCGCCCTGCCCGCCCTTGACCGCCCCCTCGCGCAGCACGGCCAGCACCACCTTGTGCTGCTGGCTGTGGCAGTTGCCCGTGGCAAAGCCCGTGGTCTGCATCCAGCGGTCTTCCTGATCGAAGTGCTGCTGGGTATGGGCAATCAGCTCGTCCCAGAGCGCGCACAGCTGCTCGTCGCCCGCAGCTTCCACCTGGGCCAGCAGGGTGACGAACTCTTCATGCACCGCGTCCATGACGGGAAAATCCAGGATGAGAGCGGCATTCCATTCGAGGCTGGCCATGGCAGTTCCTTGTGCGAGGTTGAGGAACTGGCAGCTTAAGAACAAGGCCCGGCCCGGCCATTGACCCACATCAGCAAAGCAGCTGCGCGCGAGTAGGCAGGACTTGCCCGGAATCAACAAAGCCCTGCATGGCAGGGCTTTGGGAGCGGAAATGCCTGGGACTGGTCGGGCCCTAGCGCCCGTAACCCTGCAACCAGCGGCTGAGCTGGGCCGCAGCCTCGTCCACGGCGCGTGCCATGGCCTGGGCACCGCCGGCTGCGTCGGCCGAGGCAGCCGGAACTTCGACCGTGAACACCTTCTGGCCCAGCAACTGGTTGCCTGCACTCTCGCCGGCACCGATCAGGCTGGCGCTCAGGCGCAGCAACGCACGGCTGTTGCTGGCGTTGTCGAAGACCTGGCTGAACTCGTCCACCGTCACGCGCAGCTGCGCAATCGAGCGCTTGTCGGCCTGCAGGGGGCGGACATTATCCTTGCCCGAAAGCACGGGGCGCTCCAGCCCCAGGCGCATGCGCAGGCGCTGCTCCACCATCTGAGCGGGAGGCAGGCTCCAGCGCGCGTTCTGGTAGGCACGCAGTTGCTGGCTGTCGCTGTAGTTCAGACGGTAGAACATGGCCGTCAGGCCCTCGGGCAACCCCGGCGCCTGGACTTCGGCCAGCACCAGCGGTACCGGCGCCACGGAGGGTGCGGCCGCATTCGCGGCCGGCACTGCCAGGTCGGCCATGCCCAGGTCATATCGCACCGGTTGCGTGGGTGCCGTGGGCAGGCCCGAGCAGGCGGCGAGCGCCAGTACCAGGGAAGAAGCGCCCAGCAATCGCCATGCTCCGCGGCCGGTGAGTGAAATCTTTGTGTCTGCCATATTGATTCCTTTGGGACTTAGGCCAGTCAGAATGAGTAGCAGGCATTTCCATCGAAAAGCTGCCTGCCCGATCCGAATTGGCGCAAGTCGTGTCCTTGTTGCTTCTTCACTTGGCCGGAGCCACGAAACCGGCCTCGCCGGGGCCTGGCAAGCCCATTCCCTGGCCGTAGATGACGGATTGCGGGTTGTCATTGAAGCGGCCCGCGGCCGCGCCCATGCTGCGCGCGGCGCGCGAGACATCGTCGGCCGCGCCGTTCATGCGCGGCAAGGTGCTGCGCCCCAGCGACTCGGCCGCCTGCGACAGGGCCTGCGTGCCCTCGGCAATCTGCTGCAGCGGGCCATCGGGGGCATTGACCTTGCGCACGGTCTGCTGCAGATCGGTCGCCACGCCCGTGGCGGCATTGCCGGCCTTGGTAAGGGACTGCAGGGTCTGGTGCGCATCTGCCGTGATCTGTGGAAAGTCCTTGGCCGTCTTGTTCATGGTCTCGGCCAGATCCTTGATCCCGCCGGATGCGGCAGCGATATTGTCGAGCGCCACGCTCACCCGCTTCTGGTTGTCCTCACCCAGCATGGAATTGAGGCGGCGTGAAATTTCGTCAACCCGCTCCAGCAGCACCGGCCCCTGGTCGGCCAGCATGTTCAGCGGCGATGACTTCATGGGCAGGCGCGGCAGGCCGCTGGGCCCGGGCTTGAGCGGTTGCGAAGACTTGCTGTCATCGTCGAGCTGGATATGGGCCAGCCCCGTCACTCCCTGATAGCCGAGCTGGGCGTAGGTGGCCGGCGTGACCGGCGTGTCCTCGCCCACGGCAATGCGAATCAGCACATTGCCGGAAATCTGCGGATCAAAACCGATGCGCACCACCTTGCCCACGGGCACGCCCTTGTAGCGCACCGTGGCCTGGGGCTGCAGGCCGCTGACTCCGTCCTTGGTGGACATTTCATAGAGCTGGTATTCGCGGTTGTCGCGCGTCAGCCAGACGGCCAGCCCTGCCAGCAGGGTCGCCACCACCAGCACGAAGATGCCGGCAGCCATGGCATGGGACTTGTTTTCCATCAGCTTTCCTCTGCGGCCACGCCGCCTTGCACCGGGGCCATGGCACGGCGGCCACGCTCTCCCTGGAAGAAATGTTCAATAAACGGGTGCTTGATCCGTGCCACGTCGCGCGGAGCTCCGGTGAACAGCACTTTTTTCTCGGCCAGCACGGCCACTCGTGTGGACAGCGCAAACAGCGTATCCAGATCGTGGGTGACCATGATCACGGTCAGGCCCAGCTCTGCATGAATATCGCGCAGCAGCTCGCAGAACTCGTCCGAGCCCTTGGGGTCCAGCCCCGCTGTGGGTTCGTCGAGCAGCAGCAGCGGCGGATCCATCATCAGCGCGCGCGCCAGCGCCACACGCTTGATCATGCCGCCCGACAGGTCCGCAGGCATGCGCGAGGCATGCTCGGGCTTGAGGCCCACCATCTGCAGCTTGACCATGGCCGCATCGCGCACCACGGCATCGGGCAAGGTGCCCTGCTCACGCAGCGCAAACGCGATGTTGTCGAGCACGTTGAAGGCCGAATACAGCGCCCCCTGCTGGAACAGCATGCCCACCTGACTCGCCGCCAGCTCGCCGCTGATAACTTCGCGCGAGGGCCGGCCATCCACGGTCACCGTGCCGCGCGATGGCGAAAGCAGCCCCAGTATCTGGCGCAGCAGCACCGTCTTGCCCGTGCCGGAGCCGCCCACCAGGGCCAGAATCTCGCCCGGGTAGACATCGAAGTTCAAGTCCTGGTGCACGGCAAAGCGCGACTCGCCCTCGCCGAACTCGGTCCACAGGTCCACTGCCTGCACCAGGGGCTTCACATCCTGCGGCGGCGCGTAATCGCCCACGGCACCCTCGATACGGCGGTTGTGCATCACCTCTGTCATTGGCGTGCCCCCCGCTGCACGAGGCTTGCGCGACCCAAGCCAGAAACGCCGAGCAAGGGCCGCCCCGCAGCGAAGGTGTCGTCCCCTTGGGGGGAAGCGGCGAAGCCGCACAGGGGGTAGTTCATCCTAAAAGCCCACGTTTCTGAAGAGGATGGCAAAGATGGCATCCACGATGATGACCATGGTGATGGATGACACCACCGCCGCCGTGGTGCCGCGACCCAGGCTCTGGGTATTGGGCTCTACCTTCAGGCCCCAATGGCAGCCGATCAAGGCAATCAGCACGCCAAACACCACGGACTTGCCCATGGCCAGCACCAGATTGCCGACCTTCACGGCCGCGGGCAGGCTTTGCACGAAATAGGAGGGCGTGATGTCCATGGTCAGGTCCGCCGCGACCATGCCGCCAGCCAGTGCCGCAAGAATGGTCCACAGCGCCACCAGCGGCATGGACACGGCCAGCGCCAGCGCACGCGGCAGCACCAGCCGGTAACCCTGGGAAATGCCCATGACCTGCATGGCGTCGAGCTCCTCGGTCACGCGCATCACGCCGATCTGCGCCGTGATGGCCGAGCCGCTGCGCCCCGCCACCAGAATCGCCGCCAGCAGCGGCCCGAGCTCGCGGATCAGCGAAATGCCAAGAATGTTGACAATAAAGGATTCGGCCCCGAACTGACGCAGCTGCAGCGCCATCAGATAGGCCAGCACCACGCCGATCAGAAAGCCGACCAGCGCCGTGATCGGCAAGGCTGTCGCTCCCGTTGCATAGAGATGGCCCGAAATATCGCGCCAGGGGCCGCGAAGCGGGTTGCGCAGCAGGCGCAGGCAGTCCAGCAGCAACTGGCCGACCAGCTGGATCAAGTTGGAAAAGTGCCCGCAGGCATCGATCACCATCTGACCCAGCCGATTGACCTCGCACATCCATCCCGAGGGCTCGGGCTTGGACTCGGGCACTTCGCTGAACCTGGCCACACGCTCCAGCATGGAGCGCTGGGTCTTGGTCGTCAGCAGTTGGGCCGGCCAGGCCTTGCCCCATTGCTCCCACAGCAACTGGGCACCGATATGGTCGAACCAGACCATTTGCTGCAAATCCCAGGCCGCGCCCTTGGGCACGGCCCTGATCTGCGGCGCCAGCCGACGCCAGATATGGCGGTCGCCCAGCTCGGCGGCACTCCAGCGGCCCGCAGGCACGGCCCATTGCTGACCTTCGCGGGACTGCAGCGGGCATTGAGGTAGTTGGTCTGAGCTGGGCAAAGAAAAGCTTCCTAGGACATGGGGGAGACGGGCTGACCGCAGGGGCCAGCATAACGCGCCAAGCGAGGAGCATGCCAAACGCAGCACGTAGGCCGCTGCTGCATGCCACGCAATGATAGCGTTGCAATTTTTATCAAAAATCCGCGAAAGTCAAAACCAGCACTGCGCCGACAGCTTCCAAAACAGGAGTATGCGAGCGCTTTCCCTATCGACACCCGCAAGCTCATCACACCTAATGAACCAGCCTTTTTGCCCATGACTGCCTGATGCTCTGGCCTCTGCGCCTAGCTGTACCGGCCTTTTGATCTGCCCATGAGTGATACCCAGTTCGACTACATCGTCATCGGCGGCGGCACAGCAGGTTCGCTGCTGTGCAACCGTCTCACCCGCAACAAGAATCACCGGATTCTGCTGATCGAAGCCGGCGGCAAGGATGACTACCACTGGATCCACATCCCCGTCGGCTATCTCTATTGCATAGGCAACCCGCGCACCGACTGGCTCTATCAGACCGAGCCCGACCCCGGCCTCAACGGTCGCAGCCTGCGCTATCCGCGCGGCAAGACACTGGGCGGCTGCTCCAGCATCAACGGCATGATCTATATGCGCGGCCAGGCCCGCGACTATGAACAATGGGCCGAGCTCACCGGCGACGACACCTGGCGCTGGGAGCAGGTCCTGCCGGCTTTCAAACAGCATGAAGACCATTGGCGTCTCGACGCCGGCGGTAGCGCCAGCGAAGAGTTCATGCGCCTGCACGGCAGCAAGAGCACCGGCGGCAGCGGCGAGTGGCGCGTGGAGAAGCAGCGTCTGCGCTGGGACATACTCGACGCCTTTGCCCAGGCCGCGCAGCAAGCCGGCATCCCGGCCACCGACGACTTCAACCGCGGCTGCAACGAGGGCGTGGGCTACTTCGAGGTCAATCAGAAATCGGGCCTGCGCTGGAACACTGCCAAGGCATTTCTGCGCCCCACCTGCTATGGCCGTCCCAACTTCGAGATGTGGACCCGCGCTCAGGTGCGCCGGCTGATTCTGGAAGATCTGCCGGACGGCAGCCAGCGCTGCACCGGCGCCGAAGTCTGGACCGGAGAGGAGATGGTGACTGTGCAGGCCGGGCGCGAGGTGCTGCTCTGCGCGGGTGCGGTCAACTCGCCGCATATCCTGCAGCTGTCGGGCATAGGCCCCGGCGAATTGCTGCAGCGCCATGGGATGGCTGTGCGCCGCGATCTGCCCGGCGTGGGCGCCAATCTGCAGGACCATTTACAAATCCGCTCCGTCTACAAGGTGCAGAACGCCCAGACGCTCAACACCATGGCCGGCAGTCTCTGGGGCAAGGCGGCCATCGCCCTGGAATACGCACTCAAGCGCAGCGGCCCCATGAGCATGGCGCCTTCGCAACTCGGTGCCTTTACACGCAGCAATCCGGCATTGGCCCACCCCAATCTGGAATATCACGTACAACCGCTGTCGCTGGATGCCTTTGGCGAGCCGCTGCACGACTTTGCCGCCTTCACCGCCAGCGTCTGCAACCTCAACCCCAGCAGCCGCGGCACGGTGCAACTGCAAAGCGCGGATTTCCGCCAGGCTCCGGCCATCGCACCCCATTACCTCTCCACGCAAGAAGACCGGCAGGTGGCGGCAGACAGCCTGCGCGTCACGCGGCGCATCGTCAGCCAGCCGGCGCTTGCGCGCTTCCAACCCGAAGAGTTCAAGCCCGGTGCTCAATACCAGAGCGACGAGGAGTTGGCGCGTCTGGCCGGTGATATCGCCACCACCATCTTCCACCCCGTGGGCACGACCAAGATGGGACGCGCCGACGACCCGATGGCAGTCCTGGACAGCCGTTTCAAGGTGCGAGGCATGCAGGGTCTGCGCGTGGTCGATGCCGGCGCCATGCCCACCATCACCAGCGGCAATACCAACAGCCCGACGCTGATGATGGCCGAGAAGGCGGCGCAGTGGATTCGTGACGCGAACTGAAAAACGGCCGCTCGAAAAGCCGAGCGATTCACTGCGACAAGCCCGTCAGCGCCCGAAATTCGCTCTGGAGCGCAAAGTCTGTCCGAGCGGGAGAATCCCGCGCGGCGTCATTCCCCATGAAGCAAAGTCCTCAGAGATCTTTTGCTTATAAGCATATGACGCTATTGTTTTTGAAATATCTCAAAACTCATAAGGATGTCACGAAACTTTCTGATTCATTTGTCAGACGTTTTTGATATAACCCAAGGGAATTCCCCAATGCACCACACAGGTGCAGCCCTTACATTCTCGTCACTCTCGCTGCTCCACGAAGCAGCATGGAGGGCCGAGGAGACAACTCGACACAACCAGACCAATACATATAAAAGCATCAAAGATGCGTTCAAAAGCGCCCCACAGTGGGCGCTTTTTTTATGCCTGCGCACAAGCTTGAGGCTGTGGTGCGACAATGCCGGCGCCATCCTCGGGCATTCAAGCCCGCTCTCCCCTGGCTTCTTCATCCCGCCTCCGGCAGCGCCGCCCAGCGGCAACGCGCGTTGCTCACGGCATGCACCAATTGCAGGCATTTGCTCCATGGAATGGATTCTTGTTTCCCTCGCCTCGGCCCTGGCCGGGTTTGTTGACGCCATCGTGGGAGGCGGCGGACTGATTCTGGTGCCGGCCATGTTTGCAGCCTTCCCCACCACCACGCCTGCCACGCTGTTTGGAACCAACAAGAGTGCCGCCGTCTGGGGCACGGCCATTTCCGCCTGGCAGTACAGCAAGCGTGTGCATATCACCTGGGCCACGCTGGTACCCGCCATCGGCACGACGCTGGTGGGAGCTTTTCTCGGAGCCTGGGCTGTCACATTGATTTCGCCCGATTTTCTGCGCAAGCTGCTGCCCTTCATCCTGCTGGGCGTGCTGGGCTACACCCTGGCCAAAAAAGAGCTGGGCCGCGACCACGAGCCGCGCCTGGCAGGCCGCACCGAGATGCTGACCGCCAGCGCCATCGGCCTGCTGATCGGTTTCTACGACGGCTTCTTCGGCCCGGGCACAGGCAGCTTCTTCGTGTTCCTGTTCGTGCGCCTGCTGGGCTATGACTTCCTCAACGCCTCGGCCAGCGCCAAGCTGCTGAACCTGGCCTCCAACGCCGCGGCACTGCTGCTATTCACTCTCAAGGGCCATGTCTGGTGGCACTTTGCGATTCCGCTGGCCGTGGCCAATGTGCTGGGCAGCATGCTTGGCACCTGGATGGCCTTGCGCCACGGCACGGGCTTTGTGCGCACGATTTTCATCGGCGTGGTCAGCCTGCTGATTCTGAAGACAGGTTACGACGCTTTTCTGCGTTAAACCATTACACAGCAAGCGTTAACAGCTATCAATTTATCAAGGTGCTGTTTCGTCGTCGGACAGCACCGAGATATCTTCCACACGACGCGGCGTGCCGATCGGTGCGCCTGCCTTGCCCTGGCGCACGGCAGCGATATCAGCCTCGCTGGGATAGTTGCCCACCAGCCAGTAGTCCAGTATGCGGCGTGCGATAGGCGCGGCAGCCGCTGCACCGAAGCCAGCATTCTCCACAATCACGGCCACGGCAATCCTGGGCGCTTCGGCAGGGCCGTAGGCGATATAGAGCGAGTGGTCGCGCTGGTACTCGGCCAGACGCGCAGCGTTGTACTTTTCCTTCTGGCCCACGCTCACTGCCTGGGCCGTGCCGGTCTTGCCACCCGACAGATAGCTGGCACTACCGAATACGCCACGCCCCGTGCCGCCGGTCACCACTCCGACCATGCCGCGCTTGACGGCATCGACATTGCTCTGCTTGTAGCCCAGATTGACGGGTGCCGGCTGAACAATGGCCGTGCGCGTGCCGGTGACGGAGTCGATCAGCTCCTTGCCCACATGGGGCGTGAAGCTCATGCCGTTGTTGACCAGCGTGGCCAGCGCATGCGAGAGCTGGAGGATGGTGAAGTTGTTGTAGCCCTGGCCGATACCCAGAGAAATCGTCTCGCCTGCAAACCATTGCTGCTGGGCTGCGCGCTTGTAGGTCTTGCGCTTCCACTCCTTGCTGGGCAGCACGCCGCGCACCTCGCCGGGCAGGTCGATGCCGGTGATCTGACCAAAGCCCAGCGGCTTCATGAAGTCGTGGATCGCATCCACGCCCATCTCGTTGGCCAGCGTGTAGAAATAGACGTTGCTGGAATGCTGGATGGCGCGCGCCAGATCCACCGGGCCCAGCGCATGGCCGGAACGGAAGGTGTGGCCGCCGAAAGTCCAGGAGCCACCGTCCTGGATCACCGTGCCCGGCGTGCGCTTGCCGGTCTCTATGCCCGCCAGGCCCATAAAGGGCTTGTAGGTCGAGCCCACGGGATAGGTGCCGCGCATGGAACGGTTGAGCAAAGGGCGGTCCAGCGATTCGTTGAGTGCCTTCCAGCTTTCCTGGTCGATGCCGTCGACAAAGAGATTGGGGTCGTAGGTCGGCTTGCTGACCATGGCCAGCACCTCGCCGTTGCGCGGATCCATGGCGATGGCCACGCCGCGGCGGTTGCCGTAGAGGTCTTCCACCATCTTCTGCAGCTTGATGTCCACCGATAGCTGCAGGCTGTGTCCCGGCGTGGCAGGGCGACTGCCCAGGCGGCGCACGGCATGGCCGCCAGCCGAGGTTTCCATTTCCTCCCAGCCGGTCTGACCGTGCAGCTGCAACTCATAGCTCTTTTCGGCCCCCAGCTTGCCCATGACCTCGGTGCCACGGTAGTTGGCCGCATCGTCGGAGTCGTCGATCTCTTCTTTTTCTCTTTGGTTGATACGACCGATGTATCCGATCAAATGGCTGCCGGTTTCCTTGAGCGGGTAGGTGCGGAACAGGCGGGCCTTGATATCCACGCCCGGAAAGCGATAACGCTGAGCCGCGAATTTGGCGACTTCCTCATCCGTCAGGCGCGAGCGGATCGGAATCGACTCAAAGCTCTTGGAGTCATCCATGAGCCGCTTGAACTTGCGGCGGTCGCGCGGCGTGATCTCTATGACCCCGGACAGCCCTTCGATGGTCTCGTCCAGATCCTCGACCTTGGAGCGTGTGATCTCCAGCGTATAGGCCGAGTAATTGGTCGCCAGCACCACGCCGTTGCGGTCCAGGATCTGGCCCCGGTTGGGCACGATGGGCACCACCGCCGTGCGATTGCTCTCGGCCCGCTCGGCAAATTCCTCATGGCGCTCGACCTGCAGCACCAGCAGACGCCAGACCAGCAGACAGAACGCCAGGAACACCACGCAGCCCATGACGACTGCACGCATCCGGAAGCGCTGCAGCTCGACTTCAGTGTTGCGAATCTCCATCATGCGCAGGCTCCCCGCACGCCAAGCCAGTGACTGCAAGCAAGGGCCGCCCCGCAGCGAGGCAGTCGTCCCCCCCCGCGAAGCGAGAGGGGGAAAGGCGCGCAGCGACTCAAGAGGGCTTTCATCTACAGAGGCCGGTTTTCATCGCTGTCCGGCGCACGGCGCTGCGGCGCCAGCAGCAAAGCGCTGACCACAGGCCACAGCAAGGTCTCGATCACTGGAGCTATCAGAAACTCCAGCCCGGGGAAGATACCTCCCGTCGCCACACGCAGCAGAACCTGAATGCCGTGCGCCGCAGCAAACACCGGCAACAGGTGCAGGGCCTGCACAGGGCTCGAGAACCAGAGCAGGCGGCGACTCATCCAGCCCGTCACGAAAACCAGCAAGGTATAGGCCAGGGCATGCTGGCCCAGCAGCGAGGCCCGGTCCACATCCATGATCAGCCCCAGCACAAAGGCAATACCCAGGCCCACGCGCTGCGGCTGATTCAGACTCCAGAAGGCCAGCAGCAGCAGCAACATGTCCGGCAGCCAGACGATGCGGCCCAGCGGAAGCATGTTGACGGCCAGGCCTATCACCAGGGTGACGACGATGAACAGAGGATTGACCGGCAGCAACAACTGCTGGCCGCGCGGCATGATCATGCGGGATCCTTTGCAGGCTTGGCGGCCTTGGTCCCCGCCTTCTCAGCGGCGGCCTTCTCCTTTTCGGCAGCGGCCGCCTCCTTTTTGCCACGTGCCTTGGCAGCCCGGTCGGCCTTCTCGGCATCGGCCTGGGCCTGCATATTGGCGGCCTCGGGATGCTCGGTACGGCCCTGGGGCTTGAGCACCATCACATGGCGCACGCCCTGCACACGGCCCACGGGCTCGCAGTAGATGCGGGTAAAGGCCGAGTCGGCACGGCGGTCCACGGTCACCACCTTGGCCACGGGCAGGCCCGTGGGATAAAGCCCGTCAATACCGCTGGTGGTGAGCAGATCGCCCACCTGTACATCGGCGTTGCTGGGCATGAAGCGCAGCTCCAATCCGCCGGCGCGGGTCGAGGATGCATCGCCATAGGCGACGCTGCGCGCGCCAGTGCGCGGGTTGAAAACGGGAATGGCCTGATCGCGATCGATGAGCAGCGTGACCTCGGCACGCGTCGGATAGACGCGCGTGACCTGACCTATCACGCCTTTTTCATCGAGCACGGGCGAGCCCGGCGCAATATTGTCCGCCTGCCCCTTGTCGATCACCACACGGCGCGTATAGGGGTCAGGACTGTCATAGACCACCTCGGCCACCTGCCCCGGCGTCAACGAGCGCTCACGCAACTCCAGCATGGAGCGCAGATGCTCGTTCTCCTTGATCAACTCGTCGGCCAGCTCGGCGCGCTGAGCCATGACGACCAGCTCCTTGCGCGCAGCATCCTCGCGGGCCACGGCCTGCTGCTGCACCTCGGCATAGCGGCTGGCGTTCTGATAGGCCAGCACGGGCTGGGCCACCAACCATTGCACGGGCGACAGCGCCACCGACAAGGCCGCGCGCACCGGCGTGGTGATCTTGAAGCGCGCGTCGGCCACCATCAAAAACAGCGCCAAGGCGCTGTAGAGGGCAAGCTGGGAAGTGCGCGAGGCCTGTTGCTTGAACAGGGATGGAGCGCGGTGGTCCAGGGTGTCCAGGCTCATGCGTGCTCCCGCGGCATGGCCGCATGCGCACGGCCTCCCGGATCAGAAGGAATGCAAAAAGAGAGCGCGGTATGCAGGCGTATCACGGACTCAGGCCCTGTTCATGGAAGTGGCTGCGGTACGCGCACTATGCCGCGTGCCGCAAAACACCACATTGCACAGCGATTAATCGCTGGTGAAGATGCTGCCCTGGCGATCCATGGTCTCCAGCGCCATGCCGCAACCGCGCACCACGCAGGTCAGCGGCTCCTCGGCCACCAACACGGGCAGACCCGTCTCTTCGGCCAGCAGACGATCCAGATCGCGCAGCAGCGCACCGCCGCCGGTCAGCATCATGCCGCGCTCGGCAATGTCGGCGCCCAGCTCGGGAGGCGTCTGCTCCAGCGCATTCTTCACGGCGGAAACGATCTGATTCAGGGGGTCGGTCAGCGCTTCCAGCACTTCGTTGGAAGAGATGGTGAAGCTGCGCGGCACGCCTTCGGACAGGTTGCGGCCCTTGACTTCCAGTTCCTTGACTTCGGAGCCGGGGAAAGCCGAGCCGATCTGCTTCTTGATCAGTTCTGCCGTCGGCTCGCCGATCAGCATGCCGTAGTTGCGGCGGATATAGCTGATGATGGACTCGTCGAACTTGTCGCCACCCACGCGCACGGAGCCCTTGTAGACCATGCCGCCCAGCGAGATCACGCCCACTTCGGTCGTACCGCCGCCGATGTCCACCACCATGGAGCCGGAGGCTTCGGAAACGGGCAGGCCCGCGCCGATGCCGGCAGCCATGGGTTCTTCGATCAGGTACACGGCCGTGGCGCCCGCAGCTTCGGCAGCGTCCTTGATGGCGCGGCGCTCGACCTGGGTGGAGCCACAGGGCACGCAGATGATGATGCGGGGGCTGGGCGTCAGCACCGAGCGCGGATGCACCATCTTGATGAACTGCTTGATCATCTGCTCGGTGATCACGAAGTCGGCGATCACGCCGTCCTTCATGGGGCGAATAGCTTCGATGTTGCCGGGCACCTTGCCCAGCATGGCCTTGGCTTCGCGGCCGACAGCCTGAATCACCTTCTTGCCGTGGGGGCCGCCTTCGTGACGGATCGCAACCACCGAAGGTTCGTCCAGAACAATGCCCTTGTCTCGGGCGAAAATCAGGGTGTTAGCTGTGCCAAGGTCAATGGCAAGGTCGGTGGAGAAGTACCGACGGAAAGCTCCGAACATTCAGGGTCCTCTCAGGCACGGCTTGCGCATCGGCTGGCCGTCGCCGGGATGTAAGGTAATGGAGTCTGGGTGGTGGGCATTTTTTGCACAATGACCAGCCGAACGGAGGTATTGCGGCAAAGCCGAGATAATACCGTATCCCCTGTGAATAACTTCTACTGTCAGGGTTAGAAACACTGCTTTACACGCGGCGGCCCTGTTAAATAATTTCTATGGCATTGAACGATCAAGACATTGCGCGCATCGCCAACTTGGCCCGCCTTGAACTGTCACAAGACGAAAGTAAGCGCATGCTCGCGCAACTAAACAACTTTTTCGGCATCGTCGAAAAAATGCAGGCTGTGGATACTTCGGGCGTCAGCCCTCTGTCACATCCGGTGGCAGCCATCCAGGACGTCGCCTTACGGCTACGTGACGATTTGGTAAGTGAGGGCAATAACCGCGACGCCAACATGCAGAACGCCCCTGCAGCCGAAAAGGGTTACTTCCTCGTGCCCAAGGTCATCGAATAAACGCGCGGAACCACAAGAACATGAGCCAAACCGAACTCCACCAATTGAGCGTGGCCGAGCTGGCCGCGCAGCTGCGCGCCAAGCAGGTCTCTGCCACCGAAGCCGCCCAGCATTTCCTGGCCCGCGCCAGGCAGCACCAGAACCTGGGCGCTTTTGTCGCCATCAATGAAGACGCCACCCTGGCCCAGGCCAAGGCGGCCGACGCCCTGATCGCCGAAGGCAAGGGCGGCAAGCTGGCCGGCGTGCCCATTGCGCACAAGGACATCTTCGTCACCAAGGACTTCCCCACCACCGCCGCCAGCAAGATGCTGGAGGGCTACCAATCGCCGTTTGACGCCACCGTGGTGCGCAAGCTGGCGGAGTCCGGCGTGGTCACCCTGGGCAAGCTCAACTGCGACGAATTCGCCATGGGCGGCGCCAACGAGAACTCGGCCGTGGCCCCCGTGGGCTTTGACGCGGCACAGCCCGTGCGCAACCCCTGGAACAACGAGCGCGTGCCCGGCGGCTCCTCGGGCGGCTCGGCCGCTGCCGTGGCCGCGCGCCTGGCCCCGGCCGTGACCGGCACCGACACCGGCGGCTCCATCCGCCAGCCCGCCTCGTTCTGCGGCATCACCGGCATCAAGCCCACCTATGGCCGCGCCAGCCGCTACGGCATGATCGCCTTTGCCTCCAGCCTGGACCAGGCCGGCCCCATGGGCCGCAGTGCCGAAGATTGCGCGCTGCTGCTCTCCGAGATGTGCGGCCCCGATCTGGACCGCGACTCCACCAGCCTGGACTACCCGGCCGAGGACTTCGCTGCCCGCCTGGGTGACTCGATCGAAGGCCTGCGCATCGGCGTGCCCGCCGAGTTCTTTGGTGAAGGCCTGTCCGACGATGTCCGCGCAGCCGTCGACGCAGCGCTCAAGGAATACGAAAAGCTGGGCGCCAAGCTGGTGCCCGTGAGCCTGCCGCGCACCGAACTGTCCGTGCCCGTGTACTACATCCTGGCTCCGGCCGAGGCCTCGTCCAATCTGTCGCGCTTTGACGGCGTGAAGTTCGGCCATCGCGCCGCCAAGTACGAAGACCTCAACGATATGTACAAGAAGACCCGCGCCGAAGGATTCGGCGACGAGGTCAAGCGCCGCATCATGATCGGCGCCTATGTGCTGTCCGAAGGCTATTACGACGCCTACTATCTGCAGGCGCAGAAGATCCGCCGCATGATTGCCGACGACTTCCAGGCCGCGTTCAAGGACTGCGACGTCATCGCCGGCGCGGCCGCGCCGACGACGGCCTGGGCCATTGGCGGCAAGGCCGATCCGGTCAGCAACTACCTGGCAGACATCTTCACCCTGCCCGCATCGCTGGCCGGCCTGCCCGGTCTCAGCCTGCCCGCAGGCTTCGGCGACGGCGGCATGCCCGTGGGCCTGCAGCTGATTGGCAACTACTTCAGCGAAGCCAAACTGCTGAACGCGGCCCACCGCTTCCAGCAAGCGACAGACTTCCACCTGAAGAGCCCCGCCGGCATTTAAATGAAACACCCCCTGAGTCGCTTCGCGCCTTCCCCCTCAAGGGGGACGACAGCCTCGCTGCGGGGCGGCCCTTGCTCGCTGTCCCTGGATCGGGCCGCGCCGGTTTCATGCGCGGCGCCATGGATACAGCCCACTTTTTGAAGCAAGAACATGACTGTGAAACTAATCAATGGCTACGAAGTCGTCATCGGCTTCGAAACCCACACCCAGCTGGCGACCAACAGCAAGATCTTCAGCCGTGCCAGCACCGCCTTCGGCGCCGAGCCCAACACCCAGGCCAGCGCCGTGGACCTGGCCCTGCCCGGCACGCTGCCGGTGATGAACAAAAAGGCCGTGGAATGCGCAATCAAGCTCGGCCTGTCGCTGGGCTCGACGATTGCTCCGCGTTCCATCTTCGCGCGCAAGAACTACTTCTACCCCGACCTGCCCAAGGGCTACCAGATCTCCCAGTTCGAGATCCCCGTGGTGCAAGGCGGTGAAGTCAGCTTCTATCTGGAAGAAGGCAAGAACAACGTCCTCAAGACCGTGCGCCTGGTGCGCGCCCACCTGGAGGAAGACGCCGGCAAGTCCGTGCACGACGAGTTCATCGGCCAGTCCGGCATCGACCTGAACCGCGCCGGCACGCCGCTGCTGGAAATCGTGACCGAGCCCGATATCCGCTCCACCGCCGAAGCCGTGGCCTACGCCAAGGAGCTGCACAAGATCGTCACCTGGATCGGCATCTGCGACGGCAATATGCAGGAAGGCAGCTTCCGCTGCGACGCCAACGTCTCCGTGCGCAAGCCCGGCCAGCCGCTGGGTACACGCCGCGAGATCAAGAACCTGAACTCGTTCAGGAATATGCAGATCGCCATCGACTACGAAATCCTCTGGCAGATCGAGCAGATCGAGGACGGCCACAAGATCCAGCAGGCCACCGTGCTGTTCAACCCCGACACGGGCGAGACCCGCGCCATGCGCACCAAGGAAGACGCGGCCGACTACCGCTACTTCCCCGACCCCGACCTGCCTCCGCTGGTCGTGGCGCCCGAGTGGGTGGAGCAGGTCAAGGCCGAAATGCCAGAGCTGCCCCGCGCCATGGCCGCGCGCTTTGTCGAGCAATACGGCCTGCCCGAGTACGATGCCACCACGCTGACACAAAGCCAGGCCATGGCCGCCTACTTTGAAGCCGCCGCCAAGGCCTGCGGCCAGGCCAAGCTGGCGTCCAACTGGATCATGGGCGAGATCTCGCGCCGCCTGAACATGGAAGAGATCGGCATGGACCAGGTCAAGGTCAGCGCCGAGCAGCTGGGCACCCTGATCGCCCGCATCCACGGCAATGTCATCAGCAACAACTCGGCCAAGCAGGTGTTCGAGGCGCTGTGGACCGGCGAAGGCTCCGATGTGGACTCCATCATTGAAGCCAAGGACCTCAAGCAGTCCAACGACACCGGCGCACTGGAAGCCATCATCGACGAGGTGATCGCCGCCAACCCCGCCAACGTGGAGCAATACCGCGCCGGCAAGGACAAGGCCTTCAACGCCCTGGTCGGCCAGGTCATGAAAGCCTCCAAGGGCAAGGCCAACCCCGGCCAGGTCAACGAGCTGCTCAAGGCCAAGCTGGCCTAAGCCGCCAACTCCAGGCGCCAACCCACCGTTCAAGGCCGCAGGCAGCACATGCCTGCGGCCTTGTTGCTTGCCGGACATCCAGGTCCGCCGTCTCCATGCCCTGCGCCGCGCGGCGCAGGAAAATTTCAGTGATCTTCTCGAACGCTTCCCTCATCGAATCTGAAAAAGAACGCAACCTCTGCACCAAGTTCTTTGCCGGCTACTTTTTCAACGAATTCACGGCCGGCTATGCCAAGCGCATCGTCCAGTTCAACCGCTACATCCAGGAAGTCACAGGCCGCGAAGACCTGGGCATTCAAAGTCCCCATATCTCGTTTGACACCCACGCCTACCTGTGCCACGAGCGCCTGCGCAGCAAGCTGGCCGATGTCCTCATCTCCGACCCGGCACGCCAGGTCTTTCTGTTCATCGAGACCAAATACCTGAGCAACTGGACTTACGCCGCCGATGTGGCCAAAGGGCTGGAGCGCCTGGACAAGGTCTTCGACGCCGACAAGAAGCCCCATCTGGCGGACGCCTGCCAGCATTACTTTGTGCTGACCTCGCGCCGCAAGGAAGAAGCCGCAGGCCGCCCGGTGCAGCACTACGCCCCGGTGAATGGACCTATCTATGTTCCCACCCCTGCGCGCGCCGCAGAAGTGAGCGAGGGCGACGCGGCTGAGTCCTCGAAGCCTTCTTTCACCAGCCTGCTCTATTGGGAAGACCTGGCCCAGATGTGCGACCGCTCGGAAGTGCGGCAGTACATGGAGGCGCGGTTGAAGCTGTGCGTGAGCAGTTCGCGGAATCAGCATAAGGCGGGGTATTTTTTGCCGGGGGCGTGATAGTTAGGTGTCTGATCCCCTCGCAGGCGCAGCCGAAGGAACGGGGGCAGTAGGGGCTGGCTCTTTGCCTACTTTCTGGTGGTCCGGCATACCGGTAGCAGAAAGTAGGTCGGCATGGCGGGCTGAGGCCCGCCCACTGTCCACTAATCAGGCATGTCGCTAAAACAGAGGCTTCAAGTCAAATGGGCCTCCAACCCGATCACCTCAGGCACTGACAGCTATTAAAAAAGCATTGCTTTGTCGCCAGCGACAGAGGCCGGGATTTCGCCCCGGCTGGCGACTCACTTTCTTGCTTGTGCAAGAAAGTGAGCAAAGAACACAAACCCGACTGTCTGCGTCCCTGCGCTTCGCTCCGGGCAAACCTGCGTCACGCCATTCAGTCTGCGGTGCCGCCCAACTCGCTGCGCGCTTGCAGCGCTTCGCTCAAACAAGCGGCGGCAGGTCAGAGCACGATGCAACGCTGTCCTGCGGCAGCGTTGCCCACAGCCTGAACCGCGTGCCGCAGGCGCTGACACACGGGTGGAAGCGGGTGCGGACGGCCTGCGAGAGTTATGACGAAATTGGCTTCTTTCGCTTATCTGTATTGCGGTAGCAGCTATTAATTTTCCAAAGAAGCTATCCCGTATCCAGTATTGCCCCTTGTGCCCACGCCTGCGACGGCAAGTTCTTGAGGCTGACAGTTGCACCGCAGAGTGCAACTGCATCGTCATCACTTTTACGGCAACCTGTTTGAGCGAAGCGCTGCAAGCGCGCAGTGAGTTTTGCCGTACAGCCCCAAGAGCTTGAGGGCGCAGGTTGCCCCATAGCGAAGTGAAACGCAGCGAAGGGGTCGTGGGCAGCAGGGGCCGGCTCTTTGCCCAAAAAGCAGGCATACAGACAGCTCCGTCATCCAGAAGAAGGGCTGAAGCCGAATTACGAGCCAAACCAGCCCCAAGCACAGACAACACCAGCACCAACCGCTATCAATTCCTCAAACCTCCGCTTACATAAAGCCGAGGTAAAGCGCACACCAAACCCACACAAATCTGCGCACAATCCGGCGCAAACCTCATACTTTTGCGCTCCATGCTCTCAAAGCTGCTCAAGCCCCTGCTCTGGCTGCTGGCCCTGTGCCTGGCGGTCTATATCTGTATCTGCAGCTATATGTTTGCGCAGCAGCGCCAGATGATTTTTCCGGGCGGCGGCACGCAGGTGGCGGCCGAGAGCACCGATTTCTCGCTGCAACGCGCCGATGTGCTGCTGCGGGGCTGGCAGCTACACCCGGCGGATGGCAAGGCGCGCAATGCGGTGATCTACTTTGGCGGCAATGCCGAGAACATTGCCCACCGGCGCCAGCAGCTGGCGCGCAGCCTGCCGCACAGCGATATCTATATGCTGGCCTACCGCGGTTATGGCGCCAGCGAGGGCGAGCCCACGCAAGAACTGGTGGAGCTCGATGCCGCCGCCTTGTTCGATGAGGTCAGGCGCCTGCACCCCGAGCTACCCATCACCGTGATCGGCCGCAGCCTGGGCACGGGCGTGGCGGCTGCCGTGGCCGACCTGCGCCAGCCGGACCAGTTGGTGCTGGTCACGCCCTTCGACAGCATTCTGAACACGGTACGCGGCATGTATGGCTGGCTACCTGTGGAACTGCTGCTGCGCGACCCGTTCGACTCTGCCGCGCATCTGCGCAATTACCATGGGCCGATTCTGGTGCTGCGCGCCGGACGCGATCAGGTGGTGCAGCCCGAGCGCACCGACGCCCTGCTGCACAGCCTCAGGGACAAGGCTGTGCAGGTGCAGGCATTCGCCCAGGCGAATCACTCGACCATCTTCCGCGCCAACGGCTTCTGGAGCGCCATAGAGCAGTTCGTGGACGGGCATCACAAAGCGGCCTGAAAGGCCTCCGACGCTCCCAGCAGGTGCTGTCCGGCGATGCGTTAAGTGCCAGTCAAATCCTTGACGACCGTCGTCGCGCCGTTTTTCCTGACGGACTCGATACCCGCATCGCGCGAGGCCGCCGAGGCATAGAGCTGGCTGCTGCCTATGACCTGGTGGTTGGCGGCCTTGAGGTTGAAATGCTCCTTGCCATTGCTGGCGGTCTTTTTCTCGTAGCGCTCGGCCAGCGGGCTGTTGGTCTGCACCGAGGCGATGCCGTTCTCGGCCGCCGCCCGGGTCTTGTACAGCTCGCTGGTGAGAATGATCTCGCCGTTGCCGGCCTTGAGCACAAACCGGAACTGCCCATCGCTGCTCTTGCTCAACTCGAAATGACCTGCCATCGGTTTCTCCTTGGTTGCAAAAAGCGGCCTGCGCCGCGGGGGTAGCCCGCACACTATAAAACCATCACCGCTGAAACCGGACATCTCATGACCGGCTCCAGCGTTCATGAATCCAACCCTGTCAGCTTTTCATAGTGCTTTCAGAAGACGGCTGATCAAGCCCCAGGCCTTCTGCCAAGCCCTCGGCATAGCCGAGCATCAGCGTGCGCCGTGATAGCAGCACGGACGCCAACTGCGCCCAGCCCGCATGTTCCCGCACCTCGTCCAGCCCCTGACCGTAGAGCATGCGCAAATCCTCTATCAGCCGATCGACCAGCACCGCATCGGGCAAGCTGGCGCGCACAAATCCCATCCAGGCGGCGCCCATGCCGAAGAAGCGATAACCATATTGCGCCGCAAGATGACGAATGACGGCGCGGTTCTGGAATCTGTCCCAGTCCGCGCTGAAATAGCCGTTGGGCTGGCCCGCAATCATGAGCTCGTCGTCGGGCACGGGCAGACACTGGACATAGACCACCTCGTCGAGCAGCACCTCGGGCCTGCGGTTGGCCTGCAGCAGGGCATCCACGTCCTCCGCAGCCAGCAGCAGCGTGCCGCAGACCTGCGCCCAGTCCTGCACCAGCTCGGGCCGCTGCAGCTGCGCCACGCGGTGCTGCAGCGAAGCCAGCGTCAGGGCCTGCTCCTGCGCCGGGTCCTCCCAGTCCATGTCGTCGGGACTGTCCAGATACAGGCGCTCATCCTGGCTCGCATGGCCGCTGGTGTAGCTGCACTGACTCACATCGTCCAGCGTGCAGAGGTAGCGATGTGCAGGGTCGGCGGCACGCAGCGCGTCCAGCCGCTCCAGCACCTCGTCCAGCGTCTTGAACTCCTGCAGCCATTCATGGGCGAATCCGAAGTTGCCCTGGCGGTATTCGGCCTGTTCCCCGTCGAATCCTCCTGTCTTCATTTGCGCAGCACCCGGCGATAAAAGAACACACACAGGCCCACGAAATAGGCCAGGCCCAGCCACATGGCGGGCGCAAAGCCTTCGCCCACCAGGGCCAGCGGTGCGTCCTTGCCGCTGAAGCCTATGAGTGCCGCAATCAGCAGGCCCATCAGGCTCTCGCCCACGATCAAGCCGGAGGCCAGCAGCAGGCCTCGCTCCTCGGCCGCCGCCGTCCAGTCCTTGCCGCCGCACTGCGCATAGGCCTTGATGGCTCTGGCAATGCACCAGCCCAGCACCGCGCCTATGGTCAGCGTCAGGCCTATGGTGGGCGGCAGATAGATGCCCAGGCCCACGGCCAGCGGCGGCAGCGCGCCCTTGCCGCTCTTGCGCAGGGTCAGATCGATCAGGATGACGGCAATGCCCACGGCCACGCCCAGACCCAGCATGCTCCAGTCCAGCGAGCCCTTGAAGATGCCGCTGGCAATCTGCATCATCAGCGTGGCCTGTGGCGCGGCCAGGGCCTGATTCGGGTCCATGCCGGCACGCGGCATGCTGCCGGCAAAACCGTAGGCGTTGTAGAGCAGATCCAGCACGGGCGGTATGACCAGCGCGCCCACCAGACAGCCGATGATGAGCACGATCTGCTGACGCCAGGGCGTGGCCCCCACCAGATAGCCGGTCTTGAGATCCTGCAGGTTGTCGTTGGAGATCGCAGCCATGGCCAGAACGGCCGAAACCATGAACAGCACCAGCGCAATGCCCATCTGCCCCGCGACGGCGCTGGCATAGGCCGGCACCAGGGCATGCAGCGCCAGCAGGGCCACGCCCATGAGCAAGGTGGCGATGATGCCGATGCCCGAGATGGGACTGGCCGACGAGCCCACCAGACCGGCCATATAGCCGCAGGCCGCCGCCACCAGAAAGCCGAACAGGGCCGCGAACAGCACGCACAAGGCCGCCAGGCCGTAGCGTGCGCCAGCGGCCAGATCGGGCATATGCCCGGCGATGAAGTCATTGACCACCAGGAACAGCACGCCCAGGGCGGCAGCACCTATCGTCAGCATCCAGCTGCGCGGCATGTCCTTGTCGGTTTCGTCGCCACCGGCCCCCTCGGCAACGCTGCGTGCAGGCTGGTTGCGAATCGCCTGGACAATGGGCTTGGCCAGCGTGGCCACGGTCCACAGCGCCGAGATGCCGATGACGCCCGCCCCCAGAAAGCGGGCCTTGCTGCCCCAGAGCTGGGTGGACAGCTCGGAGAGCGCCTGGCCGGCCGCAGGAGAAGCCTGGGCCGTCAGCCAGGGCACGACCACGCCCCAGCACAGCGCCAGCCCCGCAAGCACGGCAATGCCTGCGGCCGCCCCCATCAGATAGCCGGCAGCCAGCAGGGCGGGCGAAAAGCCTGCCGCCACGCGAAAGGCCACGCTGCCTGCGGGAATCCAGAAATTGAAGGCATCGCCAAGCAGGCGCAGACCGCCGCTGAGAAAGCCGAACAGCGCGGCCAGCCCCGTGCCCCACCCCAGCTCGCGCAAGCCCGAACTACGCGGTTTTCCCAGGTTCTCCGGATCGTGAAGATGGCGCTGCTCATCGCCTACGCGCAACACCTCGGCAGCGGCCACGCCTTCGGGATAGGGCAGCTCGGACTGCACCACCAGCACGCGGCGCAGGGGCACGGTGTAGAGCACGCCCAGCGTGCCGCCGGCCGCGCAGATCAATGCCGTCTGCCAGAACGGGAAACCCGTCCACAGCCCCAGCATGAGCAATGCCGGCAGCACAAAGATGACCGAAGACAAGGTGCCGGCCGCGGAGGCCTGGGTCTGCACCAGATTGTTTTCAAGGATGTTGGAATCCTTGAAGCGATAGAGCAGCGCCATGGAGATCACGGCAGCGGGAATCGCCGAGGCAAAGGTCAACCCGACCTTGAGCCCCAGATAGACGTTGGCGGCGGTGAACGCCAGGGTGATGAGCGCGCCAAGCAGCACGCCACGAAAGGTGAACTCTCTCTTGATTGGTGTATTCATTGTGCAAGCGGGAGGGTCTGTAACGGCACAAGCCTAGCATCAGCGGCGCGCAACACCATGTCCGTCGCGCGCCGTTCGGGCCAGCTCCTGGCATCGCCAATGGCCGGTCCATGAAAAAAGGAGACCAAGGTCTCCTTTTCCGTTCAGCGGCCAAGGCTTCAGAACAGCACGCGGCAGCGGATGGTGCCCGCAATCTGCGCGAGCTTTTCCAGCGCCAGCGCCGAGGACTTGGCATCGATATCGATCACCACATAGCCCACTTTTTCATCGGTACGCAGGTACTGACCGGCGATATTGATGCCGTTGTCGGCAAACACCTGGTTGATGGCAGAGAGAATGCCGGGGCGATTCTCGTGCACATGCAGGATGCGGTTGTTGCCGGGGTGCTCGGGCAGCGCCACTTCGGGGAAGTTGACGGCCGATGTGGTCGTGCCGTTGTCGCTGTACTTGACCAGCTTTTCCGCCACTTCCAGACCGATATTGGCCTGCGCCTCCATGGTGGAGCCGCCGATATGCGGCGTGAGGATGACGTTGTCCATGCCGCGCAGCGGCGACAGGAATTCGTCCTTGTTGCTCTTGGGCTCCTTGGGGAAGACGTCGATGGCCGCGCCCAGCAGCTTGCCGCTTTGCAGCGACTCCGCCAGCGCCTCGATATCGACCACCGTGCCGCGCGATGCATTGATGAGAATGCTGCCGGGCTTCATGGCGGCAATCTGCGCCGCTCCCATCATGCCGTTGGTGGAGGCCAGCTCGGGCACATGCAGGGTGACGATGTCGGACTGGGCCAGCAGCTCGTTGAGACCGCTGCTCTGCTGGGCATTGCCCAGCGGCAGCTTGGTCACCACGTCGTGGAAGATGACCTTCATGCCCAGGCTTTCGGCCAGCACCGACAGCTGGGTGCCGATGGAGCCATAGCCGACGATGCCCAGCGTCTTGCCGCGGATCTCGAAGGAATTCTCCGCGCTCTTCTTCCAGCCGCCGCGGTGGGAGACGGCATTCTTTTCGGGGATGCCGCGCAGCAGCAAAATGGCTTCGCCCAGCACCAGCTCCGCCACCGAACGGGTATTGGAGTAAGGCGCGTTGAAGACCACCACACCGCGCTCGCGCGCTGCGTTGAGATCCACCTGGTTGGTGCCGATGCAAAAGCAGCCCACGGCCACCAGCTTCTGCGCGGCCGCGAACACATCGGCCGTGAGCTGGGTGCGCGAGCGGATGCCGACAAAGTGCACATCGGCAATCTTGCGCTTGAGCTCCTCGCCGTCCAGCGCGCCGGTCAGTGCCTCCACATTGGTGTAGCCCGCGTCATGCAGCACCTTGAGCGCAGAGGGATGTATGCCCTCGAGCAGCAAAAACTTGATCTTCGATTTATCCAGCGATGTCTTACCCATGATCCAGCCTCGATCCATCAAAACTCCATTACAGCGGTTTCGTAATTCCGTTACAGGATCTGGGTGCATCGCCCCTTCGTGAAGTGCAGAGGAGCCGCACTGGCGTCCCTGGCCCAAAAACAAGCACTGGGCGGGACGGAAGCGTGCATGTGTCGACTCAGCTGTAACAAATTACGACTTTCCGATTCGCTTCCTACAATCGCGATCATTCACGCGCTTCCAATTTCATAGTTGAAAGTGCAGACCACTCAAGCTTTTTACAAGGATTTGCTGCCTATGCTGACCCTCTTGCGCCGCGCAGAAGATTTGCTGATTCAAGTTCTGCGTCTTGTCTTGCTCGCCTTTTCCATCTTTGTGCTGTTTGGCATGGGCCACTGGATCTGGGACCACTACAAGCCCAAGAAGCCCGATATCGCCACTGCCGGCGCAACGGCGCTGAACTGGAAGGATGCGCCCTACGACCTCAAGTACATGGAAGAAGAGACCGGCCGCGACCTGAGCGTCCTCGGCAACGCCGTGCCCATGGAAAAGCGTCTGGCCGACCCCGCCCTGCGTCCTGATTTCCGCAAGGCCGACGGCCTGCTGCGTGGCTTCATCTACCGGGACACGGCTGCGCGCAAACGCGTAGAAACGGAAAACAGCAGCCAGGGCCTGGATCCCATCCACCCCCTGCTCAAGGGCGATGCCCTGCCCTCGGCCGACGATGTCAACCGCCAGATCAAGATGCGCGAGGCACGTGAAAACTCCTGCTGCGACAAGGAGGCTGCCGACGCGGCCGCTGCCGAGGTGGATGCCGCCTGGACGGCTCGCCGCATCTCGCTGACCCGCGAGGACCGCATGGCCCGTGCCGCCGCAGATGCTGCAGCCGATGCAGCGATTGCGGCAGCCGCCGAGGCTTCGGGCGAAGACGCCATGCTGATGGATCCGGTGAACCTGGCCTCAGAAATCAACGACCGTGCCCAGGCAGCCGAGATGGAGCATGGCGAAGGTTCATACGCGGCCTACATCAAGGGGCTGCCCGTGGCGCTGGAGAAGGTGCTGGGCAACGAAAGCCTGGCCAAGAAGCTGCAGCAGCAGTCCGCTCCGCAGATCGTCAACACCTTGCTGACCAACTACACACTGTCGTTCGACCGCACGGCCGCCAAGCTGCGCGGCGACAACCCCGATGAGGAAAAGTGGGAGTTTCTGGGCATGGACACGGCTTTTGCCACGCTGCTGATTTCCTGCCTGGTGATGGTGATGATGGCGCTGGTGATGTTCCGTATGGAGCGCCATCTGCGCGGCATCGGCGCGCAATCGGGTCAAAAGTCCTGATCTTCCGGCTCCGGCACAAAGGCCGGAGCTTGCGCTATGGTTTCGGGCCCGCCGCTGTACAGCAGGCGGGCCCTTTTCTTTTCAGTTCAGCGATATCACCATGAGCACCACCCGTAGCAGTACCGTCCCCGTCCACGCGCAATTCGTCGAGCGCATGTCGCCGCGCGCCTTTGTGCCTGAAGCACTGAGCGCTGCCCAGATCGAGCAACTGGTGGAAGCCGCCCGCTGGGCGCCTTCGGCCAGCAACAAGCAGCCCTGGCACTTTGCCTACGCCCTGCGTGACGACGCGAACTGGCAGGCGCTCTCGCAGATCCCCAACGAAGCCAACCGCCGCTGGTGCCTGAATGGCGGCGCGCTGATCGTGCTGCTGTCGGACAGGCAGGCTTCCGCCGCCAAGCACAGCTTCGATGCGGGCTGTGCCTGGGGCTATCTGGCGCTGCAGGCCCATGCCATGGGTCTGGCCACGCACGCCATGGGCGGCTTCTCTGCCGATGAAGCCCGCAAGGTGCTGAACCTGCCCGAGCATCTGGTGCCCGAATGCGTGATCGCCGTGGGCCGCCGCGCCGATGCCTCCACGCTGCCCGACGATCTGCGCGAGCGCGAGCAGCCCTCTGACCGCAAGCCGCTGACCGAAATGCTGAGTGCCGGAGCCGTTCAAGCCTCCGCAACCGCCTGAAGCGGAGCAATCCCGCCAAAGCTCCACAGCTCACCCTGTGGAGCTTTTTTTGACAGAATTGCCGCATTAATCAATACAACATTGCGGGAGCAGCTATCAAATTTGCGCCCCGTAGCCTGAGCCTATGTCCGTCATGCAAACAATGTGGCAGCGCCTGGGGCCGGTGGCCTCGCGCCCTTCTTGGAAAGAGCTGATCCGCGCCAGCATTGGCGCAGGCCTGGGTCTCGCGCTGGCAGGCATTCTGGTTGGGCTGGTCGAGCATTTCTTTCCCAACACCCTGTTTCTGTTCGCACCGCTGGGCGCCACGGCCGTGCTGGTGTTCGCCGTGCCCAGCAGCCCGCTGGCCCAGCCCTGGAACTGTGTCGTCGGCAACACCGTGCCTGCTCTCTATACCTTGCTGCTGCTCTGGGCCTTTCCCACGCTGTCCCAGACCTCGCTGGCCGCGCTGGCCGTGGCAGGAGCCATTGCCCTGATGCTGCTGCTGCGTGCCCTGCACCCGCCAGGTGGCGCCGTGGCCTTGCTGACGGTACTGGCGGCGGCCCAGATGGCGCCGCTGGGCTGGCATCTGCTGATCCCCATGGCCGTGCTCTCAGGCGTTCTTGCTGCAGTCGGCGTGCTCTACCATCGTGCCTGCGGCCGTCCCTACCTCCACCAGCCGCCCCAAGCGACCAAGACCCAGCGCCCCACCACGCGCCTGGCGCTGAGCGAGCAGGATCTGGAGCAGTTGTTGCAGCGCTTCGAGCAAAGCTACAACCTGACACCCGAGGACCTGGGCGAGCTGCTGGCCGCCGCCGAGGAGGAAGCCATCAAGCGCCGGCTGTCCAGCGTGAACTGCGGCACCGTCATGTCCGCCAAGCTCCTGACCGTCAGCCCGCAAACTCCGCTCGAAGAGGTCGCCGAGCTGTTTCACCGCCATCTGATCAAAAGCCTTCCCGTGGTCGATGCGCAAGGTGAGCTGATTGGCCGCGTGCTGCGCGCCGACCTGTTCGACTGGCTCTGGCAGGATCACCGCGCGCGCCAGCAGCAAAACCTCTGGCAGCGCCTGCGCAGCCGGCCATCCAAAGTGCAGTCCGTAGCCCAGGAACTGATGCGCGCACCAGAGATGAGCGTGCAGGAAGACACACCCATGGGCGATCTGCTGCACGAGCTGGCATCGCACAGCGTTCAGTTCATTGCCGTGCTGCGCGGCAAAACCCTGATCGGGGTCATCACGCGCTCCGACGTGATTCGCACCTTGCTCTCCATCAATCAATAGCCATGCGGGCAAAGGCCCTCTTGCCTGACACGGACTGCTGGATAAACTATGGGCAGTACTGGTTTGATTGCCCGAAAAGGAGTTGCTGCCATGGACGCCGTGTTCACCCCCAACCTCGACAAGCTGCGCAACATCGTGCAAAGCTTTGGAGCCAGTTCCTTTACCGCGACACAGGTGGCCACGGAATATGAAGGCAGCACTGCCAGCAGCGAAATCACCAAGACCTTCGAAGAGCTGCTCGCCCACCACGCCACCGTGCTGGGCATTCAGTCCGTGCCGGGCCACCATGTGGTCTGGCGCGCAAACTGAGCCGCTGACAAGCCTCTTCATGCATGCCCACTTCGGTGGGTATTTTCTTTTTCATCCAGGGATCAACTGGGCTAAAGTGCGGCGCCATGTCGCTGATTCCTCTTTCGTTGTGGATGCCGCTGTCCGTTGCGGCCTGCGTGCTGCTGGTACTGGCCGCCGTGGGCTGGCTATGGCGTACCGCCCTTCGCATCCCCGCAGGCAGCCGTGACGGCCGCAATATGCGCAGCATGGCCGCCATTGCCAGCGCAGGCCTGCTGCTATGGCTGGCCTATGGCTTGTTCAAGGGTTATGGGGCGCTGTGGCAAGCCGATGCGCTGATGCTCATGGCTCAGGCACCGCTGCTGGTGCAGATGCCCTTGATCATCGCTGGAGTGGCCTGGATTGCGACCCTGCTGCTGGGCCGCGTCATGGCCATGCACAAAGACGGCCACGAAGACTGAAGGCACAGCCGTCAGTGCGAGCGCGTTGCGGCCGGCTGCAGATCAGCCCATAGCTTGCGCAGCTGCTGCAGCTCGGCATCGAAGCGCTGGTTGATGCGCTGCTTTTCCTCTTCCTGCTGCTTGATGAAGCGCTGCTGCTCGGCCTGAGATTCCGTGTTGTCGTCCAGCTGACGGCGCAGATTGGCAGGAGCCTTCTTCGGGTCGTTCTGATAGAACTCCAGCTCGGTATTGAGCTTGCGGCGGCGTTCCTTGAGATCGACCTGGCGCTGCTGGGCCACGCCGATCACATCGTTGACCTGGGCAATCGCCTCGGCTCTGGCGGCGTCATGCACGCCCTGATTGGGGAAGCGCGCCAGCATGGCACGGTCACGCGAGCGCTCCTCACGCAGGCGTTGCTGCTCGGCCTGGTCCTGGCGGCGCTTGGCCTCCTGTGCACTGCGCTCCTGATCGGTCAGCGTGGGGCCCACGCGGCGCAACTCGACGCCCGTGGTACCAAGCACACGCTGCTCGCGATCGACGCAGGAGGCAATAGGTCTGTCGGCCGTGATGCGCCGCCCATTGGCATCCGTGCAGGCGTAGATACCGCCGCTATTGGCTGGGGCCTGGGCTTGAGCCGGCATGGCGCCTGCCCAGACGGTAGCTATCACATACAAACTCAGTTTTGCATGCAAGGCCTGCTTCATTTGCGTGTTTATTCCTTGTCTTCAACACCATAACGCTGACGGTAGGCCAGCACGCGCTCATGATGCTCGCGGCCGGCATCCCCGCCCTGCTGCTCGAGATAAAGCAACAGATCTGCCAGCTTGGCAATCGCACAGACCTGCATGCCCAGCTGATTGCGCACATATTGCACGGCGCTGTGCGGCACGTCCTGGCCATTCTCCGTCGCCATTTCCTGGCGATCCAGAGCGATGGCCACGGCATGCGGCTCGGCACCGGCCGCCTTGATGATAGCAATCGACTCGCGCGCGGCCGTACCGGCCGACATCACGTCGTCAATGATGAGCACGCGGCCCTTGAGGGGAGCGCCCACCAAAGTACCGCCTTCGCCGTGATCCTTGGCTTCCTTGCGGTTGTAGGCAAAGGGTACGTTCTTGCCCTGGCGTGCCAGTTCCACCGCCACCGTGGCTGCCAAAGGGATGCCCTTGTAGGCAGGCCCGAAGACCATATCAAACTCCATGCCGCTGGCCAGAATGGCTTTTGCATAGAATTCGGACAGACGGGCCATCTTGGCGCCATCGTCGAACAGGCCGGCATTGAAGAAGTACGGGCTGATGCGCCCGGCCTTGGTCTTGAATTCGCCAAAACGCAGCACGCCCGCATCGACGGCAAACTGCACAAAATCCTGCGCCAGACGGTCTGCACCGCCCATTGGCTTCTCACTCACCACCATGGATTCATCCTTGTTCAAATTAACCAGCCTCAACCTCAACGGTATCCGCTCTGCCACGACCAAAGGCGCCGAAGCCTGGATCGAAGCCACTGCGCCGGATTGTATTTGCGTCCAGGAAATCAAGGCCCAGGCTTCGGATATGGCCGGGCGCTTCGAGGTGTTGGCCGGCATGAAGGGCTATTTCCACTTTGCCGAGAAAAAAGGCTACTCGGGCGTGGGCGTCTACACCCGCCACGAGCCCAGCGATGTGATCGTGGGCTTCGATATCGACGAGTTCGACGCCGAGGGCCGCTATGTCGAAACCCGCTTCGACACGCCCGGCCGCAAGTTCTCCATCATCAGCGCCTACTTTCCCAGCGGCAGTTCGGGCGAGTTGCGCCAGGAGGCCAAGTTCCGCTTTCTCGCCAAGATGCACAGCCACCTGATGCACCTCAAGGCAGAGCGCGACTTCGTGCTCTGCGGCGATATCAATATCGCGCACCAGAAGGAAGACCTGAAGAACTGGCGCGGCAACCAGAAAAACAGCGGCTTCCTGCCCGAAGAGCGCGACTGGATGAGCAAGTTGCTGCACAAGACCGAGGCCAGCGGCGGTCTGGTCGACGTCTATCGTCAGCTTCAGCCCGACACCACGGATGCCTGCTATACATGGTGGAGCAATCGGGGCCAGGCCTATGCCAACAACGTGGGATGGCGACTGGACTACCACCTGGCCACACCGGCGATCGCGGCCCTGGCCCGCACCGAGTCCATCTACAAGGGCGAGAAGTTCTCGGACCACGCGCCCATCACCATTGGTTACGACATGGCGATCTGAAGCGCGCAAGCAACGCCGGCTGCGACCTGCAAGGCAGTGAACGCACGCATGCTCGGCGAATTGAGTTAGCGCAAGGTGCAACAGTACAACCCATGCGAGCATGAGTTGTACTGAGCCGGCTGGGCAGGTTTCCGAAAGAATGAACTGCGGAACCTGGAGGGCGACAAGGCCACAGCGGTTCCCGTTTCGCTTTTAGGAAAAGGAATAGCCAATGAAGAAGATCCTGATGACCCTGGCCCTGTGTGCAGTCGGTGCCCTGAGCGCACCCGCCATGGCGGCAGGCTGCGAAGCCGTCGTTGAAAGCAACGATGCCATGCAGTTCAATGTCAAAAGCATCGATGTGCCCAAGTCCTGCAAGAAGTTCAGCGTGACTCTCAAGCATGTGGGCAAGATGCCCAAGACCGCAATGGGCCACAACATCGTGGTCAGCACCGCTGCCGACATGCAGGCCGTGATCACCGACGGCATGGCCGCTGGTGCTGGCGCCGACTATGTGAAGGCCGGCGATGCACGCGTGCTGGCTCACTCCAAGGTGATCGGTGGCGGCGAGACTACCAAGTTCGACATCGATGCGAGCAAGCTCAAGGCTGGCACTGACTATGCCTTCTTCTGTTCCTTCCCCGGTCACTCGGCCCTCATGAAGGGCTCGCTCAAGCTGGGCTCCTGAGTTCCGAAGCTCCCGATTCAGGAGCTTGCAGCGCTTTCCTCATATAAGTTTTGAAGTTATTCAAACTGAAAAACATTGATGAGCAAGCGCCATAAGCTCTGAAATCAGGAGCAGAATCGGCTACATCAAAGCGCCTGTGATTCGCATCACAGGCGCTTTTTCATGGATTATTCCATCGCCGAAGTCAGCGGTCTGTTGCTCACCACATGCTTCATCACCAGCGTGGAAGTCATGCGCAGCACGCCGGGCAGCCGGGTCAGCTGCTCGTCATAAAGTCGCTGGTAGGCAGGCAGATCGCGCACCACGACCTGCAGCAGATAGTCGGGATCACCGAACAGGCGCTGAGCCTGCACCACATTGTCGAGCCGGGCTACGGCGTCCTCGAACGCAGGCACGGACTTGCTGTCCTTGAGCGTGACAAAGACCAGGGACGAGAAATCCAGCCCCAGCGCCGCGGGGTCCAGCTCGGCGCGGTAGCCGCGAATCACGCCCGATTCTTCCAGCGCACGCACACGCCGGTGGCAGGGCGACAGGCTCAGGCCCACCTGCTCGGCCAGCTCGGTCACCGTGAGGCGGCCATTGTTTTCGAGCGCAGCAAGAATTTTTCGATCCAGCGAGTTCACGAGGCAGTTTCTTCCAATTTCAAGCCGATCGGCGGCGAATATTGAGAGCACATTCTCTCTCCTCTTCCATATTCTCTCGGCATCAACGCTTTTCGAGGGAATTTCGTGTCCTACGCCGCCTTGACCGCCTTCTGGGCAGTCTCCTTTCTTCTGGTGCTCACGCCCGGGGCCGACTGGGCCTATGTGATCTCGGCCGGTCTGCGTGGCAGACGGCTGGTGCTGCCCGCAACACTGGGCCTGGCCTGCGGTGCGCTGCTGGCCACGCTGGCCGTGGCGGCAGGCGTTGGCGCCCTGGTGGCGCGCAACCCGGCCCTGCTCACGGCCTTGACGGCCACCGGCGCGCTCTACCTGGCCTGGATGAGCGTGGGACTGTGGCGCAGCCCGGCAGCCATCGGCAGCGCCGGCGATGCCGAGAGCGGCACGCGCTGGCACTGGACGGTCAAGGGAGCCAGCGTCAGCGGACTCAATCCCAAGCAGCTGTTGCTGTTGCTTGCCTTGCTGCCGCAGTTTGTGCGGCCTGCCGAGGGCTGGCCGGTGTTTGCGCAGATCATGGCCCTGGGCGCCGTCCATGCAGCCAGTTGCGCCGTGGTCTACTTCGGCGTGGGCTGGGGCTCGCAAAGCGTGCTGCGCTCGCGCCCCGCCGCCGCGCTTGCCGTCTCGCGCCTGTCGGGCACGCTGATGCTGGTGATTGCCGCCGTGCTGCTGGGCGAGATCGCCGTCCAGCATCTCTAAAAGAAAAAATGCCTGCAGCCGAAAACCGCAGGCATTTCAAGAACAGGCGTACGCTACGCCCCAGGACACCAGGCAAGAGCCGCCTCGCTGCGGGGACGACGCTCCGGCGAAGATGTCGTCCCCCTCCCGCAAAGCGAGAGAGGCGCCCGGCTAGGAGAGAGCGCCTCAGGAGAGATCACCCCCCTTCATCAGCTCTTCAGCGCCCCCAACACCTCGTCCAGCATCTTCTTGGCATCGCCGAACAGCATGCGGTTGTTGTCCTTGTAGAACAGCGGATTGTCCACGCCCGCATAACCGGAGGCCATGGAGCGCTTCATCACGATCGAGGTCTTGGCCTTCCACACTTCCAGCACCGGCATGCCGGCGATGGGGCTCTCGGGATCGTCCTGGGCTGCCGGATTGACGATGTCGTTCGCACCGATGACGATGGCCACATCGGTCTCGGGGAAGTCTTCGTTGATCTCGTCCATCTCCATCACGATGTCGTAAGGCACCTTGGCCTCGGCCAGCAGCACGTTCATGTGGCCGGGCATGCGGCCCGCCACCGGGTGGATGGCAAAGCGCACATCCACACCCTGCTCGCGCAGGGTCCGAGTGATTTCATTGACGGTGTGCTGGGCCTGGGCCACGGCCATGCCGTAGCCGGGCACGATGATGGCGCTTTTTGCCTCGCGCAGCATCTCGGCGGTCTCGGCTGCACTGACGGGTGCCACTTCGCCCTGGGGCTCGGCAGCCGCAGAAGCATCACCCTTCTTGGCGGGAGCGCCGGAGCCGAAGCCGCCCGCAATCACGCTGATGAAGTTGCGGTTCATGGCCTGGCACATGATGTAGCTCAGGATGGCACCCGAGGAGCCCACCAGCGCGCCGGTGACGATCAGCAGGTCATTGCCCAGCATGAAGCCGGTGGCCGCAGCAGCCCAGCCCGAGTAGCTGTTGAGCATGGACACCACCACGGGCATGTCGGCCCCACCGATGGCCATGACCATGTGCACGCCGAACAGCAGGGCGATGACGCTCATCACGATCAGCGGCAACATGCCGTCAGCCACGGTTTGGGCATGCAGAAACTCGCGCCCGAACCAGATCACCACCAGCAGCGCGAGCAGATTGAGCCAGTGGCGTGCGGGCAGCAGCAGCGGCTTGCCGCCTATCCTGCCGTTGAGCTTGCCAAAGGCTATCAGCGAGCCCGAGAAGGTGACCGCGCCGATCAGGATGCCCACGTAGATTTCCACCTCGTGAATGGCTTTTTCTGCGCCAGCGAGCTCGATGGAGGTATCGACATAGCTGGCAAAGCCCACCAGACAGGCGGCCAGGCCGACCAGGCTGTGCATGAGGGCGACCAGCTCGGGCATCTGGGTCATCTTGACGACCTTGGCCGCATACAGGCCGATACCGCCACCGACCACCAGCGCGCCGACGATCCAGGCGATGCCGCCGGCATCGACGCGTGGGCCGAACACGGTGGCCAGCACGGCCAGCGCCATGCCGACCATGCCGAACAGATTGCCGCGGCGTGAGGTTTCGGGGTTGGACAGGCCACCGAGGCTGAGAATGAACAAAATGGCAGCCCCCAGATAGGCCACCGTTGCGAGACTTTGGGACATGGTGTTTCTCTCTTGTGCTCGTTCTTCTTATTTGCGGAACATGGCCAGCATGCGACGTGTCACAGCAAAGCCGCCAAACATATTGATGGCAGTCAGCACCAGCGCTGCAAAGGCCAGCCAGCGGATCAAGTCATCAGGGCGAGCGGTACCCGCCGTTCCCGGCGGTGCAATCTGCACCAGGGCGCCAATGGCGATGATGCTGGAGATGGCGTTGGTCACGCTCATCAGCGGCGTGTGCAAGGCCGGCGTCACGTTCCACACCACCATGTAGCCGATGAAACAGGCCAGCACGAACACCGTGAAGTGGCCCAGGAAGGCCGCCGGCGCGTAGGCACCGATGAACCAGAAGGCCAGGGCGGCAATCGCAAAAATAATGGCCAAGGTCTTGGCCGGCAGCGGTCCGGCAGCGCCGTGACCATGGCCGCCTTTCTTCTGCTCCACCACAGCCGCAGCCGGTTTGGGGGCTGGCTTGGGCGCCTGGGCAAGGGGCGGGGCAGGCCAGGTGATTTCGCCGTCCTTGACCACGGTCAGGCCGCGAATCGCATCGTCTTGCATATTCACCACGGCCACGCCATCCTTGGCCTTGCACAGCTCTTCCGTCAGGCGCAGCAGGTTGGTGGCGTACAGGGTGGACGATTGCTTGGCCAGGCGCGATGCGAGGTCGGTGTAGCCGATGATGGTCACGCCGTGGCGCACAACGGCCTCGTTGGGAACGGTCAGCTCGCAGTTGCCGCCCTGCTCGGCCGCCATGTCGACGATCACGCTGCCGGGCTTCATGCTCTGCACCATCTCGGCCGTGATCAGCTTGGGCGCCGGTTTGCCGGGGATCAGCGCGGTGGTGATGATGATGTCGGCCTCCCTGGCCTGCTGGGCATACATCTGGCGCTGCGCAGCCTGGAAGCCCTCGCTCATCACCTTGGCATAGCCGCCGCCGCCAGCACCGTCTTCTTCGTAGTCGACCTTGACAAACTCACCGCCCAGCGATGTGACCTGATCGGCCACTTCGGCCCGCGTGTCGTTGGCGCGCACGATGGCGCCCAGATTGGCGGCCGTGCCAATGGCCGACAGACCGGCCACACCTGCGCCGGCAATGAAGACCTTGGCTGGCGGCACCTTGCCTGCGGCCGTGATCTGGCCGTTGAAATAGCGGCCGAAGGCGTTGGCGGCCTCGATCACGGCGCGGTAACCCGAAACACCGGCCATGGAGGTCAGTGCATCCATCTTCTGCGCGCGGCTCAATGTCCGGGGCAGCGAGTCGATCGCCAGCACCGTCACCTTTTTGGCAGCCAGTTGCTGCATCAGATCGGGATTCTGGGCCGGCCAGATGAAGTCGATCAGGATCTGGCCTTCGCGCATCAGCGCGACTTCTTGCGGGGTGGGCGGGCGCACCTTGAAGAGGATGTCGGCAGCAGCCCAGACCGCCGCAGCGTTGGGCAGCACCTCGGCCCCCACTGCGCGATAAGCGTCATCGCTGAAGTTGGCGGCATCGCCGGCGCCCGATTCGATGGCGACCGAAAAACCCAGCTTGATGAGTTTTTCGACCACATCGGGCACGGTGGCCACGCGCTTTTCCAACGGGAAGGTTTCCCGCGGGATGCCGATGCGTTGGGCGCCAGCGCCGCTCGGCTGGTTGGAAGAGGTAGACATGCAGAGTCTCCTGGAGTTTAAAAACGGTTTTCCTCCAGACCGACCCATCCCCTGCCATTCCTGCCCGTGGGAGGAACTTGTATTGCATGGGCATTGGCACGGCCTGAACGATCTTGAAACTGTGTCGGGCCGCCTCCCATGAAGCAAATGCCCGCTGCCTTGCAGCACAAATACGTTTTAGCAGCCCGCACCAAAATGGGGCACTCGCATCCATGCTAGCTCAAATGAGGGATGACGCCAGAATCTGAGCGGGCATTTTTGATGCGCGTGTCATGCCGTGTCATGCTTGCGGGGTTCGCAGCCCGCGAGACTACGCAAACGCCCGAAAAATACAAGTCACCCATGTTGCAATATCACACTGTCCCCGTCACAGCCTTTCAACAGAACTGCTCTCTCGTCTGGTGCGACCAGACCATGGACGCGGCCGTCATCGACCCGGGCGGAGATCTCGAGCAGATCGAGTGGGAGGTGGAACGCCTGGGCCTGAATCTGAAGGCCATCTGGATCACCCACGCCCATATCGACCACGCGGGCGGCACCAGTGAGCTGGCGGCCAAGTATGAGCTGCCCATCATCGGCCCGCATGAGGGCGACCAGTTCTGGATCGACGGTCTGCCCCAGCAGGGTGCCATGTTCGGCTTTCCCCACTCCGACCCCTTTGTGCCCACGCGCTGGCTGCATGACGGCGACACCGTGAGCATCGGCCAGGAAACGCTGAACGTGCGCCACTGCCCCGGTCACACGCCCGGCCATGTGGTCTTCCACTCACCGCAGATCGACCGCGCCTTTGTCGGCGATGTGCTGTTTGCCGGCAGCATAGGCCGCACGGACTTCCCGCAGGGCAATCATCAGCAGCTGATCGACTCCATCGTGCAGCGCCTGTGGCCCATGGGCGACCAGACGATCTTCATCCCCGGGCATGGCCCGGAAAGCAGCTTTGGCCGCGAGCGCAAGCTGAACCCCTATGTCAGCGGAACCTGAAGCCTGACGGCCGAGGCTTGCGGAATCAGGTCTTCCGTAGCAGCATGCGCCTGTCACGCCTTGTGACATCACATCTATTGGAGGGAGTTCGTATGCGCAATTTATGGAAAATTTGCCTGGCTTCAGCCCTGGTCAGCAGCTCATGGGCGAGCCTTGCTCAGGCTCCGACAGCGGCGCCTGCCGCACCGGCCGCCAAAACAGCCCCCATGCCCGCCAAGCCGGCGGCAGAACCCGCAGCAAAGGCTGCGCCGGCCCCTGCCGCTGCCAAGACGGACATGCAGACCTTTGTCTGCAAGGATGGCTCCACCATGAGCGCGGCGTCCTCCAAGGGAGCTTGCTCGGGCCGCAAGGGCATTGACCAGCAGGCCACTACCAAGGCTGCAGCAGGCGGCAAGCCGGCCGCGACCGCCGCACCTGGCGGCGGTGCAGGCAAGGTCTGGGCCAATGAGGACAGCAAGATCTACCACTGCCCCGGCACCCGTTTCTACGGCACCACCAAGAACGGCAAGTACATGAGCGAGGCCGATGCCAAGGCCGCCGGCATGCATGGCGCCAACAACAAGAGCTGCAGCTGAACCTGTAGCATCAAACCATCGCGCTGACCTGCGATTGCAGGCAGCGCGATTTTTCATTCACAACAGGCTAGATTGCTTGTCCATCAAGCACAAGCAGCTATCAATTCAAAAGGACAATCGCGGGCATGAACTGGTTGGTCGGACTGGGTATCTTGCTGATGGCGGCCTTGCTGCTATGGGCTTTTTCGGCGCTGTTCATCAGCATGCTCTCCGGCCTGGCGGTCAGCGCCCTGCTCTGGCAGCCGCTGCGCTGGTGGCGCCGCAGGCAGTTGCTGCGCGAGCTGGAGCAGAACCCGGCTCTCGATGTCCAGCAGCAGGCCCCTTGCGCCCTGTTTTATCTGCTGTCCGCAGCCGTGGTTCTGCTGGGATGTACCGCCGCACTGGCCACACTGATTCATCTGCCCGATAGCCTTTATTCGCCCGAGCAGCTTTCTCTGATCTGTGGTCTGGTCTTTGCCATCAGTCTTGCCACCCTCATCAAGCTGAGCGGCAATCTCGTCAGCCTGGGTGAGGAGGCCTCTGCCGCCGCCGAGATCAGGGCAGCCTGGTCGCTGGCAGCGGGCATTGTGCCCATGCTGTCCCTGATCACCCTGATTTTCTTCGTACCGCATACGGCGGGCTGGATGGTCTGGCGCGAGCAATGGCGGGGCTATGACAGCACGCAGTTGCGCATCCCCCTGAAGCACAACGATGCCGAGCACCAGCAGGCCTTGTTGCAGTTGGTCCGCCCGATGCTGGAGCAAGGCAGCCGCATCCTGAGTCACCGAGCCCGCTCGCGCAGCGGCGGCAGCTATACCCTGAGCGCCGCCCTGCCCGCACGCTATCGTTTTCATAAAGATGCGCTGGAGTTGCAACTGGCGGGTCTGATGCCGCAGGAGCAACTCAACATGCATCTGCAGGCCTTGATTTCCGTGGTGGAAGGAGAGGCCAGCAGCCTGCCACTGGCCTATGCCCAATGTCAGCCGTCCCCCGACTGGTTGGGCAGACAGCGCTTTTTCGGGCGTGGCCAGCAAGCCATGCAATCGCTGCGCGAATGCGTGCGGACTCGCCAATCCGAGCTGACGACCGCTCTTCAATTGCTGCGGGGCAATCTGCAGGAGGTGCAAGTGGGCTGGAGTCGCTTTCGCCCCTGGCCGGCTCTGCCGCGCTGGCAGGCAGCTGCCTTGCCGGAAGATGAAGATGAGCTGCTGCGGCTCGATACTTTGCGCTAGGAACCACTGAGCGGCAACACATCCAGCCACTGGCCGGGCTCCAGCCCTTCGATCGAATAAGGCCCCACGGCCATGCGCACCAGCCTCAGCGTGGGGTGGCCGACGGCTGCCGTCATGCGGCGCACCTGGCGGTTCTTTCCCTCGCGGATGATGAGCTCGATCCAGCAATCGGGAATGTTCTGGCGCACGCGAATCGGCGGGTTGCGCGGCCACATCAGGGGCTGGGGTTCTATCAGGCGGGCCTTGGCGGGCAGTGTCTTGCCGTCGCTCAACTCCACGCCCTCGCGCAGGCGCTGCAAAGCGGCCTCGTCCGGGATGCCTTCGACCTGCACCCAGTAGGTCTTCTCCATCTTGTGGCGCGGATCGGCAATGCGGGCCTGTAACTGACCGTCATTGGTCAGCAGCAGCAGGCCTTCGCTGTCGGCATCGAGCCGGCCCGCCACATAGACACCGGGCACATCGATCCAGTCCTTGAGGCCCTGCCACTTGCCCTCGGGCGTGAACTGGCTGAGCACTCCATAGGGCTTGTGAAAGCACAGCAGACGCGTGACCTCGGGCCGGGGCGCGGGCTGGCGCACCACGGTGCTGCGGCGCAAGTTGCTGGAGCGATTGGAAGAGAACGGGCGGGGCATGGCAGCGAGCTTAGCAACAAAGACCTGGACTGGCATCAAGCATCAAAAAGCCTTGCATCGCTTACTGGACAATGGAAAATAGCTATCAGTTTTGAAAATCCGGGAAAGCAGCACCGAGGAGCGGCTGTGGATACACCTCACGCACGCAGTTCAGCCAGGCCTGGGCCGCACGCGACAGGTAGCCGGGCCGCCACATCAGCGCCACATCCCAGGGGATCTCGGGCTCCACCAGCGGGCGGCTGGCCACGCGCTGCGGGTCGTAGCGGGCGATGACATGCTCGAACATCACGGCCACGCCCACCTGGGCCGCGACCAGATGGCCTATGAAATCCCAGTAGCGCGTCTGCAGCTTGACCTGTGGCGTGAAGCCCGCTGCCTCGCATTGCTGCAGCACATGCTCGTGCAGCGCAAAGTCCGAGGTGTAGAGCACAAACGGCAGCTCGCGCAAATCGCTCCAGCGCATGGGTTGGCCCGGGTCTGTCACCTGCTGGGCGGGCAGCACCACGCGCGTCTTCTGGCGCGCCACGGTGTAGCGCTCCAGCGCCGGATCGGGGGCCGCGAACAGGCCCAGCGCCATGTCCAGCTTGCCTTCCTGGATCAGCTGGTACTGGGCGCGCGCGCCCTGCTCGTTGACCTGCAGGTTCACACCCGGATAGCGCTGCTGGAACAGCGCGATCACCGGCGCCATGTAATGGCCCGTGGTGGGCATGATGCCCAGGGACAGCTCGCCACGCGTGATGTGGTCCACCTCGGCCACCTGACGGCGCAGCAGCTGGGCCTGCTCCAGAATCTCCAGTCCGCGGTCATAGACCACCTGACCTGCGTCGGTCAGCTGCACGCCCCGGCCTTCGCGCAGCAACAGGCGACCACCGAATTCGTCCTCCAGCGCCTTGACCATCTTGCTGATGGTGGGCTGGGTCACATGCAGGGTTTCGGCCGCGCGGGTGAAGCCGTTCTGGCGCACGACCTCAATGAAGTAACGCAGGGCACGCAAGTCCATGATAATTCCTTTTACGCATGGAAAAAATGAAAATAAGTCATTTTATGAATATAGGTGAAAACCCTAGAATTTCACCCATGTCACAGATTACGGAAGCTGTCGCTCCTCGCGCCCAGGGCGACAGCCATTCTTTTGCCCAGACACTCTGGCAACTGCTCAAGGCCGTGCTGCAAGTGTGCCTGCTCAGCGCCATCTGGATTGCCATGGATGTGCTGCGCCAGCATTTCGGCTGGAGCATGCCCGCCGGTCTGATCGGTTTCGGCCTGCTGGCAGTGGGCCTTTTTTCGGGCCTGGTCAAAGCACGCTGGCTGCAAGGCGGCACCAACTGGCTGCTGGCAGAGATGCTGCTGTTCTTCGTGCCCGCCATGCTGGTGGTCACCGAATACCCCGATCTGATCCGCCACCAGGGCTTGCGCATTCTGGCCGTCATCGTGGCCAGCACAGCCTGCGTGATGGCCGTGACCGCGCTGGCAGTCGATCGCGTCTATCGCTTCGAGCTGTGGCTGGCAAGGCGCAAGTCCAGCCGCGATGCCGCTGCCCTGAACGAGGATTAAGCCATGCTGTCGAATGAAGTCATCGGCCTGCTGTCGCTGCTGACCACCGTGGCCTGCTACTGGGTCAACAAGCGCCTGTATCGCAAACATCCCCACCCGCTGCTGATGCCCATAGTCGCCACCCCCATGGTGCTGATCGGCCTGTCGCTGCTGACCCATGTCAGCTACCCGCAGTACATTGCCCAGACCCACTGGCTGGTCTGGCTGCTGGGCCCCACCACGGTGGCATTTGCACTGCCGCTGTACGAGAACCGAAAGCTGCTGCGCAAGCACTGGATGTCGATAGCCACCGGCGTGATCGTGGCCAGCCTGGTCTCCATCTCCACCACCATTGCGTTTGCCGATATGTTCGGCCTGTCCGAGGCGCTGCAAAAAGGCCTGGCCGTGCGCAGCATCACGACACCGTTTGCGATCGAGGCCGAGAAAGTGCTGGGCGGCCCCACCGATCTGGCGGCGCTGTTCGTGCTGCTGACCGGCGTCAGTGCCATGCTGCTGGGCGAGACCGTGCTGCGTGTGCTGCCCCGCATCCGCAGCAAACTGGCCACGGGCGCCAGCTGGGGCGGAGCCGCTCATGGCAGCGGCGTGGCCAGGGCGCGCCAGGCCGGCGAGGTGCAGGCCGTGATGGCATCGCTGGTGATGATGATTGCCGGTGCCGTCAACGTGCTGGCCGCCCCCTGGGTGCGCACATTGTTTTTCTGAGCGGCGCTCAGGGAGCGGCTCCGGCAAGCGCCGCCCTCAGCGCACCGGAATGGCGATCGGGCGCAGCGGCGCGGCGTCGCCGCCGCGGATCTTGAGCGGCCCTCCGATGAAGGCGAACTCATAGACCTTGTCGCGCGAGAGCCCGTCCAGGGCCACCAATTCCATGATGGGAATGCCTTGCTGGGCCAGCAGGTAGCTGTGCAGCGGCACATAGTCATCGTCCACTTCCGAGGGGAAAGTCTCCAGGCTCAGGTTGTCGGCGCCGACAATCATGGCGCCGGCATCCTCGGCCAGAAAGTGTGCGGCATCCAGGCCCAGCCCTGGCGGTTTGGCCATATAGGCCTGGGGTTGCTCGTAGAGCTTCATGCGCCCCGTGCGAATCAGCACGACATCGCCCTTTTGCAGCGTCACGTTCTGGCGTGCCAGCGCGTCCTTGAGGTCCTGCCGGGTGATCCGGTACTGGTCGGGCAGCATGTCGACGCCCTTGGCCGCGGCCACGTCAATCAGCACGCCGCGCGCCACCAGAGGCGGGAATTTCTCTATGCCTGTGCGCTGCCAGCCGCGGTCGCCCAGATGCTCGTCGGCACTGAAGCCGTTCCAGATCCTGCCGCGTATGCCGAAGTGGTTGAGTGCGTCGATGTGCGTGCCCGTGTGGCTGTACATGGAGAACGCCGTGCCCGTGTAGCTGCGCGTGGTGTTCATGTTCTTGCCCACGTTCATGGGGTCGTCCACCACGGTGCCGCGTGGCGTGTGCGTCATCCAGAACTGGTAGTGCGGATCGCCGGCGTCCTGCCAGCTGGGCATGCCCACGTAGTACTCGGTGGCGAGGTCATAGACCTGACCGCCTGTGATGCGCTGCAGGATGGCAGCGCGCGAGGCGGGCGTTATCAGGTTCAGGCGGCCGATCTCGTCGCCCGGCCCCCAGGGGCTGGTGCCCACATCCTGGCCGGTACCGGCCGGGAGCGTGTGGCCACCGTGGGCATGAGCCAGGCCGGAGAACGCTGCTGCCATCACGAGCAACAGGGTGGGCAAGCGCCGGACACGGGCGCGGAAAGAGAAGTTCATGAGTGTTTCCTAGGAAGCGGTGCGCCTTTCGGCGCTAGTGAGAAAGTGAAAGGTAGTGACTTAGCCCAGCAGGACGCGCAGCCGTTCACGCAGCATGTTCAGAGGCTGGGTCTGCAGCGGTGGCAGGCCCTGGGCGATCAAGGTGGGAATGCTGCGCAGGCCCAGGCGCCGGGCCAGGGCGAGGTCCTGGTGAACCATGTTCAAGGCCTCGGCGCTTTCCATGCAGCGTGCAAAAGCATTGCGCTCGAAGCCGGTGTGCGTGGCGATGTCCAGCAGCACCTCGGCGTCGCCTATGTTGCGATGGGCACTCATATGGGCGTGCTGTATGGCATCGAACAGATTCCAGTGGGCCTCGTCGCCCTCCAGAATCTGGGCGGCCTGGCAGGCCAGTGCGCCGGCCAGTCCGCTGGGATACTCAAAGGTTTCGCGGCGCATGCCTTCGATGTCGATGCGCTGGGTGTCGTCATGCCGTGCGCAGGCCGCCCAGTGCCCGAGAATGGTCTGCTTGGCCTGCTCCATGGAACCAAACCTTGCCACCATCTCGGCGCGGGAAGCTTGCAGCACAAAGCTGCGCTGACGTACGCGCAGGCCCAGCTCGCCTGCCACCTGGCGCAGGCGCGGCGACATCACATAACACCAGCCGCAAACCACGTCATGGAAGAAATCGATGGTGGGAGCAGCCTCAACTGCCGCGGACAGGACCGGGGCAGGGGCTGGATGGGCTGCAACCTGCGCGGGCAGAGCGCAGGAAAAATCATGGCATTGCGTCATGCTTGTGTCCTTCATGGCTGATGGACAGCAAGCGTAGGACGCAGGCCTCGCAGGAGTAAGAGGCCTGCGCTTGAGAAACTCTTAATCCAGCGTCAAGAATCCCCGCCCATGGCCGCAGGCAGCTCTTCGGCCAGAAAGTCCACAAAGGCGCGCACCTTGGGCAGCAGGTGGCGTTGCGTGGGGTAGACCACGTAGACATGGCGCGGCTGCTCGGCCCAGTCTTGCAGGGCCAAGGCCTCCAGCTGGCCCTGGGCGATGGCGGGCCGGGCCAGAAAGGACGGCAGTGCACCGATGCCGAGGCCGGCCACCAGCAGCTCCCGCAACATCAGGCTGTTGTTGACGCTGGCTCGTGCTTCGCTCGGAACTTGCAGGCCGTCGTCAACCTGTGCCAGGCTGTAGTTCAGCAGTGCATGGCCACGCAGCGCAGCCACGCTGGCCGGGCGGCCGTGTTGCTGTAAATAGGCCGGCGACGCGCACAACATTTGCGACAGCGAGGCCAGGCGCCGCGCAATCAGCGATGAATCCGCGAGCTCGGCGCTCAGGCGTATGGAGACATCAAAGCCCTGGCCCACGGCGTCCATCAGCCGGTCTTCCATGGATAGGTCAATCTGCAATTGCGGATGGCGCTGCATAAAGCGCGCCAGCAGCGGCGCCAGCGTGCTCAGCGCAAACGACAGCGGCGCGTTCACGCGCAGCCGCCCCGTCACCTGCAGGGACTGGGCACGTACCGATTGCTCCAGCGTGTCAAAGTCATCCAGCAGCCGGCAGCATTCGGCGTAATAGGCCCGGCCGGTATCGGTCAGACTCATGCGGCGCGTGGTGCGCTGGATCAGCACCGCCCCCAGCTGTGCCTCCAGCGCGCGCAACTGCTTGCTGAGAGCCGCCGAGGAAAGATCGAGTGCATCGGCGGCCCTGGCAATGCTGCCCAGTTCGACAATGCGCCTGAAGGCGCGCAAAGGGGTGAGCGAATCCATGGAAGAGAAGAGCGAAAAACTGGGCCGCAGCGTAGCAGCTTTCGCTGCGGGGGCGACGCGGCCCGGGCATGCTCGCTCTTCTTCTGAAAAATGGGCCGCTCAAGTTTTGCAGCTTGCTTGAACAGCCCCAAGCATCACGCCAGCGTATAGGCCGTCTTCACCGTGGTGTAGAACTCCTGGGCATAGCGGCCCTGCTCGCGCGGACCGTAGCTTGAGCCCTTGCGACCGCCAAACGGCACGTGGTAGTCCACGCCCGCCGTG
>NZ_RSDT01000009.1:0-236947 GCF_004522605.1 Comamonas sp. A23
GCTACATATCATGTAGCTGCAAGCGCTTCAAACTTGGCGACCCTACGGGGATTCGAACCCCGGTACTCACCGTGAAAGGGTGATGTCCTAGGCCTCTAGACGATAGGGTCAATTCCTAGAACGATTCGAGTCTTGCGACTCGCCGTCATTAATTTTGGTGGAGGTAAACGGGATCGAACCGATGACCTCTTGCATGCCATGCAAGCGCTCTCCCAGCTGAGCTATACCCCCAAAAACTCTCTGCAAGACAACCTTTTAATCAGTCGCGTTTTGCAGAGACTCGAATTATAGACAGGTTTTTAGCGATTTTTCAAACGCGCGATAACTTTTTCACGTCCGAGCAATTCCAGCACCGCATCGACCGAGGGAGTATGGGCCGTGCCCACGGTCAGAACACGTACGGGCATGGCCAGCACGGGCATCTTCACGCCCTGCGCCTTGAGCAGCTCCTTGATCGCAGCCGCAATGGCTTCCTTGGTCCATTCCACGTTTTCCACCACGGCCGCAAATGCATCCAGCACGGGGTTGGCCGCCTCGGTTACATGCTTGGCGTAGTCTTCCGCATTGCGCTCCACGCTGTCCGCATAGAAGACCTTGGCCCAGTTGGCCAGATCCACCAAGGTCTCGCAACGGTCCTTGAACAAGGCAGCAATGCGCACCAGACGGTCATCGGCGTCGATCAGGCTCTCGGCCACGCCCGCCTTGACGACAAAGGGCTTGACCAACTGGGCCAGCTCGGCGTCGTCCATGGCCTTCAGATGCTGGGCATTGACCCAGCGCAGCTTGGCTTCGTCAAACTGGCCGGCACTGCGGCCCAGGTGATCCAGGTTGAACCACTCCAGGAACTGGGCGCGACTGAAGATTTCGTCGTCGCCGTGGCTCCAGCCCAGACGCGCCAGATAGTTCACCATGGCATCGGGCAGATAGCCTTCATCGCGGTACTGGGTCACGGCCTTGGCACCGTTGCGCTTGCTCATCTTTTCACCTTGCTCGTTGAGCACGGTGGGCAGGTGGGCAAAGGTAGGAACGGTGGCACCCAGCGCTTCAAAGATGTGAATCTGGCGCGGCGTGTTGTTCACATGGTCGTCGCCACGGATGACATGGGTGATGTTCATGTCCATGTCGTCCACGCAGACGCAGAAGTTGTACGTGGGCGTGCCGTCGGGTCGGGCAATCACCAGATCGTCGAGCTCGGAGTTCTGGAACTCGATATGGCCCTTGCACTTGTCCTCCCAGCCCACCACACCGGTTTGCGGAGTCTTGAAGCGCAGCACGGGCTTCACGCCTTCGGGAATCGCGGGCAGGACCTTGCCCTCCTCGGGACGCCATGTGCCGTCATAGCGGGGCTTTTCCTTGGCAGCCATCTGCTTTTCACGCAGCGCGTCCAGTTCCTCCATGCTCATATAGCAGGGGTAGACATAGCCTTTTTCCTGCAAGGTCGCCAGCACCTGCTTGTAGCGATCCATGCGCTGCATCTGGTAGAACGGGCCTTCGTCATGGTCGAGCTGCAGCCACTCCATGCCTTCCAGGATCACGTCCACGGAAGCCTGGGTGGAGCGCTCCAGATCGGTGTCCTCGATGCGCAGCACGAAGTCGCCGCCATTGGCGCGCGCAAACGCCCAAGGATAGAGGGCCGAACGAATATTGCCCAGATGGATGAAACCCGTGGGCGAAGGGGCAAAGCGGGTGCGAATTTTGTTGTTTGTCATATCAGAAATCCTTGTACGACATTCCCCGCGCCAAGGCTGCGGCGCTTGATACGCACGCAGTCTCGGCCAGAGATGCCGAGCAAGAGCCGCCTCGCAGCGCAGGCATAGTCCCCCAGGAAGGGGAAGGCGCGAAGCGACTCAGGGAGTGTTTCACAGCGTATCCAGTCCGCGAGCCAGGTCGACCTTGAGGTCTTCCAGATGCTCAAGACCCACGGAAATACGAATCAGACCCTGACCCACGCCGGCAGCCTGACGCTGGTCCTCGGTCAGACGACCATGCGAGGTGCTGGCCGGATGGGTGATGGTGGTCTTCACATCACCGAGGTTGGCCGTAATCGAGCACAGACGCGTGCTGTCCACGACATGGAAGGCATTGGCACGCAGTTGCTCGGCACCCTCGCCCACCACATCGAAGGCCAGCACCGCACCGCCCATGCCATTTTGCTGGCGCATGGCCAGCTCGTGCTGAGGATGGCTCTTGAGGCCCGGGTAGTACACACGCGCCACCTTGGGATGGGCTTCCAGCCAGGCGGCAAACTCCAGCGCTGCTGCGCTTTGCGCCTTGACGCGCAAAGCCAGGGTTTCCAGACCCTTCATCACCGTCCAGGCATTGTAGGGAGCAATGTTCAGACCGCCGCTGCGCAAGAAAGTGCCCATGACCTTGTCCACGAGGGCAATGGTGCCGCAAACCGCACCGGCCATGACGCGGCCTTGGCCGTCAAGGAACTTGGTGCCCGAGTGCACGACGAGGTCGGCGCCGAACTTCACGGGCTGCTGCAGCACGGGAGTGGCGAAGCTGTTGTCCACGGCCAGCAGCGCGTTGTTGGCGTGCGCCAGCTCGGCCAGTGCGGCGATGTCGCAGAGATCGGTCAGCGGGTTGGTGGGCGTCTCGGCAAACAGCATGCGCGTGTTGGGCTTGATGGCCGCCTTCCAGGCTTCGATATCGGTCTGCGAGACAAACGTGGTTTCCACACCGAAGCGTGCCATTTCGGTTCCCAGCAGCTTGATGGTGGAGCCGAACATGGACTGCGAGCAGATCACATGATCGCCCGTCTTGAGCGCCGTCAGCGCCACCAGCAAGATGGCCGACATGCCGGTGGAGGTCGCTACCGCACATTCCGTGCCTTCCATGGCCGCCAGACGCTTTTCAAAGCTGGTGACCGTGGGGTTGCCAGTGCGGCTGTAGGTGAAGCCCGGCTCTTCATTGGCAAAGCGGCGCGCTGCGGTCGCCGCATCGGGCTGCACAAAGCTGCTGGTCATGTACAGGGCTTCGCAATGCTCGCCCCACTGGCTGCGCTCGACCGCTTCGCGCACGGCCAGAGTTTCAGGATGCAAACCTTCGGGTAATGTCTTGTTGGTCACAATCGTCAAATCCAGATGGTTGGTACCGGTCATGAGTCCGCTGCAGACCGCCAATCAGGCCCGCACGCATGCTGCTCTACCAGCTTGACCGGCGGCACTCGCCGTGCCGGTCTTTGAATATGCTTTGCTCGCACATCATGAAATTTGAGTCGTATCAGGCTCAAACCCTTAATGAGCATACGTCAACAGCTCACTTTTAAAGAGCACACCGACCGCACAGCTCTGCCATTGTCCTCCCGAATGAAAAGGGTTGCCTAAGCAACCCTTTCCGACTCGGTCATTCGCTGCGCTTTAACGCCAGCGCTCAGCTTTCCTGAGCATTCGGCAGGGACAGGCGCGAAGTGTCTTCGCTCTCCTCTTCGCTGCCGCGGTTGCGGCCTTCGTTGAGCGCCGTCACCTCTTCATCGGAGATATCACCGGTGATGTAGATGCCGTCGAAACACGAGGCCTCGAAACCGCTTACCTGGGCATTGATCTTGCCCACGGCCTGCTTCATGGCTTCCACGTCCTGATAGATCAGCGCGTCGCAGCCGATGACCTGGCGAATTTCCTCGACCGTGCGGCCGTGAGCCACCAGCTCGGAGCGCGTGGGCATATCGATGCCGTACACATTGGGGTGACGCACGGGGGGCGCAGCGGAGGCCAGATACACCTTGTTGGCACCTGCATCGCGCGCCATCTGCACGATTTCCTTGGAGGTGGTGCCGCGCACGATGGAGTCATCGACCAACAGCACATTGCGGCCCTTGAACTCGCTGCTGATGGCGTTGAGCTTCTGGCGCACCGACTTCTTGCGAGCGCCCTGACCCGGCATGATGAAGGTACGGCCCACATAGCGGTTCTTCACAAAACCTTCGCGATAGGGCTTGCCCAGCAACTGTGCCAATTGCATGGCGCTGGGGCGGCTCGATTCGGGAATGGGAATCACCGCATCGATTTCATTGGGCGGCACCATGGAGATCACGCGCTTGGCCAGCGTTTCCCCCATGTTCAGGCGAGCCTGATAGACCGAAATGCCATCCATGGTGGAGTCGGGACGTGCCAGATACACATACTCGAACACGCAGGGATTGAGCTGGGTCTTTTCAGCGCATTGCTGGCTCTCGACGCGGCCGTCGTTGTGCACGAAGATCGCTTCGCCGGGAGCGATGTCGCGCTCGAACTGATGGGTCGTACCTTCCAGCGCCACGGACTCGCTGGCGAGCATGATGGTGCCATCATTGCCGCGCCCCATGCACAGCGGACGAATGCCGAAGGGATCGCGGAAGGCCAGCAGGCCGTAGCCGGCGATCAGCGCGATCACGGCGTAAGAGCCCTTGATGCGCTTGTGCACCGCACGCACGGCCTTGAAGATTTCCTCGCTCTGCAGCGGAGCGCCGCTGGAGGCGCGACCGATCTCGTGCGCCAGCACGTTGAGCAGGACCTCGGAGTCGCTTTCGGTGTTGGTGTGGCGGTGATCGGTATCCGCCAGTTCGCGGCGCAGCTGCTTGGCATTGGTGAGGTTGCCGTTGTGCACCATGACGATGCCGAAGGGCGCATTCACGTAGAAGGGCTGAGCCTCTTCCTCGCTGGAGGCATTGCCCGCCGTGGGATAACGCACCTGACCCAGACCCACATCACCGGGCAGAGCACGCATATTGCGGGTGCGGAACACATCCTTCACCATGCCCTTGGCCTTGTGCATGAAGAACTTGCGTTCCTGCTGGGTCACGATGCCGGCTGCATCCTGCCCACGGTGCTGCAGCAGCAGCAAAGCGTCATAAATCAGCTGATTCACGGGTGTGGTGCTCACCACACCAACGATTCCACACATAGTTGCGTTCCATCTGTTCGCGAAAGTCGCCCTTCGCCACACTCGCCTGCTTCGCCACCCATTGGCTAGCCTGCGCTTTGATATCCGGCATGGCGGATCACGCCAACACCAAACTCTCGTCAGCACCCACTGCGTTTTACAGCAAGCACCTTAGCCACTTTCAACCCTTAGGTAAATTGCGGCAAAAAACTTCGCTTCAAGAGGAAGCCTTGGGCAGATACTGCCCCCACTCCTCTGGCAGAGCCGGCAGCACCCAGCCCAGCGCCTCGGTCAACCAGGGCGCCAGCATCGAGTCCTGCCACCACAAAGCCTTGTGCAACGGCGTGTACTGGATCACCAGAGCCAGCACCAACAGCAGCAGGCCACCACGCAAGACACCGAACAATGCGCCCAGGGTGCGATCCACAGGCCTCAGACCCACGGCTTCAATCAACTGCTTGGACAGCCAGGAGATCACTCCCCAGGCAAACATGGACCCCACCAGCAGCAGCACAAAGCCCGCCGCATAACGCAGCTGCATGTCCCAGCCATCCAGCGGCAGCCACACCGCCACCTCTTGCGCCCAGGTCCGCGCGACCATGAAGGCTACCAGCCAGCCCAGCAAGGACAGGACTTCATAGACCAGACCGCGCCAGGCCCCCAGCAACAAGGAGCCCAGCACAACGACCACAAAAATCCAGTCCAGCGTGCTCATCAATCAAACCGTTGCCGGAAAACCGGTCTCAAGCCTTGAACACCGATGCCGGCAAACCCAGGGCCTTGGCTCTGGCGGCAGCCTTCTCGGCTTCTTCGCGGCTCTTGAAAGGCCCCATGCGAACACGTGTGCGCTTGCCGTCCTTGGTATCCACGGTCTGGGTAAAGGCTCCGGCCCCCAGCTTGCCCTTGATTTCGTTGGCCTTGCCGACTTCGGCAAAGGCGCCGATCTGAACGATAAAGCGCTCGTTAGTCGCTGCAGCCTCCTTGGCCGGTGCTGCTTCCGAGGTACTGCGCCCCTCCAGCAGTGCACGGGCACGAGCGGCTTCGTCCACCTTGGGCGCCTCCGGCTTGTGCTTGGGCTCGGGTTTGGCTTCCGGCTTCTTGATCTCGGGTTTGACCTCTGGCTTGACCTCGGCCTTGGGTTTTTCAGGCTTCGGTTCCGGCTTGCGCTCAGGCTTTACTTCCGGCTTAGGCTCCGGCTTGGGCTGAGGTTTGACCTCTGGTTTGGGCTCGGGCTTGACCTGAGATGCCACCGCGGCGGCAGTGCCGACGGCAGCCGCAGTGACTGCAGCCCCGACCACCGGCGCAGCAGGCGCCACAGCGGCCGCCGCAGGAGCTGCAGGCCTGGCCGAAGGCGCAAGCACTTCTTCGCCATCATCCAGAGAAGCATTGGCAGCAACACGCCCTGACGGTGCAGCCGTCTGGCTCGCCACCTGAGTGCCAGGCACGACCTCGGGAGCCGAGTTGGCCTGATCGGGAATTTCAATCGGAATATTGACCGGAATGGGACGTGGCTGCGTATCGAACAGCAGCGGGAAGCCCACCACACCGATCAGCACCAGCACGGCCGCCCCGATGAGGCGATGACGTGCGCGGCGGCGCATGGCTTCCACGCTTTCGCCCTGGGCCAAGCGGCTGGGGCGCTTGGCTCCGGCCACGGACTCGGCTTCGTCTTTTTTGCCAGGCCAACGGAAATTGAAAAATGCCATGAGTGAGGACTTGTTGAGGCCTGCCACCCGACAAAAGCCGGGGCGGCAGGCCGCTGACTCAGTGAGTCAGGTGTTTGGCGTTCAGACGAGGCGTGCCGTTTTGCAACACTCCGCCCACAGTGAAGAACGATCCAAAGACCACGATTCTATCAGCCGCCTCCGTTGCCGCGACTGCGGCATCCAGGGCCTGCTGGGGATTGGCAAAGGTCTGCATACTCACATCTTTGCGGATCACGCCCTTGGCCTGCAACTGCTGCAGCTTGGCCTTGAGGTTTTCTGCCGAATCCGCACGCGGCGTCGGCAGATCGGTGAAATACCAGCGATCAACCAGCGGACCCACCTTGGTGAGCATGGGCTCCCAGTCCTTATCGGCCATGGCACCGAATACGGCATGCGTGATCGGAAAGTAACCCATGGCATCGAGATTCGCCGTGAGCGCTGCCACCGAGTGCGGGTTGTGCGCCACATCCAGCACCAGCGTGGGCTGGCCGGGAACGATCTGGAAGCGACCGGGAAGCTCCACCATGGACAAGCCCGTGCGCACGGCCTGCGCCGTCACAGGCAGCTTGCCGCGAATGGCTTCATAGGCGGCCAGCACGCCGGAAGCATTCATCAGCTGATTGGCGCCGCGCAGCGCCGGATAGGCCAGCCCCGCATAGCGGCGGCCACGGCCGGCCCAGCCCCATTGCTGCTTGTCGCCGTCGTAGTTGAAATCCTTGCCGAAGCGCCAGAGGTCGGCTCCGATTTCGGCCGCGTGATCGATCACGCTTTGCGGCGGCACGGGGTCGCTGACGATGACGGGACGACCGGCACGCATGATGCCGGCTTTTTCGCGGCCAATGCTTTCGCGATCGGGGCCCAACAGTTCCATGTGATCGAGATCGATGCTGGTGATGATGGCGCAGTCGGCATCGATGATGTTGGTAGCATCGAGCCGGCCTCCCAGACCCACTTCCAGAATCGCCACATCCAGCCTGGACAGACTCATGAGGCGCAATATCGCCAGCGTGGTGAACTCGAAGTAAGTGAGTGCAACCTCTTGTCCCTCCTTGACCCTGGCCTGCTCCACCGCTTCAAAATGCGGGATCAGCTCCTCGGCCTTGACGATCTCGCCACCCACGCGGCAGCGCTCTTCAAAGTGAACCAGATGCGGCGAGGTATAGACACCGGGGCGATAGCCGGACTGCAGGGCCACGGCCTCCAGCATGGCACAGGTCGAGCCCTTGCCATTGGTGCCGGCCACCGTGATCACGGGGCAGTCGAATTGCAGGCCCATGCGCTGTGCGACTTCACGCACGCGATCCAGACCCAGGGCGATGTTCTGGGGATGCAGGCGCTCGCAATAAGCCAGCCAGGCATCCAAGGTGGGGAATATGGTGTGCATACTGGGCGCTATTGTCGCCCACTGTCAGAGGCCCTATGGCTGCCGGCACTTGGCAAATGCGTTACATCTGACTCCAACCGTTTCACCGCTACCGAACACCATGAGCAAGATCACCACCGTCTACGGCATCCCCAATTGCGACACCGTCAAGAAAGCACGCAGCTGGCTCAGTGAGCAAGGTATTACTTACCAATTCCACGACTTCAAGAAACAAGGCGTTCCCGCCGAGCGTCTGCCCCAGTGGATGCAGGCTCTGGGCTGGGAAAAGCTGCTCAACCGCCAGGGCACGACCTGGCGCAAGCTCGATGACGCGACAAAGGCCTCAGCCGTGGATGCGCCCAGTGCCGCCGCCGTGATGCAGGAGCACGCCAGCACCATCAAGCGACCCGTGGTGGAATGGGCCGACGGGAAAATCACCGTCGGTTTCAAGGCCGATGAATGGGATACGCTGCAAAACACATAAGCAACCGCTCACATTTACACATGGCTTTACCTAGTTTTACGGTGCCGAGTGCTTGAATTTACGCAGATCCCCTAAACTTTTCGGTGATCTGATGCGTTAAAGCTTCAGAGACAGGAGAGATGTTGATGAGAACTCTGGCAGTTTTGACTTTGACCGCCGTGGCCGCCACCGGGGCCTATGCCCAGGAGCGCGGTCGCGTGCTGTCCTCGACCCCCATCACCCAGCAGGTCGCCGTGCCGCAGCAGGTCTGCAGCGACCAGCCGGTGGCGGTCGCTCCTCGCCCCACCGGTGCAGGTGCCGTGGTCGGAGCCATTGCCGGCGGCCTGATAGGCAATGCCATCGGTGGCGGTGGCGGCCGTGCCGCGGCCACGGCAGCCGGCGTGGTCGGCGGTGCCATGCTCGGCAATCAGGCCGAAGCCTCGGGCCCGGTGCAGTACCAGAACATGCGCCAGTGCAGCACGCAGACCTTCTACCAGAACCGTACCGTGGGCTACAACGTGACCTATGAGTACAACGGTCGCAACTACACCACGCAGACCGCCAACCCGCCCGGCCAATGGATTGCGCTGAATGTGCAGCCCGTGGCCAACGACCCGGTCTACAGCAACGACGGCTACTACAGCACCCAGACGCCTCCTCAGGGCGCCTACAGCACCAGCTATCCGCAAAACTACGACAGCGGCTATTACGCCCCTCAGCCCGTGGCGCCCACCTACTCGGCGTCTGACTATGTGGCGCCGCTGCTGATCGGCGCAGCCATTGGTGCGGGCGCCTATTACGCCACCCGCCCCCATTACTACCGACCCGGCTACCGTCCGGGCTGGCACGGTGGCCACGGCGGCCATGGCTGGCGCCGCTGATCCAAGCCGATCCGGCCTTGCGAGCCGCTCAGGAGCCCCGTCACGGGGCTCTTGTTTTTCCTGCCTTTGCTGGGCATTCGCGCAGGTGCAAATCCCGTGGCCTAAAATCAATGCTTTTGATCTTCGACCACGCACAGCGTACCTCTTCCATGACCACCGAAACCATCGCAGGCGTCAGCCTCACCACCAAGGCCAATGTTTACTTTGACGGCAAGTGCGTCAGCCACAGCTTCACGCTGGCCGACGGCACCAAGAAGTCGGTGGGCGTGGTGCTGCCTGCAACGCTGACCTTTGGCACCGCAGCCGCAGAAATCATGGAATGCGTGGGCGGCTCCTGCGAATACAAGCTCGACGGCAGCGACGAGTGGAAGAAGTCCTCGGCCGGCGAGAGCTTCCAGATTCCCGCGAACTCCAAGTTCGACATCCGCGTGACCGAGGCTTACCACTACATCTGCCACTACGCGTAATCCGCGCCTGGCCCGGCTTCGGGCCAGACCCGAGAATTTCAAGCCTTTTCAGCCCCAATCGTTTACCCATCAAGCGATTGCAGCTATCACTTTGAAGAGAAATCTCATGGAAACCATTCTGCAACATGTTCCCGTCGGCCAGAAGGTCGGCATCGCCTTCTCCGGCGGCCTGGACACTTCTGCCGCTCTGCGCTGGATGAAGAACAAGGGTGCCCTGCCCTACGCCTACACGGCCAACCTGGGTCAGCCCGACGAAGCCGATTACGACGAAATCCCCCGCAAGGCGATGGAATATGGCGCAGAAAAGGCCCGTCTGATCGACTGCCGTCCCCAGTTGGCCAACGAAGGCATTGCCGCCATCCAGTCCGGCGCTTTCCACATTTCCACCGGCGGCATCACCTACTTCAACACCACGCCCCTGGGCCGTGCCGTGACCGGCACCATGCTGGTGGCCGCCATGAAGGAAGACGACGTCAACATCTGGGGCGACGGCTCGACCTTCAAGGGCAACGACATCGAGCGCTTCTACCGCTACGGTCTGCTCACCAATCCCGCGCTGAAGATCTACAAGCCCTGGCTGGACAGCAACTTCATCGACGAGCTGGGCGGCCGTGCAGAAATGTCGGCCTTCATGACCAAGGAAGGTTTCGGCTACAAGATGTCGGCCGAGAAGGCCTATTCCACCGATTCCAATATGCTGGGCGCCACCCACGAAGCCAAGGATCTGGAGTTCCTGAACTCTGGCATCCGCATCGTGAACCCCATCATGGGCGTGGCTTTCTGGAAGCCCGAAGTTGAAGTCAAGGCAGAAGAAGTCTCCATCACCTTCGAAGAAGGCCGCCCCGTGGCCATCAACGGCAAGGAATACACCGATGCCGTGGAAGTCTTCCTGGAGCTGAACCGCATCGGCGGCCGCCACGGCCTGGGCATGAGCGACCAGATCGAGAACCGCATCATCGAAGCCAAGAGCCGCGGCATCTACGAAGCCCCCGGCATGGCCCTGCTGCACATTGCCTACGAGCGTCTGGTGACCGGCATCCACAACGAGGACACCATCGAGCAGTACCGCATCAACGGCCTGCGCCTGGGCCGTCTGCTGTACCAGGGCCGCTGGTTCGACCCCCAGGCCATCATGCTGCGCGAATCCTCGCAGCGCTGGGTGGCCCGCGCCGTGACCGGCACCGTGACGCTGGAACTGCGCCGCGGCAACGACTACTCCATCCTGAACACCGAGTCGCCCAACCTGACTTACGCTCCCGAGCGTCTGTCCATGGAAAAGGTCGAAGACGCGCCTTTCAGCCCCATCGACCGCATCGGTCAGCTGACCATGCGCAACCTGGACCTGATCGACACCCGCGCCAAGCTGGCCATCTACTCGCAAGCCGGCCTGCTGAGCGTGAGCAGCGCCAACGCCCTGCCACAGCTGGGCAACGACAAGAAGTAATTCGGTTCGCCTGCGTGAAAAAGCCGCTGCAGTGCAGCGGCTTTTTTCATGCCGAATACGCCTCAATCGCTTGTAGGCAAAGCGATTGAGGCTATCAGTATTGAGGCATCAGCGATTGATCTGGTGCACCTGCTGTTCCAGCTGCCCCACATAGGCTGCCGTGCTGTTGTCCGACTCCTGGGCGCGCTGCACCAGATGCGCTTCCAGCACATCGAGCCGGGCCATCACCTCTTCCTTGTCCCTGGCATGCAAGGCTTCGAGCACGCTGCGCAGCTCCGTGAAACGCGAAGCCTCTGCCTTGTCGGCCAGATCGCGCTGGGCCTGCATCTCCTTGGCGTGGCGGCGTGCCTCCAGCAGCACCGAGCCTTGCATCCACAGCACATAGGCGATGAAGAACACGCTCAGCAAAATCGTCAGCGCCAGCATGAGCACGCCCAGCGGTGCCTGGATTTCGGTCAGGCCCAGCGAAACCGTTGCAGGTGTGGACAGCGCCGTCCAGTTGAAGGCTGCCAACACGGCAATCAGGGCCACGATGATGGCAATGCAGATGGTGCGAAAGTTCATGCTCTTCTCCTTGTACTCCGGAATGCCTTGTTTTAACCCAAGATCGCATCGGCTTGCGTCAGCAAGCGCCAGAAATGGCAAAGCCGCTGTTGCCAGCGGCCCTGTCGTCATGATGCGTTCAGATCAGCGGCATGCGCCGGCTCAATTGGTCTCCGACAATTGCTCGAGGATCGCGGGATTCTCCAGAGTGCTGGTGTCCTGGGTAATCGCTTCTCCCTTGGCCAGCGAGCGCAGCAGGCGGCGCATGATCTTGCCGCTGCGGGTCTTGGGCAGGTTGTCGCCGAAGCGGATGTCCTTGGGCTTGGCAATCGGGCCGATCTCCTTGGCCACCCAGTTGCGCAGCTCGGTCGCAATCTGCCTGGCTTCCTCGCCCGTGGGCTTGCCGCGCTTGAGCACCACAAAGGCGCAGATGGCTTCGCCGGTCAGGTCGTCGGGACGGCCGACCACGGCGGCCTCGGCCACCAGATCGGTCTTGGCCACCAGGGCCGACTCGATTTCCATGGTGCCCATGCGGTGGCCCGAGACATTGAGCACATCGTCGATACGGCCCGTGATGCGGAAATAGCCGCGATCCTCGCTGCGCACGGCGCCGTCGCCGGCCAGGTAATAGCCCTTGAGCTCTTCGGGGAAGTAGCTCTTCTTGAAGCGCTCGGGGTCGCCCCAGATGGTGCGAATCATCGAGGGCCAGGGCTTCTTCACCACCAGGATGCCGCCGGCGCCATTGGGGATCTCGTTACCGGCCTCGTCGACGATGGCCGCCGTGATGCCGGGCAGGGGTAGGGTGCAGGAGCCGGGCACCAGAGGCGTGGCACCGGGCAGCGGCGTGATCATGTGGCCGCCGTTCTCGGTCTGCCAGAAGGTATCCACGATGGGGCAGCGCTCGCCGCCCACATGCTTGTGATACCACATCCAGGCCTCGGGATTAATGGGCTCGCCCACCGAACCCAGCAGACGCAGGCTGGACAGATTCCAGTTCTTCGGGTGGACGCTGGGGTCGGAGTCCGCCGCCTTGATCAGCGAGCGTATGGCCGTGGGTGCCGTGTAGAAGATGCTGCACTGGTGGCGCTCTATCATCTGCCAGAAGCGGCCCGCATTGGGGAAGGTCGGCACGCCTTCGAAGACGATCTGCGTGGCACCGGCCGCCAGCGGGCCATAGGCCACATAGCTGTGGCCGGTGATCCAGCCGATATCGGCCGTGCACCAGAAGACATCGCTGTCCCTGGCATCGAAAGTCCATTCGAAGGTCTGCTTGGCCCACAGCACATAGCCGCCGGTGGCATGCTGCACGCCCTTAGGCTTGCCGGTGGAGCCGCTGGTGTAGAGGATGAAGAGCGGGTGCTCGGCATTGACGGGCACGGCTTCGCACTCGGTGGACTGGCCGGCCAATGCCTCGGTGAAGCTGATGTCGCGGCCCGCGACCATATTGCAGGCAGTGGCCGTGCGCTCATAGACCAGCACGCTCTTGACGGCTTCGCAGCCGCCCAGCGCAAGCGCGTCGTCGACGATGGCCTTGAGCGGCAACTCCTTGCCGCCGCGCATCTGGTAGTTGGAAGTGACGACCAGACTGGCACCCACGTCCACAATGCGCTCCTGTACGGCCTTGGCCGAGAAACCGCCGAACACCACGGAATGCGTGGCGCCGATGCGTGCACAGGCCTGCATGGCTACCACACCCTCGATGGTCATGGGCATGTAGATCAGCACGCGATCGCCCTTTTGCACGCCGCGCGCCTTGAGCGCATTGGCGAACTGGCTCACACGGGCGAGCAACTCTTTGTAAGTGACCTTGGTGACCTCGCCGCCGTCTGCTTCAAAGATGATGGCCGTCTTGTTCTCCACGGGCGTGCCCATGTGCTTGTCCAGGCAGTTGGCGCTGGCGTTGAGCTCGCCGTCGGCAAACCATTTATAGAAAGGCGGGTTGCTCTGGTCCAGCACCTGCGTGAAGGGCTTGGTCCACTGCACGTTCTCGCGGGCCAGCCGTGCCCAATAGCCTTCATAGTCGCGCTCGGCTTCATCGCACAGGGCCTGGTATTGCGCCATGCCCGAGATGCGGGCCTTGGCGGCGAAATCCGCAGGGGGCGGGAACACACGGTTTTCCACCAGCACGGATTCGATGGTTGATGTCGCAGCGCTCATCGTTTTGTCTCCTGATGCATAAGCAATGAAATAATTGTGGGTGTACTGTCAAGGCTCGGTCTTACACCCCACTGACTGAAATTGAGAAGCGGCTTTTGCGCGCCGTCAAGCCCGTCATTCGCTCCCATTTTTGCAGCAGAAAGTGCCTGCTTGGTGTTGATTTGCTTGCATTTTTTTCAAAACACCCTGGAACAAACCCTTAGAATCGCGCACCTGCTGCTGCAGAGGCCTGAGCCCACATTACGGCCTGCTCTCGAAGGCGCAGGCAGTCCGGGACGCGGCCCCAGCAAAACCAGTCTTACAAGGTGGCGGCATCCCGTTGCCCACCCATCGCATCCAGTCCGCCCCGAGCACACATCATGAGCCGCATCCCTTCCGACGAAGCAGGCAACTCCACCCACCAGACGCCGCATGGCGGCTACCAGCCCTCTGGCGCATTGCGCCCCCTGCCCTCGCTGATCTTTGCCAGCCGCTGGCTGCAGCTGCCGCTGTACCTGGGTCTGATTGCCGCCCAGGGTGTCTATGTCTGGCACTTTCTGCTGGAGCTATGGCATCTGGTGGAGGCTGTCTTCGGCAATCAGGAAGCCTTGCATGCCCTGATCACCAATATTGGCTACAAAAGCGATGTACAGATCACCCACCTGAACGAAACCATCATCATGCTGGTGGTACTGGCCCTGATCGATGTGGTCATGATCTCCAACCTGCTGATCATGGTCATCGTGGGTGGCTACGAAACCTTTGTGAGCCGCATGGGCCTGGAATCCCACCCCGACCAGCCCGAGTGGCTGAGCCATGTGAATGCCTCGGTACTCAAGGTCAAACTGGCGCTGTCCATCATCGGCATCAGCTCCATCCACCTGCTCAAGAGCTTTATCAACGCCGGCAGCTATGAAGTGCAGGTACTGATGTGGCAGACCATCATCCATGTGGTCTTCCTGCTCAGCGCCCTGGCCATTGCCCTGACCGACAAGCTCACCCAAAGCGCTCACCACTGAAGCAGCCCCCTCCCCCAAAAAAGCCCCGCATGGTTGTCCATGAAGGGGCTTTTTTCATGCCCCTGACAGCGGCAAAACGCGCCAAAAGCTGACAACCGGCAAAAAAAAGCCATCGATAGGCTGCCACGCCTTATCTATCAAGCACTTGCGTCTCCTGTTTTTGCGTATGCAAATGTTTCAATGGCGCTATTTCCGGCGGATGCAGGCGGCAAAGCTTACAGCTCGATTTGACGCATAAAACCCAATTCGATATATTAAAAAGTCATTTACAACCTGCCGTGCAGGTCGTCACCGCATTGTTGAGATGCGGTTGACTCACTTCCCGGCGGATCGTTGTGTCAATTCATGAGCGCTTGCCGCTCTTTGGCGCAGCCCCGTCAACCGGGCCGAAACACGGCCCTGATGTAGGGGGCTCTCCCCGGCCGATATTGCCGGGGTTGGCCTGACAAGAAGCCGTGCAGATGCGTGCCAGTCGGTACCCGCTCTGCCAGCCAGCTGCTTCTTCCAATTTGCCAGCTCTTGCGCACACCTGACTGTGCCATCCGGGCTGAAAACTCGGCGCCATCGCTGCGCCATCTGCATTGCGCAGTCCTGTCCACAAGGCCGGGCTGAGCTGCGGCATCAGGGCTTTTATTTTGGCTTGTGCGCCAGCGCCCACCGGCATCGCCGGCTGTGGGCGCTGGACTGTGTTCCATCTCATCAAAAAGGAGAACGCCACAGTGGCCAAGCAAATCGCTATCGATCATGTCTTCAAGGTCTTCGGCAACGATCCGAAAACCGCGCTCAGCCTTGTGAAACAGGGCCGGAGCAAGCAGGAGATCCTCGCCCAGACCGGGCAATCCATCGGCGTGTTCGACGCCGACTTCACCATCGAAGCCGGTGAAATCTTTGTAGTCATGGGCCTGTCGGGCTCGGGCAAGTCCACCCTGGTGCGCATGCTCAATCGCCTGATCGAGCCCACCAGCGGCCGCATCCTGGTCGACGGCCAGGACATCAATGCGCTCAATGACAAGGAACTGCGCGCGCTGCGCCGCAAGGACATCTCCATGGTGTTCCAGTCCTTTGCCCTCATGCCCCACCTCACGGTGCTGGACAACACGGCCTTTGGTCTGGAGCTGGCCGGCGTGGACCGCGCCACGCGCCAGCAGCAGGCTCAGGATGCCCTGGAGCAGGTGGGTCTGGGTGCCTGGGGCGCCAGCTACCCGGACGAGCTCTCCGGCGGCATGCAGCAGCGCGTGGGCCTGGCCCGCGCGCTGGCCTCCGACCCGTCCATTTTGCTGATGGACGAGGCCTTCTCGGCACTGGACCCCATCATCCGCACCGAGATGCAGTCCGAACTGTTGCGTCTGCAGGAAATCAAGCGCCGCACCATCGTCTTCATCTCTCACGATCTGGACGAAGCCATGCGCATTGGCGACCGCATCGCCATCATGAAAGACGGCATGGTGCAGCAGGTCGGCACGCCCGACGAGATTCTGCGCAACCCGGCCAACGATTATGTGCGCACCTTCATTCAGGGCGTGGATGCGGCAGCCGTGTTCAAGGCCGCCGACATCGCCCGTCAGGCGCTGACCGTGATTTCCGAACACAGCGACCGTGGCTGCCGCGCCGCGCTTCGCCTGCTGGAGGACTCCGACCGCGATTACGCCTATGTGCTCAATGCCCGCAAACGCTTTCTGGGCGTGGTTTCGTCGCAGTCGCTGCGCGATGCGCTGCACGGCCACGAGGGAATGCTGGGCCTCAAGCACGCCTTCATCTCCGATGTGCAGCCTATAGCCAGCAGCACGCCGGTGGCCGAGCTGTTCGGCACCGTAGCCACTCCTGCCTACCCGCTGCCTGTGGTGGATGAAGAGGGCAAATACCTGGGCGTTATCAGTCGCACCACCATGCTCAAGTTCCTGGATCGCGCCACCCCGCCGGTGCCGCCACCCCAGAAGGAAATTCCGCCCATCAAGCTGGACCAGCACTTCCAGCCCAAGTCCAACACGCAAGCTGCCCAGCACGCAGCGCAATAAAAGAAGGGAGCCGATTTGAACGACAACGCACTGAACAACCCCAACACAGAAACCACCAGCACGGCTTTTGACGACCCGTGGGCCGCAGCCTCTGCGCCCGCCACCGAGCCGGCCAGCGCCAATGTCACTAGCTCGGCGGCAGATGCCGATCCCTGGGCTGCCTCCTATGCCGATGCGGATGCCGGCTCAAGCACCGATGCCTGGAGCAGCGGCGATGCTGCCAGCCAGGCCAGCAGCACCGACTGGCTCAGCACTCCCTCGCCCACCGATGTGCCCGAGCATGACGGCGGCATAGGCCAGCTCTGGCACCAGATCACCACCGAAGGCCTGCCCGTGCAGGACTCGATCAACAACGGCCTCACCTGGGTGGTTGATCATTTCCGCCCCTTCTTCCAGGCTGTTCGTACCCCCATCGACGCCACGCTCAACGGTGTGACCGATGTGCTGCAGACCATCCCCATGCCCGCACTGGTGCTGCTGATTGCCCTGCTGGCCTGGCAGTTTGCAGGCCGCAAGCTAGCCATTGGCTCGGCAGTTTCGCTGCTGATTGTTGCCCTGCTGGGCATCTGGTCCGAAGCCATGGTCACGCTGGCCCTGGTGCTGACCTCGCTGTTCTTCTGCATCGTGATCGGCCTGCCCGTCGGCATCTTGCTGGCCAGCAGCGACCGTGCCCAGCGCTGGACGCGCCCACTATTGGACGCCATGCAGACCACACCGGCCTTCGTGTATCTGGTGCCGGTGGTCATGCTGTTCGGCATTGGCAATGTGCCCGGAGTGATCGTGACGATTGTGTTTGCCCTGCCGCCGCTGATCCGCCTGACCAACCTGGGCATTCGCCAGGTACGCCCCGACCTGATCGAGGCAAGCCGTGCCTACGGTGCATCGCCCGCCCAGTTGCTGTGGAAAGTCCAGCTGCCGCTGGCCATGCCCTCCATCATGGCCGGTATCAACCAGGCGCTGATGCTGTCCCTGTCCATGGTGGTGATTGCTTCCATGATCGCCGTCGGCGGTCTGGGCCAGATGGTGCTGCGCGGCATCGGCCGTCTGGACATGGGTCTGGCCACCGTCGGCGGCCTGGGCATCGTGCTGCTGGCCATCGTGCTGGACCGCATCACCCAGGCCATGGGCGAGCCCAAGCGCGGCAGTGCCCGCTGGTGGGCCACCGGCCCAGCTGGTCTGGCCGTGCGTCTGCTGGGCAACAAGCGCTCGGCACCGGCTCCCAAGCCCGGCAGCGAAGCCACCAAGCCAGCAACGATCTGAATCAAGAACAAGGAGAACGCATGAATACAGCCACCAACACTGCCAGCATCCGCCATGGCCTGGGCCACTGGCTGCTTGCCAGCACAGCCGCAGCCTCCATGGCCCTGTCCATGGTGAGCACCGCTGCTTTCGCTGCCGACGAGCTTCCTGGCAAGGGCGTCAAGGTCCAGCCGCTCAAGAGCTCGATTGCCGAAGAAGCCTTCCAGACCCAGCTCGTCATGAAGGCCCTGGAAAAGCTGGGCTACGAGGTCCAGCCCATGAAGGAAGTGGAATACCCCACGGCCCATATTGCACTGGCCAACGGCGATGCCACCTTCATGGCCAATCACTGGAACCCGCTGCACGCCGACTACTACAAGAATGCGGGCGGCGACGCCAAGCTCTACCGCAAGGGCGTGTTCTCGGCCAATGCAGCTCAAGGCTATCTGATCGACAAGAAGACGGCCGATGCACACAAGATCACGAATCTGGGCCAGCTCAAGAACCCCGAAATTGCCAAGCTGTTCGACACCGACGGTGACGGCAAGGCCGACCTGACAGGCTGCACGCCCGGCTGGGGCTGCGAGGCCATGATCGAGCACCAGCTCGGCGCCTACAAGCTGCGCGATACGGTCACCCACAAGCAGGGCACCTATTCGGCGCTGATGGCCGACACCATCACACGCTACAAGGCCGGCAAGCCCATCCTCTACTACACCTGGACGCCCTACTGGGTGAGCAATGTGCTCAAGCCCGGCAAGGATGTGGTCTGGCTGCAGGTTCCGTTCTCCGCACTGCCCGGCGAGCAGTCCGGCACGGACACCAAGCTGGCCAACGGCAAGAACTACGGCTTCATTGCCAACAACCAGCAAATCGTGGCCAACAAGGCCTGGGCAGAGCAGAACCCTGCGGCAGCCAAGCTGTTTGAAATCATCAAGCTGCCCGTGGGCGACATCAACGCCCAGAACTACATGATGAGCCAGGGCCAGAACAAGGCCTCCGACATCGAGCGTCACACCGACGGCTGGATCAAGGCCCATCAGAAGACTTTCGACGGCTGGATCAGCCAGGCGCTGGCGGCTGCCAAGAAGTCCTGATCACAATCCCCGAATCACGGCGACCGCTACGGCGGCCGCCGTTTTTTTATCACCGGGCCGCCCCAAGATAAAACGCCCCTCCTGGAGGGGCAGCGAACCACACGCAGTGGGGAGCGTGGGGTGTCATTTGCAATCGGGCCGCAGGCCCACCCAAGCCAAGGAGAGACAAGAACAATGAGCAAGTCTGTGCAGACCCCGACCCCAAACCGACGCGCCAGGCGCCAGCTGCTGCTGGGCACGGCCGGAGCCGCAGCGCTGAGTCTGGGTCAGTCACCAAGCTGGGCAGCCGGCCAGAATGTGTCTGGCGATGCGCTTCCGGGCCAAGGCATCACCGTGTTGCCCGTCAAGAGCGCTCTGGCCGAGGAGAACTTCCAGACGCTGCTGGTGATGAAGGCGCTGCAGCAACTGGGCTACACCGTCAAGCCCTGGGAAGAGCTGGACTACCCGCTGATCCACGTGGCCGTGGCCAATGGCGATGCCAGTTTCATGGCCAACCACTGGAACCCGCACCACGCCGAGTTCTATCAGCAGGCCGGCGGCGACGCCAAGCTCTCGCGCAAGGGCGTGTATGCAGCCGGTGCGGCCCAGGGCTACATGATCGACAAGAAGACAGCCGACAAACACAAGATCACCCATCTCGACCAGCTCAAGGACCCCGGACTGGCGGCCCTGTTCGATATCGACGGCGACGGCAAGGCCAATCTGATCGGTCCCAACGCCGGCTGGGGTGGCGAGGCCGTGGTGGCCCACCAGATCAAGGCTTTCGGTCTGGAAAACACCGTCAGCTACACCCAGGGCAACTATCCGGCGCTGATTGCCGACACGCTGGCGCGCTTCAAGGCCGGCAAGCCTGTGCTGTATTACGCGTGGACGCCCTACTGGCTCAGCAATGTGCTGCGCCCCGGCCAGGAAGTGGTGTGGCTGCAGGTGTCGCGCTCTTCCATGCCCGGGGTGCAGGCCGGCACCGACACCAAGCTGCCCAATGGCCGCAACTACGGCTTTCCGCTCAACAACGAGTACATCGTGGCCAACAAGCTCTGGGTCGAGCAGAACCCGGCCGCCGGCAAGCTGTTCGAGATCATGCAGATTCCCATCAACGACATCAGCCGCCAGAACCAGCTGCTGCGCGAAGGGGAAAGCAAGCCCGCCGATATCCACCGCCATGTGGACGCTTGGATCAAGGCCCACCAGCAGACTTTTGACGCCTGGATTGCCCAGGCCAAGGCCGCAGCCCTGAAATCCTGATTCGCCAACGGCGCACCGGACCTGATCCGGGCGCCGTTTCCTTCATCAACCCTTTCGCTTTTTTCATGCCGATTTCGGGGTAGGCACCCAGCATCCAAGGAGTATTCATGCACAGCAACAAGCCCGCACATTCCCCTCTCCCAACCCTGCAGCCCCGATACCGCGATCTGGTTGCCATCGCCTTGCTGAGCTTTGGCGCCGCTGCCGCGCAAGCGCAAACAAACGCTGACGAGCTGCCCGGCAAAGGCGTCTCGGTGCAGCCACTCAAGGGCACGGTGGATGAGGAAATGTTCCAGACCCTGCTGGTTTCGCGTGCTCTGGAGAAGCTGGGCTACCGGGTACAACCCGTCAAGAGCCTGGAAAACGGCACCCAGCATGTGGCAGTGGCCCAGGGCGATGCCACCTTTACCGCCACTCACTGGATGCCGCTGCACCGCGCCTTCTATGAGAACAATGGCGCAGACAGGGCCTTCTATCGCGCCGGCACTTACTCGCGCAATGCGGTGCAAGGCTATCTGATCGACAAGGCCACGGCCGAGAAGTACAAAATCACCAGCATCACGCAGCTCAAGGACCCCAAGCTGGCAGCGCTGTTCGACACCGATGGCGACGGCAAGGCCGATCTGACGGGCTGCAACCCGGGCTGGGGCTGCGAGCTGGCCATCAACAAGCATCTCAAGGGACTGGATCTGGAGTCCAGCATCACCCACAGGCAAGGCAACTACCAGGCCTTGATTGCCGACACCATCACCCGCTACAAAAGCGGAAAGCCCATTCTCTACTACGTCTGGACCCCGTTCTGGGTGAACACCGTGCTGCGCCCGGGCAAGGAGGTCAGCTGGCTGGAGGTACCCAATGTCCCCGGTGCCCAGGGCGAAGACCAGACCCAGTTGCCCAATGGCAAGAACTACGGCTTCAAGCTCAATCAGCAGTACATCCTGGCCAACAAGGCCTGGGCCGAGAAGAATCCGGCGGCAGCCAAGCTGTTTGCCGTGATGCAGCTATCTATCGAGGACATCAACGCCCAGAACATGCGCATGCGCCAGGGCGAGAGCAGCTCGGCCGACGTCAGCCGCCATGTGGACGGCTGGATCAAGGCCCATCAACAGACTTTTGACGGCTGGCTGGAACAGGCGCGCGCTGCTGCCAGATAAGGATCAAAAACGGCTACAGCGCTTTATGACAAAGCACTGGCAGCTATCAAAAGTGCTTTCGGCAGCGGGCCGCTGCCTACCAGTTGGCCTTGGCATTGCGGCAGGCCGCCTGGCTGGACAGGGCGACAAAGCGCTCCACCCGCAGCGCCAACATCTTGCGCCCCTGTCGAGCCAGCACCGGATCGGCCACGGCTCGCTCTACCACCCTGCCCTGCACTTCAGCCAGCATGGCGACAGTGGCGCTGCTGCGCGTGTTCAGATAGGCCTGCTCCAGCAGCACGCTGTCGCCCTCGGGCAGAACGCTGATGATCTGGCCGGATTCGCACTCCTGAAAGCGGGCCGTCTCGCCATCCAGGCTGTACAGACCCTGCCAGCGCCCGCTTTCCTCGCTAGGCTTGAGGCCTGCGGCGGCAGGGCCGGCCTGCCTGACCTCGGTCTGGGCCTGGGCCTGCTTCTTGCCCGTCAGACCGGTCCAGGTCTTGTCCCAGGTCTGGGAAACCTTGTCCGTCATGCCGGACAAGCTCGAACAGGCGGTCAAACCCGTCACCACAATGACACTGGCCGCCAGGCGCCACAGCTTGCTCTGCATGAATACCTCTGATTTTCCAAAAGCAGGCACGTTAACAGACAGCGGCAGCCTTCAATTGCTGCAGATATCTCTATGCAACAAAGTGTTGCATACATAATCAGCGATCTCTTGAACCAATGCAGCCATGAGCCAACCCACCGCCCCCATCGTCCACGGCACCGAAGATGTGCTGATTGCCCTGTGCAACTCCGTCTCGCGCGTGCTGCAGGTGGCCACCCAGTGCCCGATCCAGTACTCGGGCATGGTGCAACGCATCACCAAGACCAGTCTCAAACCCGATATCGGCTGCTTTGTGCTGATCGATGGCGGCTTTTCTGCGCTCATCATCATCAACTTCTCGGCCGATGCGGCCATGGAACTCTACCGCAGCTATCTGCTGTCCATGGGCATGGCCGAGAGCGATCTGGCCAGTTCCTATACCTCGGACGATGTGAGCAACGTCATGGGCGAACTGATGAACCAGGTCGTTGGCGACTTCACCAGCAAGGTGCAGCGCGAGCTGCAGACCCATATCGCGCAAAGCCAGCCCAAGATGATCCGCCTGAACAAGCAGGTCAATCTGAGCGTGGATGCCAATCTGGATGCCCCGGAAGCGCGCCGCGTGACCTTCTACACAGGCAACAACAACATCTTCTATCTGGAGATGGCGGTGGATCACATGGAGTTCATCAAGATCAAGGACTTCGAGGCCCAGGAAAAACCGGACCCTGATCTTGTCATGGCCCAGGCCCGTGAAGCCCAATCTGGACAAGCACCTGCCGCTATCAATACTGCTGTAGCCTCCAGCGACACCGACGACCTGCTCAAGTCGCTGGGCCTCTAAGGCAAGAGCGACGGCCCGGGAGCTCGCGTTTGCACGTGATCGGTCCTGCGTCGGCGGCGCTTACCTGCCTTTTTCTGCCGGCAGGCCCGGTCTTACCGCATCGGCCATTGCGAGAATAAAGGCGCGTAGCTTTTGCACATCGTCGTCGCTGAGCTTGCCCGCAAAATCGGGCATGCCACGCGAGGTGGCCGGGCCGTTGATGATGAAGCTGCCCAGATTGTCAATCATGGCCGCAGGCAGATAGGTCAGGCTGGGCAGGGCTCCGCCCTTGCTGATGCCAGGATAGCCGTGACAGGCAATGCAGTTGCTGTTGTAGAGTGCGGCACCGGCCGGCACCAGTTGCTGGTCGTACTTGAGCCCACCGATCAGGGCATTCATCTGATAGGCCACCCGTTCCGGCATCGGGGCCTTGCCTCCCAACACAAAGGTATAGACCGTGCCGGGGCTCTTGAAGTCGGCCACGCGGTCACCCAGGCCAAAAGCACCACCCCAGCCCACTGCAATCGAGACATATTGCCGGCCGTCCAGTTCATAGCTCACCGGTGCCGCAATCACGCCGCTGCCCATGGGAGCCGCCCAGAGCTTTTTGCCGCTTCTGGCGTGATAGGCCACCAGCCGCGCGTCGGCCGTTCCCTGAAAGACCAGATCGCCGGCCGTCGCCAGCGTTCCGCCATTCCAGGGCGAGACATGCTTTTGATGCCAGGCTTCCTTTTGCCGCACCGGGTCCCAGGCGATCAAGCGACCAAAGGGCAGGCTGCTGGGCTCCAGCATCACGCGCCCCGTATTCCAGCCGGTATTGCTCATGAGCTGGCCCGGCGTATTGCTGTTGAAGCCGGTCCAGTTCGGATCGTCAGCCATGGCCGTGGGAATATGCTGGGCCGGAATATAGGCCAGCCCTGTCTGCGGGCTATAGGCCATGGAATGCCAGTTATGCGCCCCCAGAGGGCCGGGAATGATCTCGGCCTTGCTGGCTCTGCGCACGGCCTCCTCCATGATGGGACGGCCGTTGCCGTCATAGCCCCTGGCCCAGTTCACGGGCACAAAGTTCCTCGCAGAGATGAATTTTCCGCTCTGGCGGTCGATCACAAAAAAGTAGCCGTTCTTGGGCGCATGCAGCAATACCTTGCGCAGCTTGCCGTCAATTCTGATGTCAGCCTGCACGATATCCTGGGCAGAAGTGAAGTCCCAGTTATCGCCCGGCGTTTCCTGGTAGTGCCATTTGTAGGCACCCGTGTCCGGGTCCAGCGCCACGATGGAGCCCAGATAGAGGTTGTCTCCCCCCGCAGGACTGCGCTTGCGGTGCGCCCAGGGTGAACCATTGCCCACGCCGATATACATCTGATCGAGTTCTGGGTCGAACACCAGCGAGTTCCAGACCGTTCCGCCACCGCCGCTCTCCCAATACCTGCCTGCCGGGTCCCAGGTTTTGGCCGCCTCCTCCAGCGCCTTGCTCTCATAAGCCCGAGCCGGATCGCCTGGCACGGTATAAAAGCGCCAAACCTGCTTGCCGGTCTCGGCGTCATAGGCCGTCACATAACCGCGAGCACCATATTCGGCGCCGCCATTGCCGATATAGACCTTGCCCTTGAACACTCGCGGAGCGCCCGTGATGGTGTATGAAAAATTCTTGTTGTCTATGGTGTCCGTGGACCAGACCTGCTGGCCCGTGGCAGCGTCCAGCGCAATCAGCCGCCCGTCGAAGGCAGCCACAAACACCTTGCCCTTGTAGACGGCCACACCGCGGTTGACCACATCGCAGCAGCCCTTGTAGGCCATCTCGCGCGGCACCTGTGGGTCGTAGGTCCATAGCGCCTTGCCCGTGCGCGCATCCACCGCATGCACCACGCTCCAGGGGGCGGAAACATACATCACGCCGTTCACCACGATGGGGGTGGCTTCCACGCCGCGCGACGAATCGAGCTTGTACGACCAGGCCAGGCCCAGTTGGTCCACATTGCCACTGTGGATCTGCTTGAGCGGGCTGAAGCGATTTTCCTGATAGTTCAGCCCATGGCTGGGCCAGTCCTTGCCGGTCCTGGCATTGGCTTCGATATGGGCGTCATCCACATGCTGCCCAGCCAGCGCCGGCATGGACAGCCAGCCCAGCAATCCTGCAACGGCCAGGCTCATCAAACGCCGGTTTGGCCGGTGGTGGGATCGAATGCATGCAGGGCTTTGCATAGGGTCTGTCTCCTGTGGTGATTTGTCGTTTTGCCGCAGCGCTCCCGTCAGCAATCAGGAAATTGTTGAACAAGCAGGAGCAGCTCGCAGCACAGGCAAATCCGCACTCCGTTTGGACGATGCGTCGCACGCCTGACAAGGTGCCATGTCCGACGACAGCAGGTCACAGCATCCTTGCCTAAAACCCTGTTAACAAGATAAATACTGTTTGCGCAATAATTTGAATACCAACTATTTGAATGCATTCGGAATGTCCAGCACCGCCTCACTGTCCAGTCGTCAGCGCCAGCTCATGTTCGTCATGGCGCAGGTCAACAAGCAATGGCGCCGCACGCTGGACAAGGTCCTGGCACCCCTGGGTCTGACGCAGGCGCTGTGGCTGCCCCTGGTCCACCTGGAGCGCAGTGCGGGTGCCATGCGGCAAAAGGACCTTGCTCTGGCGCTGGCGTTGGACAGCTCTTCCATCGTGCGACTGATTGACGGCCTTCAGGCCCAAGGCTGGGTGGAGCGCATCGACGATGCCGATCGGCGCGTCAAGCGCATACAGCTCACGGCGGCCGGACTGCTTCAGGTCGAGACCGTCAAGACCATCGTGGCGGATGTCCGCAGCGAAGTCATGCAGGAGCTGCCCCCCGATCTGCTGGACGCCACACTGGATGCACTGGAAACCATGCTGGAAAAGATGGCTGCGCTGGAAGCAAGCGCCAGCGAGGGCTCCCAGCCCGAAAGCTGAACTAGCGCCGCACGCAACAGAACCCTCACAGCCAGTTCCGGATTTCACTTGTATGCAAAGTCCCGTCACCCCTGTACGCAAAGCGCCGCTCTGGCTGCTGGTCATGGTCACCATTGCCGGCACCATGGCCATGCATATGTTCATCCCGGCTCTGCCCGATGCTGCTCGCCACTTCGGCGCCAGCAGCGGACAGATGCAGCAGACCATCACCGTCTACATCCTCGGCCTGGCACTGGGCCAGCTGATCTATGGCCCCATGTCGGATGCACTGGGTCGCCGCCCTCTGTTGCTGGTCGGACTGTGTCTCTACACCGTCGCCAGCCTTGCGGCCTTTCTGGCCCCCAGCGCGAATATGCTGATTGGCGCGCGCCTGATTCAGGCTCTGGGCGGCTGTGCCGGCCTGGCACTGGGCCGCGCCATTGCCCGCGACACTGCGACACCGGAAACCGCCGTGGGCAGTCTGGCCTTGCTCAATCTCATGATGATGATTGGCCCGGGCATCGCCCCCTCCATAGGCTCGGGGCTGGATGCCCTGTTTGGCTGGCGCATCATTTTCGCGGTGCTGGCGCTCATGGGCGCGCTGACGGCCATCGGAGTCTGGCGCCTGCTTCCTGAGACCGGTCACCCCACCGGCAAACTGAACTGGCGCACCGTGCGCAATGACTATCGAACCTTGCTGGGTTCCCCCCAGTTTCTGGGCTTCGCCATAGGCGGCGGTAGCGCCACCACATCCATGTACGCCTTTATTGCTGCAGCGCCGTTCATCTTCATCGAGCAGTTGCACACCAGCAAGGCGCAGCTTGGAATCTACCTCGGGGTGCTGATGGCCGGCATGGCAGCAGGCAATGCGCTGGCACGCCAGCTCATCAAACGCTGGCCACTGGAGCGGCTGATACTGGGCGGCAATATGTTGAGCCTGGGCTGTGCGGCTGCACTGGTAGTCCTGACGCTGCTGCAGCTGATCAACGTACCCGCTGTCGTGACATTGATGCTGCTGTTTACCTTGGGTTCCGGCATGACCAGCCCCGCCGCACTCTCCAAGGCTCTGGGCGTGCACAGCGATTTGACGGGATCGGCCGCCGGAGTCTATGGCTTCACGCAAATGGCCGTGGGCGGTCTGTGCACGCTGGGAGCCAGCCTGGGTGGCAGCCTGGGTGGCAGCCCGGCGCTATCGGCTTTTACAGTGCTGCTGATTGCCTGCATCGTGGGTCAGCTGGGCTTTCGCAGCGCGCTCAAGATGAAACCGGCCTCTAGCGCTTGATGGAAAATCGTAAACAGCTATATATTCAGTAGCAAACAGATTCAAGGAGCACCATGTCATCCATCGCCCAAAGCTGGCAGCGCATCGGCGCCTGGTATGCCCAGAACACACCCAAAGACACTCTGGTCTTGGCCGATGGCGCCAGCGAGGCAGAAATTGCCGAGCTGGAAGCCGCCCTGGGTCAGCGCCTGCCGGACGATGTGCGTGAGTCACTGGCCCTGCACAACGGCGCGGCCAATGAGGCGTATCTGCTGTACTTTGGCGAGCTGCTGTCCACACAGCGCATGCTGGAGGTCTGGCAGATGTATGCGGACATGCAAAAGAGCGAAGGCTGGGGGCTTGGCCCGGACTACAACCCCGACTATCTGCAAGGCCCCCTGCGCCCCGTGTACTGGGATGCACTGCGTATTCCCCTGACCGACAACTGCGGCGATGGCGCCATGCTGGACCTTGCGCCAGCGGCTGGTGGCCATGCGGGCCAGATCATCGAGTTTGATCACGAGGGAGGCCCCAAGGGCGTGTTTGCACCCAGCTTCTCGGCCTGGCTGGCGCTGCTGGCCGACGAGCTGGAGCAAGGCAAGCATGTCTATATCGAAGACGCAGGCTGTGTGGCACCGCCGGGCACCTGGTGAAAATCGGCGGTCAAGGCCTGCACGGCATCGTCCACGCTCCAGGCTGAATAGCAGTCGGGGTTGAGCCCCGGCATCTGCACGCGCTGCAGCAGCTCGCGCAGACTGTCCTTGACGCGGGCCAGCCGCAGCAGCACCCCGGCTTGCTGCAGCTGACACGCCAGCTCGCCCAGTGCCTCAATGCCGGTGCTGTCGAGATCAGGGCTTTCTTCCAGACTCAGCACCACGGCATGCACATCTGCAGCTTGCGCCACGCGCGCGCGGATATCGCTCATCACAGCCTCGGCATTGCCAAAGAACAGGCTTTCCTCGGGCCGCAGAATCAGCAGACCCGGCACAGGTTGCGCTTCTGGGTGGCGCTGGCGGTCCACAAAATCATGGCTGCCCACCAGCCGCCCTAGCTCGCTGACATGGGACTGGGCCATGCGCTTGAGCAGCATCACAATGCTGACCACCATGGCCAGCAGCAGGCCATCAAGCACACCCAGCACAATCACGGCAGCAAAAGCTGTGAGCGCCACGGCGCGATCACGCTGCCAGATGAAATAAGGCTGCAGCGTGCGCCAGTTGAGCGAATGTGCCACCGCATGAATGACGATGGCGGCCAGCAAGGGCTCAGGGATTCGCTCCATCCAGGGCAGCAACTGCCACACCAGCACGGCCACCACGGCGCAGGCAATCAGGCCTGCGGCCTTGGTCTGCGCGCCAGCCACCTCATTGGCCGAGCTGGCCGAAAACCCTGCACCCACAGGCAGGCCCTGAAACAGGGCCGAGGCCATATTGGCGCCGCCCAGCGCCAGCAGATCGCGGTTGCTGTTCACCCCATCGCCATGGCGCAGCGCCAGCGAGCGGATGGAGCTGTATGACTCGGCATACAGAATCAGGGCCAGCGCCACAGCCAGCTGCCCCACGCGCAGCCAATCGCTCCAGTCCAGCGCAGGCAGGGCCAGATGCGCAGCACCCAGTTGCAGCGAACCCACAGGCGCTATGCCCCAGCTCCTGCAAAAGCCCAGTGCATCGAGCGCAATGCCCGCCGCAATCACCAGCAAAGCACCGGGCACGGCTTTCCACCGCGCCAGAAGCCGCAGCGCCAGCAAGGCCACAAGCAGCATGGTCAGGCCATACCAGTTCCAGCGCGGTAGCAGCGCGATCAAGTCCCAGCTGAAATGCAGAAAGTCGCTGTGCGCGGGATGCACGCCCACAGCCAGTGGCAGTTGCTTGACCACAATGGTCAGCGCCAGACCAATGGCAAAGCCGCGCAGCACGGGCTTGGCAATGAATTGCGAGATGCCGCCCAGCCGCAGCAGGCCCGCCAGCACAAACATCACCCCAGCCACCAGCACCATGGCCACACCCATGAGCGCGCGATGATCGGCCGAGACATGCAGCACCGAGCCCGTGGCCGCCAGCAGCACAGCCGCTGAGGATGAGGTCGACGACACAATCGCAAAGCGGCTGGTACCGAGCAGCCCATAGACCAGCAAGCCCGCAAACAGCGCAATCACCCCGGCCTGAGGCGGCGCACCGGCAATGCCAGAATAGGCCACGGCCTCGGGCAGCAGCAGCCCCGCGATAGACAGGCCCGCAATCCAGTCCGCGCCCGCAAGCATCCAGCGCGCAGTCATAAAGGCTTGTGCAGATTGCTGGTCACGCCTGACCAGCCTGGCAAGAACTGCGCTTTGACGCTACGGGCCAGCGCAACAGCCTCCACGACCGCAGACTCAGGCAAGCCCAAACCACCACTGCTTCGCAAATCCGCCTTGCGAAACAGAGGCCGGTAGAAATCAGCCCAGAGGAACTCGGCATAAGGCGAGGCATCCTTGGCATAACCACCGGCCTTGCGCACCTCCCCCGCCAAGCTGCGATACGGGTCATCCCTAAGCTGGCTCAGTTGCTGGGGGATCTGCGAAAACTCGCAACGCCGCCCCTTCTCGTCATAAGGGTGCGCCCAGTGGTGGAACTCCATGACGCGCCAAAACATCTGCGCGCCCTGTTCGCTCAGATCGGCCAGTTGCATGACCCAGACGGTTTTGACCGCTTCTTGCATCAGCGCCAGTCCCAGATGATGGTGATCCACGATGAAAAACCGGCCCTGAGGACCTTTCACGGCTGGAAACCAGTGACTGAGCAACAGTTTGTCGCGAGCCTTGGATTTCAGCTGAGCCCATTGAGAGCGTTTGAGCAACACTTCGGCAGCCCCCACCGTCATCTGCGTGGGCCGTAGATCCGAAACCGAAACCTGCTCCAGGTGCTGCTGTGCGGGCATGCCGACTCCAGTCATCAACGATGTCGCATTGTGTGCAAACCCTGGACAAAAAGAAAAGAGCCCGGCAGGCGGGCTCTTTTCAGTACGGAAACGGCTTACAGATTGCCGACCATCTGCTCGGGCACGACCCACTGGTCGAACTGCTCGGCCGTCACATGGCCGCTGGCAATGGCCGCGTCTCGCAGGCTGCTGCCCTCCTTGTGCGCCTTCTTGGCAATATAGGCTGCCTTGTCGTAACCGATATGCGTGTTGAGCGCTGTCACCAGCATCAGCGAACGGCCTACCAGTTCGTCAATGCGCGCACGGTTGGGCTCTATGCCCACGGCGCAGTGATCGTTGAAACTGACCATGCCGTCGGCCAGCAGGCGCACGCTTTGCAGGAAGTTGTGCGCCACCATGGGGCGGAACACATTGAGCTCGAAGTTGCCCGAGGCTCCGCCGAAATTGATGGCCACATCGTTGCCGAACACCTGGGCGCAAAGCATGGTCACGGCTTCGGACTGCGTGGGATTGACCTTGCCCGGCATGATGGACGAACCCGGCTCGTTCTCCGGGATCGAGATTTCGCCCAGGCCGCTGCGCGGCCCGGATGCCAGCCAGCGCACGTCGTTGGCGATTTTCATCAGGCTTGCAGCCAGCGTCTTGAGAGCGCCATGTGCATAAACCAAGCCGTCGCAGCTCGCCAGAGACTCGAACTTGTTGGGCGAGGTGACAAACGGGGAGCCTGTCAGTCTGGCCAGTTCCGCCGCCACGCCTTCGGCATAGCCCTTGGGGGCATTCAGCCCCGTACCCACGGCCGTCCCCCCCAGGGCCAGCTCATACAGATGCGGCAATGCAGCCCGCACATGGGCTTCGCCATGGGCCAGCTGGGCCACCCAGCCGGATATTTCCTGACCCAGCGTCAGCGGCGTGGCATCCTGCAAATGCGTGCGACCGATCTTGACGATATCGGCAAAGGCTTCGCTCTTGGCCAGCAGCGTGACACGCAGCTTGGCGATGGCAGGCAGCAACTTGTGCTCGATGGCCGTCACCGCCGCCACATGCATGGCCGTGGGATAGACATCGTTGCTGGACTGGCTTTTATTCACGTCGTCATTCGGGTGCACCAGACGGGCTTCACCGCGCTCGCCGCCCATCAGCTCGCTGGCCCGATTGGCCAGCACCTCGTTGACGTTCATATTGGTCTGGGTGCCGGAACCTGTCTGCCAGACCACCAGGGGGAACTCATCGGGGTGCTTGCCCGCGAGCACCTCATCGGCGGCCGCATTGATGGCTCTGGATTTTTTCTCGTCCAGCAGACCCAGCGCCTGGTTGACGCTGGCGGAGGCCTTTTTGACCTGCGCCAGCGCAGCAATGATTTCACGCGGCTGCTGCTCGCCGCTGATGTCAAAATTCTGCAACGAGCGCTGCGTCTGCGCGCCCCAGAGCTTGTTGGCGGGTACATCGATCAGGCCAAAAGTGTCTTTTTCCTGGCGGGTGACTGTCATGGAATCGCTCCTTGCAATACAACTCGGCGCAGCTGGCTGAAGAAATCTGGCTGCCGTTGGCCGCAAACGGAAGTCGACCCACCGCCAGGCAGGCCACTCCCACAACCGGTCCATGCTAGCTCAGCCCGGCAGGCTGCAAGCACAATCGAGGCAACACCCCTGCGCCGGCAAGGCCAGAAATACATAGTTACATTAAATCAATGTCGGACAAAGAATCCGACCGGCCTTGCTGGCCCGCCACATCAATGTTCACTGATATTTCCCCCCCCATCGCCACCACCGTCATGACATCAAGTTACAGCACGATGATGGTGTGTGTCTCCATCGTCATCGCGGTATTTGCCTCTTTTGTGACGCTGGGTCTGGCCCGTCGCATGCGCATGGCCTCGGGCAGAATCGGACGCATCTGGTGGGCCATCGGCGCCATGGTGATGGGCACGGGGGTCTGGGCCATGCACTTCATCGGCATGCAGGCGTTTGAGCTGCCCATCACCCTGGGTTACAGCGGTGCTCTGACGCTGGCATCCTGGGTCGCGGCAGTCGCGGCATCGGCATTGGCCTTTGGAGTGGCAACCAGGGCCGAATACCGCTGGCCTCATTTTCTGGGCGCCTCGCTGCTCATGGGCGGCGGCATCTGCGCCATGCACTATCTGGGCATGCTTGCCATCGAGATGTCCATCCCGATTGCCTGGGACTGGCCGCTGGTGGCGGCCTCCGCTCTGATCGCAGTACTGGCCTCGGCCACGGCGCTGACTCTGTTTCGCGCGCTGTTTTCGCTCTCCGGCAAGCGGCTATGGCTGTTCCAGACATTGGCGGCACTGGTCATGGGCTTTGCAATCTGTGGCATGCACTACACCGGAATGTCGGCAGCCAGCTTTGCCAGCGGCTCGGTCTGCCTGAGTGCGGAAGCCCTGAGCGGCCCCGAGCTCACCACCATCATCATCATCACCACGGTCATGCTGCTGATTGCGGCGATGTTCAGCACCTTGCTCGATGCGCGCCTGCAAAGCACAGCCTTCAAGCTCAATCAATCGCTGCAGGAAGCCAATGCCAAGCTGCAGCTGGCCAATACCGAGCTGCGCCAGCGCGCCTTTGCCGATCCACTGACCAATCTGCCCAACCGACTGCTGTTCGAAGACCGCCTCATCCATGCCCTGCTGCGCCTGGAGCGCGCCAACCGCTCGCGCACCAAGGAGAGGCTGGGAATCTTGTTTGTGGATCTGGACGGCTTCAAGCCCATCAACGACTCCTTCGGTCATGCAGCAGGCGACCAGATCCTCGTCAGCGCGGCCGAGCGCCTCATGGCGGAAGCCCGCAGCAGCGATACCGTGGCCCGCGTGGGCGGGGATGAGTTCCTGGTGCTGCTGGAGGACACCCAGGACGTGGCCGCCTGCATGGCAGTGGCCAATCGCATTCTCAAGGCGCTTAGTCAGCCCTTTCGCCTAGGCAACAAGGAGCTGCAGATCACCTGCTCCATCGGCATCGTGGCCTTTCCCGACCATGGTGACCGCGACCACCTGATCGCCAACGCAGACGCCGCCATGTACGCAGCCAAACGCAATGGTGGCAACGGTTTTGCAGTGTTCGAGCCGCATATGGGCAGCGATGCATCCGAGCAGCTGGAGCTGCAAAACGACCTGCGCCACGCCATTCAGCGCGGTCAGATGGAGTTGCATTACCAGCCCAAGATCGACAGCGAGCGCGGCAACATCATCGGGGTCGAGGCGCTGCTGCGCTGGGCTCACCCCGAACGCGGCATGATTGCCCCGGACATCTTCATTCCCCTGGCCGAGCGCTTCGGCATCATCAACAGCCTGGGCAACTGGGTGATCGAAGAAGCCTGCCGCCAGCTGGCCCTGTGGCGCGATATGGGACTGCAGATGCGGGTGGCGATCAATCTTTCCGTGCACCAGCTGCGCGAAAGCGGCCTGGCAGATCGCATCACCCAGACGCTGCTGCGCCACGACGTACAGGCCAGCCAGCTGCTCTGCGAGATCACCGAATCCGTGGCCATGGAAGACACCCAGGCCACGCAGCGCGCAATCGAGGAGTTGCGCGACATCGGCATCTTTCTCTCTATCGACGACTTTGGCACCGGCTACTCCAGCCTCAACTATCTGCGTCAGTTGCCCGCGCAGCAGCTGAAGATCGACCGCAGCTTCATCCGCGACCTGGAAACCGAGGAAGATGCCCGCGCCGTGGTCCATGCCGTCGTGCGCCTGGCCCATGCCCTAGGCCTGCGCGTGGTGGCCGAGGGTGTGGAAACTGCGGGTCAGCGGGACATCCTGATCGACATGCAATGCGATGAGCTTCAGGGCTACTTCTACGCGCGCCCCATGCCGGCGGACAGCCTGCTGGCCTGGGCAAGAGGCGATCGCCGAGGTGGTCAGGCCGATTTCTCGGCCTCCATCCTCGGCGCACTGACCGGCTGAACGCCACACAGCGCCCACCAGTCATATATAAGACTGGTGGGTTATGGCTGCAAGAATTGTCGTCTGGACCGATAATCGATGGGTTTACCGTGCGCGCCCCACGCGTACAGATTGCAACCCCCGAGAAGCTTCACGATGACCACCTCCATCCGCCAGCAGGACCTGATCGATTCGATCGCAGGTGCCCTCCAGTACATCAGTTACTACCACACGCCGGATTTCATCCAGCATCTGGCCCGCGCCTATGAACGCGAGCAAAGCCCTGCGGCCAAGGATGCGATGGCACAGATCCTGACCAACTCCAAGATGGCGGCCACCGGCCAGCGCCCCATCTGCCAGGACACCGGCATCGTCAACGTGTTCCTGAAAGTGGGCATGGACGTCAAGTGGGAAGGCTTCACCATGGGGTTGGAAGACGCCATCAATGAAGGCGTACGCCGTGGCTACAACCACCCCGACAACACGCTGCGCGCCTCCGTCGTGGCCGATCCCCAGTTCAAGCGCAAGAACACCAAGGACAACACCCCCGCCGTGATCAATGTGCAGATCGTGCCCGGCGACAAGGTGGACGTGACCGTGGCCGCCAAGGGCGGCGGCTCCGAGAACAAGTCCAAGATGATCATGATGAACCCCAGCGACAACATCGTGGACTGGGTTCTGAAGACCGTCCCCACCATGGGCGCAGGCTGGTGCCCGCCCGGCATGCTGGGTATTGGCATCGGCGGCACGGCTGAAAAGGCCGTCCTGCTGGCCAAGGAAAGCCTGATGGAAGACCTCAATATGTACGAGCTGCAGCAAAAAGCTGCCAGCGGTGCAGAGCTCGATGACGTGGAAAAGCTGCGCCTGGAACTGTTTGAAAAGATCAACGCCCTGGGCATAGGCGCCCAAGGCCTGGGCGGCCTGACCACGGTGCTGGACGTCAAGATCAACATGTACCCCACGCACGCGGCCTCCAAGCCCGTGGCCATGATTCCCAACTGCGCCGCCACGCGCCACGCCCACTTCGTGATGGATGGATCAGGCCCCGTGCACCTGGATGCCCCCTCGCTGGACACCTGGCCCAAGATCGACTGGCACCCCGACTACAACAAGTCCAAGAAGGTCGACCTTAACAATCTGACCAAGGAAGAAGTGGCCAGCTGGAAGCCCGGCGACACACTGCTGCTCAATGGCAAGATGCTGACCGGCCGCGACGCCGCCCACAAGCGCATCCAGGACATGCTGGCCAAGGGCGAGAAACTGCCCGTGGACTTCACCAACCGCGTGATCTACTACGTAGGCCCCGTGGACCCCGTGCGCGACGAAGTGGTTGGCCCTGCAGGTCCCACCACGGCCACCCGCATGGACAAGTTCACCGACATGATGCTGTCGCAGACCGGCCTGATCTCGATGATCGGCAAGTCCGAGCGCGGCCCCGTCGCCATCGAGGCCATCAAGAAGCACAAGTCGGCCTATCTGATGGCCGTGGGCGGCGCCGCCTACCTGGTCTCCAAGGCCATCAAGCAAGCCAAGGTCGTTGGCTTCGAAGACCTGGGCATGGAAGCCATCTATGAATTCGATGTGGTCGACATGCCTGTGACCGTGGCCGTGGATGCCGGCGGCACCAGCGCCCACATCACCGGCCCCGCCATCTGGAAGGAAAAGATTGCGACCGGGGAATTCAAGGGCATTGAAGTGGCCGGTGTGTAATCACCCAGCAGGCCCTGTCTTGAAGAACCGCCTTCGGGCGGTTTTTTCATGCCCGATCGCCTGGACAGCGGCTGCAGCAGGGCCATTGGCCGTTTCCCCGGCTCTTTCTCTGTTTGCGGCATAGTCGAGGCAGAATTTTTGTGAACCCATTCCAAGCCATGCAAATCCGAGCAGAACTCCCCGCCGACGCCCAGGCCATCGAGCAAGTGACGATACAGGCCTTCAAGGACGCACAGCATACCGACCACACCGAGCAATTCATCGTGCGTGAGTTGCGCGCAGCCGGGGCGCTTGCCCTGTCCCTGGTCGCAGAGATTGACGAGCAAATCGTCGGGCATGTCGCCATCTCTCCCGTCACCATCAGTGACGGCAGCCAGCACTGGTTTGGCCTGGGCCCCATCTCCGTCATTCCCCAAAGACAGCGACAGGGTATCGGCAGTGCACTCATGCAGGCAGCCATCAGCGCTCTGCATGCGCAGTCTGCGCGGGGATGCGTGCTGCTTGGCGATCCGGACTACTACCGGCGCTTTGGTTTCCGGACGGTGCCGGGCCTGGTGCTGCCCGGAGTGCCTGCCGAGTACTTTCAGGCCCTGACTTTCGAAGGCCTGCCGCCGCAAGGCGAGGTGAGTTATCACAGGGCCTTCAACGCCCGGGACTGAGCCTGCCGGTTTTGACGGTCTATCGGCTCGGTGGCGAGGCTGCATCAGTTCTCTGCCATTGGCGCAGCACCGATGGCAAAGCCCATGTGCCGGCTAGGCCGGCCTTGGGCATATCGCCGCCATCAGCAAGCAAAGCTTTCGGGCTTTACGGCAACGCGATGCCTCGTCTTTATTGAATTCTTGGTAAATACGAGACACAGATACCAAGCATGCTATTTAAGATATGCGACAGAGTGGGTATTTGTCTGACACCGTCCAGAATGATTTGCATCGCAAGTACAAGGAGTTCAGCATGAGCCATGTCGCAGCAAAGATGGTGACCGGTGCGCTGGTGGCGCTCTCGGGCTTTGCTTCCGCACAGACTCAGCAGCCATCGGCTGCGCCCAAGCCATTGCCTTCCCCTGCGACTCAGGTACTGGTCCCCCAGGGCGTCTATGCGCAGATCGACACCAGACTGGGGCAGGAGGCTCTTCGCTTGCTGTCGCAGGGCACGCCTCAGCAGCAGCAAGCCGTGCTCGAACGCGTACGCGCAGCGCCCGAGCGCTTTCAACCGCCCGTGTTCTATGTGCTGTCGCAAACACTGTTCAAGGCAGGTCTGCGGGACGAGGCTGCCTTCTGGTTCTACGCCGGCCAGCTGCGTGCCCGCTTCGACGCCAATCGCTGCGCCGACGTCACTGCCAGACAAGCGGTCGATGTGATGAATCAGAGCTATGGAGCCCCCATCAACCGCCATCTGTTTCAGGATCTGGACAAGGCTCAGGAGTTGATCGCCAAGGTTGTGGACTGGGATCGCCGTACACCCCACGCCTACGACCCGCACTGGATCAATCTGCACGGCATGCAGGCGGTTCAGGCCTCCCGTGACCCGCAACTGGCCGCCAGGCTGACGATGGAATCGCTGAGCCTGCCAGCCGCACAGTGGCCTACCCTGGCCGAGCAGACGCGCACCAAGTATCTACAGGGCTTTCAGGAAGCCATCAGCCAGCTCAAAGCCGAATCAAAATCCAAGTGAACGATCGCTTCCGGCACGCCGAAATCAAAGTCAAAGGTCTGTATCCCTTATGTAGCAATCGCTTGCGGCTACTCTTTTTTGAATAATCTTCCGGCAAGACTCCACGCAATCTTGATGGCAGCCCCTATTGGCGCATGCCCTGTTTGCTCTACGATGACTCGGACCTCTGCCCCCTGGGCCACTGCAATGCCACTCAAAAGGAGTCCTCATGCACAAGCTTTTTGCGCTGTTGACGACCACCGCCCTCGTCGCCCTGCTGACCGCCTGCCTGGTACCAGAGCGCTTCTCCGCCAGCGTGGAAGTGCAGCCCGATGGCAACTACAGCTACCGCTTTGACGGCACGGTGGTGAATGCCCTGGCCGTGATGAAGCTCAGAAAACAAGGTGTGCTGAGCGAGAAAGACCACCAGGAGCTGGCGGCGCAAGCGCAGCAACTGAGCCGCGAACCCGAGGTCAGGAAAGCCGTCTACAAAGGCAATGCGCGCTATGCGCTGGAGATTGCCGGCCAGCGAAAGCCCGGTGAAGGTCTGCGATTGCTGGACATGTTCACCGTGCAGACCGACAGGAATGGCGTGATGACGATTGCCGCCAAACCGCTCAAGGACAAGGAGAAGAGAGACTTCGCGCAACTGGGCATCACCATGAATGGCAGCCTGAAAGTCAGCCTGCCCGGCAATGTCGAGGTGCTCTCGCAAAACGCCAGCTCCACTCCCACGCTGGGCATGGGCGCATACAGCTGGAAAATCGGTGGCCTGAACGTGCGACCCGAGATCAGGCTGCGCTTCAGGCCGTGAAGGCTGTCGCAGTGCTCGGACTTGGCATTTCGGGAGAAGATGCCTGTACGATTTCCCGTGTCTGCCCGCCAAGACCCTCATGACCCAAAACCTTCCATCGACAGCCCCGCAACGGCCTTTTTCCCAGGCCTGCGAAAACAATCAGGCCCCTATTTTCGAGGTGCTGAAGTCCGCTTTTCAGCACAGCCGGCATGTGCTGGAGATAGGCTCCGGCACCGGGCAGCACAGCGTGTACTTCGCTCCGCGCCTGCCGCAGCTGGTCTGGCAGACCAGCGACCTGGCCGACAGTCATGCAGGCATCCAGGCCTGGCACGCCGCCCATGGAGCACCCAATCTGCTTGCTCCGCTGGAGTTCGACCTGGCGACCGATGCCTGGCCCGCAACCAAGGATCCATCAGGCTTTGATGCCGTCTTTACCAGCAACACCTGCCATATCGTGGCCTGGCCGCTGGTGCAGCGCATGTTTGATCTGGTGGGCTCGCACTTGCCCGAAGGCGGCGTGTTTGCCATCTACGGTCCGTTCAACTACGGCGGCCACTTCACCAGCGACAGCAACCGCGCCTTCGACGCTTGGCTGCGCCAGCGTGATGCGCGCAGCAGCCTGCGCGACTTTGAAGCCATCGTGGCGCTGGCCGGTCAGCACGGCCTGCAGCTTGAAATCGATCAGGCCATGCCGGCCAATAACCGCACGCTGGTCTTTCGCAAACGCTGAACTCTTACACCATGGCCGCCATCTTTGCCTACCAATGCAGCAAATGCGATCAGATTCACGAAGGATCGCCGAGCTTTGCTTTCGATGCCCCTGCACCCTACCGACGCCTGAGCGAGCAAGAACGCGAGGCATGGGCCGAGCTGACCGACGAGCTCTGCGTCATCGCCCACCCCGAAGGCACGCAATACTATGTGCGCGCCATTCTGGAAGTGCCGATCCATGGCCTGGACGAGCCCTTTCTCTGGGGCATCTGGGTGTCGGCCAGCGAAGCCAGTTTTCACCGCTATCTGGACTCCTTCGACAAACCTCCCGAAGACCCGATTTTCTTTGGCTGGCTGTCCAATCTGATTGCCGTCTACCCCACGCAGGAATCACGCCCGGCCGATGTGCATATCCAGGCCGACGGCACACGCCCGCGCGTGGTGCTGCACCGCTGCGATGAGGAAAGCGATGCACTGGTCGTCGATCAGCATGAAGGCATTTCGATCGCGCGTGCCCAGCAACTGGCCGAGCAATCGCTGCATGGCATTTAAGCCGAACCAGGCCCAAGCACTGGCTCATCAAGAACTATCTTCATGCATTGATGGGCAACAAAAAACCGCCAGAGGAAAATCTTCTGGCGGTTTCTGGCCGTTTGGTGATCAGGCGTGACTGCTTATCCGTTGTTCCAGCCGGTCTGGTAGAACTGCTGGATGAAGGACCAGGCCTCGGCCGGATCGTCGGTGTAGCGGAACAGGTTCAGATCCTTGGCGGAAATGGTGCCCTCTTCCACCAGCACGTCGAAGTTCAGCACCCGCTTCCAGAACTCCGTGCCGAACAGGATCACGGGCACGGGCTTGCTCTTGTGGGTCTGCACCAGCGTCAGCACCTCAAACAGCTCGTCCATGGTGCCGAAGCCGCCAGGGAAGGCCACCAGCGCCTTGGCGCGCATCATGAAATGCATTTTGCGCAGTGCAAAGTAGTGGAACTTAAAGCTCAGCCCCGGCGTGATGTAGGGGTTGCCATGCTGTTCATGCGGCAGATAGATGTTCAGCCCCACATTGGGAGCACCCGCATCATGCGCGCCGCGGTTGGCCGCCTCCATGATGCCGGGACCACCGCCCGTGCAGATGTAAAAGCGCTCGCTGGGCGCCTGCTTCATGCCTTCGGTCGCCACTATGCGTGCAAAGGCGCGTGCCGCCTCATAGCGCTCGGCATTGCGCATGCCGCGCTCGGCCAGCGCCATGCGCTGGGTATCGCCGCTGGCCTTCGCTTCTGCAAGCTGCTGACGCGCCTGCTCCATATCCACAAAGCGCGCGCTTCCGTAGACAACCACAGTGTGCTCGATGCCGCGCTCGATCTGGGTCAGATCTGGCTTGAGCATTTCCAGCTGCATGCGGATGCCACGGGTTTCGCGGCGGAACATGAACTCCGGATCGGCGAATGCAAGGCGGTTGGATTGAGGTTCCAGCTCTTTGCCGTTATGGGCCTGGTTGTGCAGCTCGGCCCAGGCATTGGCCAGATCGGTATCGGACAGGGGTGAAGAAATTTGCATGGACCCTCGGTTCTTAGAATGCTGAGCAGCACGGACTACAGCCATCCCTAAAGATTTCGTAGCGCTGACCGCCCATCCGTCAAGTACTTCAAGCTCAAATGCACCTGTAGTGCAGATGATGCTTGCACTATACGCTCACAAAGCTATAGCCCTGGAGAGTATTTCGCCTCTAAACGCTGAAGCAGTTTGCCGCAATAGTGGCAAATGGTCTGCCAGCTTAACGGCTGAACCCGATGCTCCAGCTGAGCATACCCATGTAGGTCATGAACAGAGAGCCGACCAGATGCACACAGGCCCAGCCCAGAGCAGCGACCAGGCGCTGCTGCTGCAGCAGGCCGATGACCTCGGCCGAGTAGCTGGAAAACGTGGTCAGAGCACCGAGAAAGCCGGTGATGATGGCCAGTTTCCAGGCCGGATCCAGCTGGGGCATCGCCTGAAACAGCGCGATGAAGACGCCGATCAGATAGCCGCCGATCAGATTGGCGGCAAGAGTGCCCCAGGGCATGCTGGCTCCGGCGCTCAGCCACAGTCCCAGCCCCCAGCGCGACAGGGCGCCCAGGCAGGCACCGATGCAGATGGCAACAATATTGAGCATGGCTGCCAATCTAGCGCAAGACGGCCGCCCTGAAGGGCTTGGACTCCAAGGATTTCAGACTTTGTTCGCCACCGGCTTTTCGTCGACCTCGGCGGCCTCTTCTTCGTCCAGGGGTTCGTTGCGCACCAGGTTGCTGAGCGTGGGCGGCACGCTCTCTCCTGCCCGGCGCGAGCGAAACAGCGCTGCGCGCATGAGGAAGATGGTGGTGATGGGCACGGTCACGGCAATGAAGATGGCAATCAGCACCGAGTGCATGACAAAGCCCTGGCCGCTGACGGAAAAGTAGATCCAGGTGGCATGCATGATGAGCCAGCAGCCCATGGTGGCGATGATGGAGGGCGCATGCACGCGCTCGAAATAGCTTTTGAGCCGCAGCAGTCCTACGGAGCCCATGAGAGCAATCAGCGAACCACCGAAGACCAGGGCCGCCACCAGAATCTGGGCCCACAGCGGCAGATCCACGCCAATGACCTCGGTACTCATTCGATCACCTCGCCGCGCAACAGGAACTTGGCCATGGCCGTGGAGCCGACGCAGCCGAACAGAGCCACCAGCAAGGCCGCCTCGAAATAGTTGGTGCTGTCATACAGAATGCCCATGACCAGCATGGCCAGCATGCCGTTGAGATACATGCAGTCCAGCGCCAGCACGCGATCTTGCGCATGCGGCCCCTTGAGCAGGCGCAGCACCGAGCAGCCCATGGCCGCCAGCAGCATGACCAGAGATGCCATCAGCACCCAATAAAACCAGGGATTCATTCAAAAATCTCCATCAGCAGGCTCTCGTAGCGGGACTTCACAAAGTCGGCCAGCTGCTTGGCATCCTCCACCTCCAGCGCATGCAGCAGCAGCATGGAGCGGTCACGCGAAATTTCGGCCCAGGACGTGCCCGGCGTCAGGCAGACGATCATGGCCAGTACTGCCAGCCCGTTGGGATCGCGCAGCTCGAGCGGAATATGGACAAAGGCCGCCGGGTGCTTGCGCATGCGCGGCAGCAGCAGAAAACGCACCACATTGAAATTGGAGACCGAGGTGTCGCAGACCACACGGAATGCCAGCTTGAGAATGCTCAGCGGGTGGCTGACCCGCACCGGCAAGGGGCGCAGGCCGCGCAGCAGCACGGGGATCAGCAGGCCCAGGATCAGGCCCAGCAAGATCTGGCCGGCACTGACCGAGCGGTTGAGCAACAGCCACAGCACCAGCAGAGCTACCGACAGCAGCGGTGCCGGGAAGATGGATTTCATGATGTTCTTCATGGGCGGCCCTCCTCTTTCTGAGCCGAGGCTGCGGTCTGGGTAGCAGCCTCCTGTGCAGCTTCGCTTTCATCGCCGATACCGGGGACGGGCTCTGCCTGCATTTCCAGTGCTGCAGCACGTGCCGCCGCCTCGGGACCCGCAGCCTCCTGAGCCTTCTTCTCCTTGGGCGCAGGTACCGGAGCAAGACCCAGGACGGTACGCACATAGACATCGGGCGAATGCAGTGCATTGGCCGCTCGCTGGGTATAGCGCATCACATCATCGGCCTTGACCGTCAACACCACACAGCACAGCAGCAGTGCAACGATGGGCAGGCCTTCCGCCACCTTGAGTGATGGCGCGCTCTGCTCCGGATTGGCCCAGAAATGTCGGATGCCGGCGCGCGTGAGTGCCACCAACGCCATCAGACCGGTGATGATGAGCAGGGCCACCATGCTCCAGCCCAGCGGACCGGCCTTCACACCACTGGATGTCCCCATGCCCAGCGGGTTGAGCAGGCTGGTCAGCATGGCGAATTTGCCGAGAAAGCCGGACAGAGGCGGCAGGCCCGAGATCAGCAAGGTGCAGGCCATGAAGCTCAGACCCAGAAAAGCCGCCGCTGCCGGGAAGGCCCGGCCGATCATGAGCTCTTCATCATCGTCGAGATTGAAGCCTTCGGTGGGCAACAGCTCTGCATTGAGGAATGGCGCTTCATCGTCCTCATAGGGCTCACCCGCGTCATCATCCACGCGCCAGCGGTCCACCACATCGGCGATCAGGAACAGGGCCGCCACGGCCAGCGTGGAGCCCGGCAGGTAATACAGCAGGCCGGCTGTCAGCAGATTCTGGCCAAAGCCCGTTGCGGCCAGCAGGGTGCCGGACGAAAGAATGGCGGCGAAGCCCGCCAGATGGGTCAGCCGTTGCGAGCCCAGCATGCCTATCGCACCAAAGGCCATGGTCAGCATGCCGCCCACGATCAGCCAGGTACTGCCAAACAGGGCCGATGCCCCGGCTTCCGAGCTGAACAGCAAGGTCCACAGGCGCAAGATGACATAGACCCCCACCTTGGTCATGAGCGCAAACAAGGCGCCCACCGGCGCAGTCGCCGCACTGTAGCCAGGCACCAGCCAGAAATTCAGCGGCCACAGCGCCGCCTTGATCAAAAATGCCGTTCCCAGAACACCCGCTGCCGCATGCAGCAGGCCGCGGTCGGCGTCCTGCACTTGCGGAATGGCGCGGGCCAGATCGGCCATATTGAGCGTTCCGGTAATGCCGTAGAGCATGGACACGCCGATCAGGAACAGCGAAGACGCGGCCAGATTGATGGCGATATAGTGAAGACCGGCCTGAATGCGCGTGCTGCCGGAACCATGCAGCAGCAAACCGTAAGAGGCTGCCAGCATGATCTCGAAGAACACAAACAGATTGAACAGATCGGCCGTGATGAAGGCACCGCTGAGCCCCATCAGCTGCAGCTGGAACAAGGGGTGGAAGTGCACCCCGGCCTTGTGCCAGCGCGCAGCGGAAAACACCAGCGCAGCCAGTGCCACCACATAGGTGACCAGCAGCATCAGAGCAGTCAGCCTGTCCAGCGCCAGCGCGATGCCAAAGGGCGCCGGCCAGTTGCCGGGCATATAGACCGACATGGTGACGGCAGAGCCCGCCTGGTTGGTCCAGCCCAGCAGCATGACCACGATCACCAGACTGATCGTGGTGGACAGGATGTTCATGCCCAGCTTCAGGCGCTGACGCTCTTCACGCAAAAACAGCATCAGCGCTGCCGTCAGCATGGGCAGCATGATGGGAGCCAGCATCAGGTGCGGCATCAGATGCTCAATCCACCCGGTCATAGCATTTCCTGTTCGGTACGCGAGTGCACGCCATCCACATGGTCGTTTCCAGAAGCGCCGCGCGATGCCAGCAGCACGACCAGGAACAGCGCCGTCATGGCAAAGCCGATGACGATGGCGGTCAGCACCAGGGCCTGAGGCATGGGGTCTGCATAGTGCGACAAATCGGTCGGTACACCGTTTTGCAGCACCGGCACCTTGTTGATCGACAGGCCCTGACGCCCCATGGAGAAGATGAACAGATTGACGGCATAGGACAGCAGCGCCAGCCCCATGATGACCTGGTAGCTACGCGGGCGCAGCAGCAGCCAGACGCCCGAGCCGGTGAGCACACCGATGGCAATGGCCAGAACGATTTCCATTACATACCTCCCCTTGCCAGTGCTGCAGCTGTGGCTGCCTGCACCTCGGCCTCGGCCTTCTTGGCCTCTTGTTCCTGCTCTTCCAGCAAGCGCGCATGAAAGCGGTGTCCGCGCACCGATTGGTGGGCTATCGCCGTCAGGATCAGCATGGTGGAGCCCACCACCAGCGCAAACACGCCAATATCGAAGAAGGTGGCGCTGGCGAGATGCACATGCCCCACCAATGGCAGCGAAAAGTCAAAGCTGTGGCTGGTCAGGAAGGGGTAGCCAACGGCCACCGACCCCAGGCCCGTGCCCAGTGCAAAAAGCAGGCCCGCGGCAATCCAGCGACGCGGATACAGCGGCAGATGCGCCTCCACCCAGTGCGTGCCCGAGATGATGTATTGCATCAGCAAGGCGACCGAAAACACCAGCCCCGCTACAAACCCGCCGCCGGGCTGGTTATGGCCGCGCACAAAGATATAGGCCGCCACCAGCGTCGCAAACGGCAGCAGCAGTCGCACCAGCACGGCTGGCACCATCAGGTAGCCCACGGCTGTATCGCTGGCATTGCGCGGGTTGAGCAGGTCGGTCTGCAAATCGCCAGGCACATAACGCTGCTGCTCCGGGATGTCCATGGCCTCGCGTGCCGGACGGAAGCGGCGCAGCAGCGCATAGATGACGATGGCCACAATGCCCAGCACCACGATTTCGCCAAAGGTGTCGAAGCCGCGGAAGTCCACCAGCATCACATTGACCACATTGGTGCCGCCACCGCCGCCCAGCGCGTTTTCGAGGAAGAAGGTGGAGGTGCTTTCATAGAAAGGCCGGCTCATCATGGCAAATGCCAGCCAGGCCATGCCGCCGCCGGCAATCAGCGACAGCACCAGATCGCGCAGGCGGCGTGCCTTGGCCCTGGCATCGGCGTTATCGGCCGTGCGCATATTCTTGTCCCGCTTGGGCAGCCAGCGCAGCCCCAGCAGGATCAGCACCGTGGTGGCGACTTCCACCACCAGTTGAGTCAGAGCCAGATCGGGGGCCGAGAACCAGAGGAAGGTCAGCACCGTGCACAGGCCCGTGCCGCCGAGCATGATCAATGCGGTCATCCGGTGGTACTTGGCTTTCCAGGCCGTGCCCAGCGCACACAGGCAGCCAATTGCCCAGAGCAGGACAAAAGCCGAAGACACGGGCAAAGTGCCGCGATTGCCCAGCTTCATGCCCCATAGCCACATTGGCAATGCTGCCGCCACAAGAGCAACGCAGACCAGCCACAGCATCTGCCACTGCAGGCGGCGCGTGGACAGATTGCGGCGCCCCGCCCGGCCCAGCCAGGTGATGCGAGCCAGCAGATTCTCAAAAATCCTGCGACCGCTGACACGGCCCAGCACGGGCGTCGTATCAAAGTGTCCGACCGTGCGCTGCCAGCGCAGCATGGTGTAGAGCAAGATACCACCGGCCAGCGCCACCAGACTCATGATGAGCGGCATATTCCAGCCATGCCAGATGGCCAGGCTGTACTGCGGCAAGTCACCTCCTACGACTGGAGTTGCAGCGACAGCCAGAAAACCGCCCACCGCCCAGGCCGGGAAAATGCCGACGATCAGGCAAGCCAGCACGAGCAGCTCCACCGGTACACGCATCCAGTGCGGCGGCTCGTGCGGCTCGTGAGGGAGATCGTTTGCCTGGGGCCCAAAAAAGACATCGAACGTAAAGCGCAGCGAATAGGCCACGCTGAACATGCCCGCCACGGTCGCAACCACGGGCAGCACAGTCTTGACCCAGGGTGCTGCATCCAGATAGACGGTCTCGGCAAAGAACATCTCCTTGGAGATGAAGCCGTTGAGCAAGGGCACACCGGCCATGGCGGCACTGGCCACACAGGCCAGCGTGGCCGTGATCGGCATCATGAAGCGCAGACCCGACAGGCGCCGGATGTCACGCGTGCCGCTTTCATGGTCCACAATGCCCGCCGCCATGAACAGCGAAGCCTTGAAGGTCGCGTGATTCATGATGTGAAACACTGCCGCCACGGCAGCCAGCTTGCTGTTCAGGCCCAGCAGCAAGGTAATCAGCCCCAGATGCGAGATCGTTGAATAAGCCAGCAAACCCTTGAGATCATGCTGGAACATCGCGCAATAACCGCCAATCAGCAGCGTCATGGCACCGGCTCCACCAACCAGCCAGAACCATGCATCGGTGTCTGCCAGCACCGGCCACAGCCGTGCCAGCAGAAACACGCCGGCCTTGACCATGGTGGCCGAGTGCAGATAGGCCGACACGGGCGTGGGAGCCGCCATGGCGTTTGGCAGCCAGAACTGAAATGGAAATTGGGCACTTTTCGTTAGTGCACCAAGCAAAATCAGCACCAATGCCAACAGATAGAGGTGACTATCGCGAATCTGCTGCCCTGCCGCCAGAACGTTGTCGAGATCATAGCTGCCTACGATATGACCCAGTACCAGCATGCCCACCAGCATGGCCAGCCCGCCCGTTCCCGTGACCGTCAAAGCCATGCGTGCCCCCCGGCGCGCATCCTTGCGGTGATACCAGTAGCCGATCAGCAGGAACGAAAAAAGACTGGTCAGTTCCCAGAAAAATACCAGTTGAATGATGTTTCCCGAGAGCACCACCCCCGCCATGGCCCCCATGAAGGCCAGAAAAAACGAGAAAAAGCGCGGTACAGGATCAGTGGGCGACATGTAGTAGCGCGCGTAAAGCACCACCAGCGCACCAATGCCGAAGACCAGCATGGAGAACAGCCAGGCAAACCCGTCCATGCGGATCACCAGATTCAGCCCCAGCGCCGGCAGCCAGGAAATCTCCTGCCTGAGCACCGCTCCATCGGCCATTTCCGGGAACAGCATCCCTACCTGAATTGCGCATATCAGCGCAATGACACCCGCGAGTGTTGATTCAGTATTGCGCGCATTCGCCGGCAATAAAGCAGCCAGAAGGCTGCCTGCAAAAGGTAGGAGGATGAGGTATATCAAGGGCATGGGCGGATCATTCTAGAGGTTGACGTTATTTTTTCCGCTATAAAAACCTGAGCATTTCACAGACTTTAGACCACCGTTCATCCTTAATTGATGACAGAAAATTCATCAAAACAGCGGGTTGCATGCAGATAAAGAAGTGCTTCCACAGCCGCCCTTGCGCGCTGCACCGATGTCATACCTCTGCTGCTGCAAAACATTTTTGCCAAACTCAATCAATCTGCCAACCCATGCATGTACGCAGCTATCGTCCCGGAGATGAAATCGCGCTATGGCAGGTGTTTCACGGTGCTGTTCATCAGCTGGCAGTGAATCACTACAGCCAGGCGCAGCTTGACGCCTGGGCGCCCCAACATCCCGACTGGATGGAGTGGCGCCAGCGCATCCAGGCACTCAAGCCTTTTGTCGCCGTCTGCGCCAATGAATTACCCATGGGTTATGCCGATCTGCAGACCAATGGCTATATCGACCACTTTTTTGTAGCTCCGCAATACGCGCGCCAAGGCGTGGGCCGATTGCTGCTTGCACATATCGAACTAGCAGCACGGCAAAACGGCCTGCCTGAGCTGACCGCCGATGTCAGTCTCAATGCCCAGGCTTTCTTCGCACATTTCGGCTTTGAGCTACAGCGCCGACAAACCCCTGTCGTACGTGGCATTGCCCTGAGCAACGCGCGTATGCGAAAAACTCTTTGAGCCTGGCTCAGATCAAACTACCGACAGCACCCCAACAGATGCAACAAGCATGAACTGGCTCTGGAAACCTGAAACCTCCAATCCACAGAAATGGCTGATCGTCGCTTTCATGGCGGTGATGATGGGCGCACTTGCCCCCATTTTCTGGCGCAGCTTCATACCCGATGCGCATTGGCAACTGATCGCGCTGTATCTGGCGCTGGCATTTACCGCAGCAGCCGGCATCTGGTTGCGGCGACTCCATAGGCTGGGACTTTGGCAACCCGCAGGCCCCTGGCTCAGCTACGGCCCCATCAAGCGCTGGCTGATGGCCTTGCTATGCGCCGCTTTCATGGCTTTCATGCTCTGGCTCAACCTGGCAGCCACCCTGCCCATGGCCTACACGGCGGTCCTGGGAAGCAATATCAGCATGCAGACCATGGCCGAAAAAAAACGAGGCTCGGGCCGCCACGCCTGCCGCCATCAGCTCAAGCTACCCGAAGTTGACTACCTGTTTTTCGAATTCTGCATTGATGAAGATGGCTACGACAGCCTGCCATCTGCCCCATTGCCCGCTTCGCTGTCCATGCGCAAAAGCTACTTTGGCAGGCTTGTGGACAGCATTCGTCTGGCGGCCTCACAGCAAAAAGATGAGCACTGATCGATGTGCCACAATAAAAAAACATCTTATTGACTGCTGAAACCACCAGCAAACCAGCGCTTCAGCTCCTTTTTTATCTTTTCAAGCCGCCATGCAAATTCTTCTGCCGCCACTGATGCTGATTTCCGGAATGGGCTTTGCACTCAGTGCAATCACACATTTGGCAGCATTTGCAGGGCAGATCGATGTACTTGAAACACACTTACCTCAAGATATCCTGGAGACATTCACAAGCGCCATGACCATCGGGATTTTTGCCGTCTGGATGCCTGCGGCACTGATTGCTCAGCGCATCAACAACGGCAATCGCCTGCAGTTTTCCTGGAAGAAGGTGCTCGCAGGCTGCCCCTCCTGGATGCGCAACACTGCCTATGCGGTCTTCATTTACGCTTTTGCCAACTTTTTTCTCGGCATTGCGGGCGGCATGGCCGAGCAGCAGCACGGCTTGCGCGTGTTCTCGGGCCACTGGATGATCTTCTACGGCATGGCGTTTTGCATCTTCTTCTCGAGCTGGAACCTGCCTGCCATGCTCAAGATCCGCCACTGCCCGGCCGGGCATGAAGTCGGTCATGGTGATAATTTCTGCCCGGTCTGCGGCTTGCCTGCAGACCAGGACAGCCCGAATCCCTGATAAACCATAGCCCTGGAGGCGCCGCCGGCACCCAAAGCGGCGCATACTGACGGCCGCACCATCGCCTCCACCTACCTCTTGCACCATGCCCACTCCTCACTCCCCCATCGGTATTTTTGATAGCGGTGTGGGCGGCCTCAGCGTGCTGCAGGCACTGCGCCATGAGCTGCCGCACGAGCAGTTTGTCTATCTGGCCGACAGCGGCAATGCACCCTATGGCGATGCACGCGGCGATGCGTTTGTGCAGGAGCGCAGCCTAGCCATTGCGAAATACCTGCTGGAGCAGCACGACATCAAGATTCTCGTGATTGCCTGCAATACTGCCACCGCTGCGGCCGTGGAACTGTTGCGCGAACGCCTGCCGCAACTGCCCGTCATTGGCGTGGAACCGGCTATCAAACCTGCCTCTTTTTCCAGCCAGACCCATCATGTGGGAGTGATGGCCACCCGGGGCACCATCTCCAGCCAGCGTGTGGCACGCCTGGTGTCGGAGCATGGGCAACGCGCCGAGTTTCACCTCCAAGCCTGCGACGGCCTGGCCAGGGCGATCGAGCAAAGCACGGAGCAGGCATTGCCCGAGGATGCAAGCGCCACGGAGATCAGAGCGCTGTGCGCAAAGTACACAAGCGCTTTAGGGAGTTTCGGCCTTAAGACAGGACAGATGGATACGCTGGTGCTGGGCTGCACCCACTATGTGTTCGTCAAGGATGATTTGCGTGCCCTGCTGGGGCCCGATATTCAGCTCCTGGACACGGGTGCCCCCGTGGCACGCCAGACCCGGCGCATGCTGGAGCAGCGCAATCTGCTGGGAGCCGAGACCGATGGATCGCTGCAGCTGGCCCAGGCCGATCAGATTCAGCTCATGACGACCGGCCGCCTGACGGCCATGCAAGCCGCAGCCCAGCGTTGGCTGGAGCTACCCGAAGGCTGCAGCCTGGCCGTCAACGTGTGCTCGCCCAGCGCAGTGCCCACCCCCGCCTGATCTGCGCCATCAGCTCCAGAGCAGCTCGCCGCCCTGATCCAGATAACTGAGATAAAAACGCACATCGAACTCCAACTGATGGTAATCAGGCTCCATATGCGTGCATAACTGATAAAAAGCCTTGTCGTGATCCATGATGCGGATATGCGCGAGCTCATGCACGCAAATCATGCGCAAAAAGGCATCTGGCGCCTGCTTGAACATGGCCGCCACATGAATCTCGTGCCGAGCATTGAGCCTGCCTCCATGCGCAATCGCACGCCGCGTATGCAGACCCAGGGCATTGCGCACCACATGAATCTTGCTGTCGTAGGCCACCTTGTGCAACTGCCCTGCATTGCGCAGATATTGCGCCTTGAGCGCATCGACATAGTCATAGAGCGCCCCGTCCGTGCGAACCGCGTGGGCCTGCGGATATTTGCGCAGCAGCCAGTCAGCGGCCCTGCCCGCGAGCAGCCAGTCGCGCACCTGATTCTGCAGCGATGGCGCGTAGCCCGAGAGATAGGGCAATGCCAGAGGCATGGATGCATTCACCCCTTCTTCGCCCATGCTGGCGCGCGCAGCCCTGTCCTTGCGCAACTGCTGGGTCACGGCTCCTGAATACTTGGGTGTAGGAATGGGCTTCATGACAAAAGACAAGCCCTCCGCCACAGTCTCGGGACTGCAGCACAGAGGGCTTTGACAGCGGATGATCGAAGGAATCAATGCAGATGGCGCGGGCGGCGATTGCCGCCATGACCGGAGGCCGAGCCCCCCGATCCACCACGCGGCGGCTTGCCCAGCTCCAGCGAGCTGACCAGGGCTTCGAAGCGCTGCGAGAACAGCTTGTCGATCTCCTGCACCACTCCGCCGAGCTCTGCACCGTCAAAGTGACGCTCCATCATGTTGATGACATCCTGCACCAGCAGATCGCGCTGCACCTGCATGATGGCTGCGGGATTGGGACCGACAAACAGCATCAGGAAGTCATCGCGACTCTGGGCCTCGGCAGGAGCCTCTTCCTCGTCGAACTCGGTGTCGTAGAAGGTCACCTCGATGGGCGAGCCCTGCTCGGCCAGCTCGTTCAGGCCCATGCACATATCGTCCAGGGACTGACGAAAATCATCGTCACCACGCACGGTCCAGCACATCTGCAACAGATGCTCCTTGGCGTCGAACTGAATGCCGGGCTCTTCTTCATAGAGACTTCCCTCGCCGTCGGTCAATGAGCGCGCACCAGCATAGGCCCACAAGGGACGCAATGCATCTTGCAGCTGCTCATACGTAACATCAGCACGGAGCAGAACCTGTCCGTGGACATGAATTTCAAAAGCAGCGTTGTAACTAGACATCTTTTTTCTCTGGGAGTGCAGGCCTCGTCAGCATGACAGAACTGCAAGCCATATTGCATCGAAGCCAGGACTTTTCCAAGCGCCTTGGCCAAGCCTTGACGCCCACAGCCCTACGGCATCGCAGTGAGTGAATTTTCCCACCTTCAGCAAGACTGCGGGCAGCAACGGCTACTCAAGTCACAAATAAAAAAGCCCGCTACACAAGATATAGCAGGCTTTTCAATTCTGGTGCCCCGAACCGGAATCGAACCGGTACGCTTCGTTAAAAGCGGCAGATTTTAAGTCTGCAGTGTCTACCAATTTCACCATCGGGGCCCACTTCACAACCGGCGCAGGGCGCCAGCGAGAAGTATTGCATCAGCCATGCGACCAAAGCAATAAAAAAGGGAAGCTTTTGCTTCCCTTTTCAAAATCTGGAGCGGGAAAACGGGTTCGAACCGTCGACCTATACCTTGGCAAGGTATCGCTCTACCAACTGAGCTATTCCCGCATTTCTGCAAAGCCGTTCGCCTTACAGAGCAGACTTGAATTATAGCCACGATTTTGAGCCGGTTTTCGAAAACCGTATGGCTTTTTCAGATAGCCCTGTTCAGGCAGGCTGAGGTACAGACTCAAGCCTGCCCTTGACGATCTGCAGCAGATCGCGCTTTTGCACCTTGTTGGATGCGTTGACGGGCAGGCCATCGAGCTGGAGGACAAAGCGCGGTACCTTGTAGTTGGCCATATTGGCGCGGCACCAGGCGATGAAGACCTCCTGGTCCAGTGTCACGCCGTTGCGTGTCACCACGCAGGCACAGCCTACCTCGCCCATGCGCTCGTCGGCCACCCCGACCACGGCAACCTGTGCCACATCGGGGTGGTTGGACAGCATGCGCTCGATTTCTGCTGGGTAGCAGTTGAAGCCGCCCACGATGAACATATCCTTGAGGCGGTCGGTAATACGCAGATAGCCGCGCTCGTCAAGCACTCCCACATCGCCTGTATGCAACCAGCCATCGGCATCAATGGTTTCTGCCGTGGCCTTCTCATCCTCGAAGTAGCCCTGCATGATGTGGTAGCCGCGCAGCAGCACCTCCCCCGCTTCACCTGGGGCAACAGGCTGCCCTTGCTCATCCACACAGCGCACCTCGGTCCCCGGCAGGGCCTTGCCACAGGTATTGGCCACGGTTTCCACATTGTCGGAGGGCTCGCAGAGCGTGGCACAGCCACCGCACTCCGTCAGGCCGTAGGCCGTGGTGACATTCACGATGCCCAGCTCCTCGCGCATGCGCTTGATGAGAATGGGAGGTACCGTGGAAGCACCGGTCACGGAGGACTTCAGCGAACTCAGATCGAAATTCTTGAGCCCCGGATGCGCCAGCATGGACAGAAACAGAGTGGGCGGCCCGGGCAGAAAGCTGATACGGTCGCTCTCGATGCGATGCAAGATCGCTTGCGCATCAAATACCTGCTCGGGATAGACGGTAGAGCCCTGCAGCAAGGCTGCCACCCAGCCGGCCTTGTAGCCAAAGGTGTGAAAGAACGGATTGACGATCAGGTATCGGCTGCCTTCGGTCAAACCCACCACATCCGACCAGGCCTTGAAAGCCAGGATCGTCGGGCGGTGCGCGCACATCACTCCCTTGGGGCGTCCCGTGGTGCCGGAAGTGAACATCAGATCGGCCGTATCGTCAGGCTTGATCCGGGCTTCACGCTGCTGCTGGGCTTCGGCAGTCGTGTCATCGGCCCTGGCCATGAACTGCGCCCAGTTCATATCCGCACTGGGCAGCACCTTGTCACCGAGTACCACCACCTGCTGCAATGTGACAGGACGCAGGCCGTTCAGCAGATCCGGGTAGTAGTTGTTCAGAAAGTCGCCCACGCACACCAGCACCCTGGCACGGCTGCGCTCGAGAATATCGGCAGCCTCGGCGCCCTTCATGCGGGTGTTCAAGGGCACCAGCACGCCGCCCGCAGCATGCACACCGCAGGCGGCAACGATCCACTCGCTGAGATTCGGTGCCCACAGAGCCACACGGTCGCCAGCCTGCACGCCCAGACTCATCAAGGCACGTGCGGCCAGGCGGCTCAGCTGCTGCAGCTGGGCATAGCTGATGGATTTGCCGTTTTCGACAATCGCCGCGCGACCGGCAAAGCGGCTGACCACGTCAGCCAGCATGCCGGGCAAGGTCAGCGAAGACTCGGGCATCGCGTTCTGGTTGGTATTCGACATAAGTTACTCCGGAAATTTGACGCGCAGCTTTTCGCTGGTGGGCACGGATTGACAGGCCAGCGTCCACTTCTTGGACAGATCCTTGGCATCCAGCACTTCGTTGTGTCGCAGATGTACGCTGCCGTCCTGCACCTGGCACATGCAGGATGCGCACATGCCGGCCTGGCAGGAGTAGGGCACATTGATGCCGGCGCGCAGTCCGGCCTCCAGAATGGTCTCCGTGCCAGTGCAGTTGAATTCGTATTCCTCGCCGTCCAGACGCAGCTGCACCAGTGCCTGGTCGACAGCAGCCTCCACGGGAGCAGTTGCCTCCTGCATCAGTTGCAGAGTCTCCTCGTCAGGCAGAGAGACAAAGCGCTCCACATGTACCTGCTCGGCAGGCATGCCGGCCTCGATCATCGCGGCCTGCGCGGCATCCATGAAGGGGCCCGGCCCGCAGATAAAAGCCTGGCCAGCATCGGCCACCCAGGGCGTGCCCCAGGCTGCGAGCTGCTTCTGCGAAGGCGCGCCTTGCACAGAGTCCAGCCAGTGAATGACCTGCAGGCGATCCGGATACTCGGCCGCCAGCTGCTGCAGGTCCTTCTTGAAGATCACCGAGCGCTCATCGCGGTTGGCATAGAACAGCACCACATTGCCCTGATGCTGCTTGAGTACGGTGCGCAAGATGGAGAACACCGGTGTGATTCCGCTGCCACCGGCCAGCAGCAAAAAGTTCTGAGACAGATTTCGGGGCGAGAACAGGCCCGATGGTGGCATCAGCTCGATGGAATCACCCACCTGAACCCTGTCGCAAACCCAGTTGGAGCCTCGTCCCTTGACGACGCGCTTGACAGTCACCCGCAAGGCATCGTCGAGCATCGGGGCACTGGACATGGAGTAGCAGCGAGGCACATAGCGGCCCTCGATAGGCAGTCGCAGAGTCAGAAACTGGCCGGGACGATAGCTGAATTGCTCAGCCAGAGCCTCTGGCACCTCGAACACAATTGACTTTGTATCGTGCGTCTCGTCAATCACCGCGCGCACGCGCAGCGGGTGATACCGCGATGCGGTTGTTGTGGCTTCACTGCTCATTTCTTCTTACCCCTTACTCACTCACTCTTTTGTGCAACCTTGCACTGGCGCCCCGGCACAAGATCGTCCCCAATCCACGGGGTCAGGAACTGACGCTCTCCACAGCGCTTGCCTGCGGACACGCTGCCTGGGCAGCAGGGGGCTCGCCCCCTTCCAGTGCAGCCGCCTTGCCCGCTCGGCGGCCCGAGAACACGCAGTCGGCCAGGGACAAGCCGCTCACATAACGCGAGGAAGCCACACCAATGGCGGTGCGCCCCGCGGCATACAGCCCGGGAATGTCATAGCCGGCACCGTCAATCACTGCACCGTTGTCCTCGTTGACCTTGAGGCCTCCCAGGCTCAGGACGGCCAGCGGGAACATCTTCTGGCTGATGGAGATATCGATGGCAAACAGCGAGCCGCCCTTGAACTCATGGCGCATGTCCTGGGACTTGCCCAACGGGTCTTCGATCTCACCGCGTGCAGCGGCATTGGCGCGATCGAACTGGAGCTGCAGCACTGTTGCATCCATGCGAAGCTTTTTGGCCAGATCGGCGACAGATTTGCCCTTGATCGCGACCTTGTACATCAGCGCCAGCGCGGGCATGGACTGGAAGGCCCACAAACCGCCAAACAGGCACTGCCACGCAGCCTGCCTGCGCAGCTTGCTATCAATGATGAGCCAAGCCTGTCCCCCCTGCTTTTCCATCATCTCGTAGCCGAGCTTGGCACCGTAGACCTGTTCATTGCAGAAGCGCTCGCCTTTGGTGTTGACCACCAGACCCTTGGGCCAGACCGAGGGTGGGGTGATGAAGCGCCAGGCCGAGATATTGTTCAGATCCTGAGCGATCCCTCCCACGGATTGCCCGAGGCGCAGACCAGAGCCATCGCAGCCCGCAGCACCGGTCAGCCAGCCGGGCTTGTAAGCCGGCGCATGCCGTTCCAGCAACTCCGAATTGAAGATATAGCCGCCAGTGGACAGCACCACACCTTTGCGAGCACGGATGTAGCGCTTCTCGCCGATCTCGCTTTCGATCTGCGCAGCTTCACGACGACCCGCCTGGGCACGTGGTGCCTGATACAAACGCCACTTGGCCACCAGCTCATCGAGCTTCTTGTGGCGTTCGGTACGTGGATCGCCTTCGGGCAACACCATCACCTCCACGCCCAATACACGGCCACTGTCCTTTTCGCGCACCAGGCGCTGGACGCGGGCCTGCGTCAATGTGCGGGCTCCGTGCGCCAATGTGGATTTTTGCAGCGCGGCAAAGAACGTCGCTCCCGACTGCCCCTTGGCCACCACGCGATGACCGCGCGGAGCAGGCTTCTTGACCAGTTGCGGGTTGCCGTAGGCGGGCACCACCTCGTTGCCCGAGTAGTACAGATACAGGCCATCGGTCGGATAGGAGGTCTTGTACGCAGGCATGGTCGACGCAAAGGTAGCGCCCTGCTTTTCCAGCCAATTCAGGTTGGCCACGCTGTCGCGGCTGAAGCGAGCCAGTGTCTCGTCACTGACCACACCATTGACCTCATGCTTGAGGTAGGCAGTCATGGCTTCGGGTGAGTCCTCGAAGCCCGCCTCCTTCTGGTACCTGGTACCGCCACCGGCATAGACCACACCACCCGACAGCACACTGGCACCGCCGCCGCTGAAGCGGTCTATCACCAGAACTTCGGCCCCCTGCTCGCGCGCCTCAATCGCTGCACTGGCACCTGCGCCTCCCCAGCCGACCACCACCACATCGCTGGCATCGGACCACTGAACCTCATCGGCCGACCGCACATCCAAGACTGCACCCACAGGATTGATGGTGCTGACATGCTTTTTGAAATTGGACATTTCCGCGCCTCCTGATCAAACCGTCTTGCCCAGCAGATGCGGGTTCTCAAGCGGCAAGGGTTTGCCTAGCATGTCGGCCACGGCGCGAAAGGCAAAAGTCATGGCAGGCCCCAGGGTGGAGCCAGCGCCGGCGTAGGCCGGCCCCATGACGGAGGCGGAGTTGTTGCCCACGCAGTACAGCCCCTCGATGATCCTGCCTTGCGTGTCGAGCACACGCCCCTCTCTATCGGTAAGCAGCCCCCCCTTGGTGCCGATCTCGCCGGGCCACAGGCGCATGGCGTAGAACGGACCTTTCTCGATGGGGCCGAGGTTGGGATTCTTGAGACGCGGATCGCCGTAGTAGCGGTCAAACACATTGCCGCCCCGGTCAAAGTCCAGATCTTTGCCAGCTCTGGCGTATTCGGTCATGCGGCGTGCACTGTCCTGCAGGCCAGCGGCGTCCACGCCGATCTGGCGCGCCAGATCCTCCAGCGTCTCGCCCTTCCAGTAGACATTGTTCAGCCAGCTCTTGCGCACCTTGCTGTCCGGCACGGCCGAGCCAGGCATCAGCGGCCCCATGGGGTTTTGCGCGCGGAAGCTGGCGTCGAACACAATCCATGCAGGCACGCCGCCATTGCCCTTGGCATGTTCGGCCAGCATGGCCTGCTGAAACTCCGGATAAGGGCCGGACTCGTTGAGAAAGCGCTGCCCCCTGCTGTTGACCACCATGCACCCCGGCAGCGAGCGCTCCACGAAAATGCCGCGAAAGGCCGGCTCCTTGGGAACATCCATGGTGGGCACGCCCCAGGACCAGTCCATCAGCGCCAGCTGCGCGCCCACGGCCTGACCGGCCCGGTGAGCATCGCCGGTATTGCCTCCCACTGGGGTGGCCGTCCACTCTGCCTTGGTGGGCTTGTTCAGATACTGGTCGCGCATCTCCTGATTGCGCTCAAAGCCACCAGCACCCAACAACACGCCACGTCTGGCGTTGATCTGCTGGCGCTGACCATTCCTTTCAACGATGACACCCGTCACACGGCCCGATGCATCCTGCACCAGCTCCCTGAGCGGAGAGTTGCGCCACATCTCGACACCGACCTTGTTGGCAGCAGTCAGCAGGCCTGCCACCAGCGCCTGGCCGCCCGTCATGCGACGATCGCGCCTGGTCTTGTTGCGCCAGGGGTAGTCCAGAAAATACTTGAGCATGATGCCCAGGATGGTGAAGCGCGACTTGAGCTCGCGCGAGAGCATGGAATGCGCCTCGAAGGCACTGATGCTCATGCGGCCGAACAACTGGTTGCCGGGAGGGCCGGGGCGCATGGTTTCCAGCGCCGCCAGACCCAGCCTGGCGGCATTGAAGTCAACCGGATCCATGGTGCGGCCGCCGGGCCTGGAGCCTTCGATATGGGGGTAGTAATCCGCATACTTGGCCATGGCGCGATAAGGGATGCCGATCTGGCGCAGGTACTCGGCCATCTTGCTGGCGGTTTCCACATAGGCCAGCACGCGGTCGTCCGTCGCCATGCCGCGCACACAGCGCTTCATATAGCCAAATGCGGTTTCCAGATCGTCCTTGATGCCAGCGGTCTTCTGATCGTAATTGAGCGGGATCCAGATGCCGCCCCCCGACAGGGCCGAAGTGCCGCCAAACAGCTCTGTCTTCTCCACCACCAGAGTCTTGAGGCCCTGCTCCTGCGCGCGAATGGCGCCCAACATGGCACCTGCCCCCGACCCCACGACGATCAGGTCATATTCTTGTTCTGCCATACCTTGTCTCCGTCAATCTTTTGTTCTATGGATGGACTGTCGCAAATACACGCTGGCGGCAGCCTCCATTGTGAGAGCGCTGCCGCAGCCTGGCCTGAATTCAATCAGACAAAGGGCTCCTGGTTGGGAATGCCCAGCACATGCGAGCCATAGGCGCGCACATAGGCATCCGTGTTGTTCGCGATGTGTGTACGTCCCTGATGGATGTCGCGGAAGATGCGCTCGATGGGATTGTTCTTGAAAGTACCGCTGGCTGCGCAGGCACGCATCAGCTCATTGGCATGAAAGCCCGTCAGCTTGGGAACGTATGACGCCTGAGCACGCTGCAGCAGACGCTCTTCCAGCGTCAGCTGAATACCAGTCTTGGCCGCATCCACAATGCGTGCGTAATTGCGGAACAGCACCATCTTGAGCTGGTCCAGCGCAATCGTGGCTTCGGTCACGGCCGTCTGGGCGTTCACGTCCTCGGCCATCCTGTTGCCATGCTTTCCAACGTGCGCCGTCGCGCGTTCGGTGAACGACGCGATGGCGCTTTCCAGCGCGCCCAGGCAGGCGGTGGACACCGCACGCTGGAACACATGGGTAAAGGGGATGCGGAACAGCCAGCTGGTGTTTTCGGTGCGGCCGGGGCAGCCCACATCGCTGTGGTCGTTGGTGTACTGGATGCGATGTGCCGGGACAAACGCGTTTTCCACCACGATGTCATGACTGCCTGTGCCGCGCAGGCCCAGCACATCCCAGTTGTCCTCAATGCGGTAGTCCGCCTTGGGCACCAGAAAAGTCACATGCTCCAGGCCAGGCGTGCCATCACGCTTGGGCAGCAGACCGCCGAGAAACAGCCAGTCGCAATGCTTGGAGCCGGTGGAAAAGCTCCAGCGACCGTTGAACCTGAATCCGCCTTCCACGGGCTCGGCCTTGCCAGTAGGCATATAGGTCGAGGCGATGCGCACGCCGTTATCCTTGCCCCACACATCCTGCTGGGCCTGGTCGGGGAAGAGCGCCAGCTGCCAGGGGTGAACGCCGACCACCCCGTAAATCCAGGCCGTGGACATGCAGCCCTTGGCCAGCTCCATCTGCACGCTGTAGAACACACGGGGATCCATTTCATAGCCACCCCAGCGCTTGGGCTGCAGCACACGGAACAGACCCGCCTCAGCCATCTCCTGAACGGTTTCGTCGCTGATCTTTCCTTCGCGATCCGCCTGCTGCGCGCGCGCCGCCAGCTTGGGCGCCAGGGCCTTGGCACGCTCGATCACGGCCAGCGCATCAGGGGTGAGGTAGTTATCTGTCATTGTGTTCATTCAGGTCTCCAGTTGCCGCTCCACCGGACGGCTTGTGGTGTGGTGGGCAAGGCCTTTTCGCCTATGACAGAAATGCTCTCACCATGCAATTTTCCGTTCATCGTCCGATCAGACTAACGATGAAGCAGGCGTTTGCGGACTTCTCCAAAGCCTGATCCCGCACAGCAAAAACACGGAGCCTAGGACAAACACCAAGCCCTGTTTTGCGCTGCTAGTCCATGTGAAGGATTCATAAAAGCCCTGTTCGCAGCACTCTTGCACCAAGGAGACATTCACCCCATGCAAAGCACTGCAGCAACCTTCGACCCCAAAGACTTTCGCCGCGCCCTGGGCATGTTTGGCACCGGGGTCACCATCGTCACCACCCGTGCAGAGAATGGCGAGCCTGTAGGAATCACGGCCAACAGCTTCAACTCGGTTTCGCTGGAGCCCCCCATGGTTTTGTGGAGCCTGGCCAAGAACGCCCGCAGCCTGCCTGTGTTCCAGAACGCCGACACCTGGAATGTGCACATCCTCTCCAACGAGCAAGAGGCCCTGTCGAACCGCTTTGCCCGTGCTGGCGAAGACAAGTTCTCCGGCCTGCCGCTGGACTCCGAGGCGGCCCATGCCCCGCTGCTGCAGGACTGCAGCGCGCGCTTCAGGTGCAAGACGGCATTTCAGTACGACGGCGGCGACCACATCATCTTTGTGGGCGAGGTGACCGACTACGACGCCAACCCACACCCTCCCCTGCTCTACGTGACCGGCGGTTACGCCCTGGCTTCACGCAAGGCCAACGCCGTGGCCAGCGAACCGGCCGCAGACACCAATACCGCCTACTCGGAAAACCTGATCGGATATTTGATGGGCCGCGCGCACTTTCAATTCCTGAGCGGCTTGCGCAAGCCCATGGCGGCTTACGGCATGACCGATGCCGATTTTTACGTGCTCTCGCTGCTGAGCATCCAACAGCCTCAGTCGCCTGCCGAAATTGCGTCTCACATGGCCTACACCGGCACCGACATCGGAGCCGTGGCCCTGCAGTCGCTGATCAGCAAGGGCTGGGTGGAAGAAAGCCGCGAGCGCGCCGAGTCGCTGCAGCTCACGCCCCTGGGCAACGAAGCCATCTTGCGTGTGCTGGCCGCAGCCAAAGCCGTGGAAACCGATTTGATAGCAAGCCTTGGCGAGATGGAAGCAGCCACGCTGCGCAATCTGCTCAAAAAGGCGATTGCCGCCACCGATCCCGGCCTGCCCAAGCTTTGGCAAGCCAGGGCTTGATAAGCCTCGTCATCCAAGATTCCTCACCCGAAGGCAGGAGACAGCCTTCGTCTATCCACTCCAAGCATAAAGAACAGAGATGAGCCAATTTTCCATCCCAGAAGGCAAGTATGTGGACATCGGCAATGTGGCCGGTCAACCTCAGCGCGTTCACTACCATGAGCAAGGCTCTGGCGATCCCGTGATCTTTTTGCACGGCGCCGGCACTGGTGCCAGCGGCTACAGCAACTTCAAGGGCAACTACCCCGAGTTTGCTGCGGCCGGCTTTCGCTCCATCGTTCCCGACCTGCTCGGTTACGGCCTCTCGTCCAAGACCGAGGAGCCCAGGCAGTACGACATGGATTTCTTCATCGCCGGCGTCAAGGGACTGGTGGAGCAGTTGGGCCTGAAAAACATCACCCTGCTGGGCAACTCGCTGGGCGGTGCGGTGGCGCTGGGCTATGCGCTCAAGTACCCCGAGGACGTCAAGAGCCTGATCCTCATGGCACCCGGTGGCGTGGAAGAGTTTGAAGCCTATATGGCCATGCCCGGCATTGCCAATATGTTCAATGTCTACAAGTCGGGCAAGACCGGCCCCGAAGCCATGCGCGCCGTCATGAGCATGCAGGTGGTGGACCAGTCGCTGCTGACGGACGAAATCATCAATGAACGCGCCCCGATTGCGTTGACCCAGACCGAGGCCTCGCGCCAGCGCCTGTACATCCCCAATATGACCGAGCAGCTGCCTGAACTCAGGTGCAATGTGCTGGGGTTCTGGGGCATGCAGGACGCCTTCAACCCCGTGGGCGGTGCCGACAAGCTGGCCAAGGGCATCAAGAACTGTCGCGTGGTGCTGGTCAACCAGTGCGGCCACTGGGTGCAGGTCGAGCATCGCGAGATGTTCAACCGCACCTGCATAGACTTCATGAAAAACGGTTGAATCCATGAGCACCACCGAACTTGATCTGTCATTCACCGAAACCCAGGGTCGGCGCCTGTATGACGCGCTGCGCACCGCCAGGACACTGGCACCGCTGACCGACAGCCACCCCGAAATGACGGTGGAAGACGCCTATCACATCTCCCTGCACATGCTGCGCCTGCGCGAAGCATCGGGCGAACGTGTGATCGGCAAGAAGATAGGCGTGACCTCCAAGCCCGTGCAGGACATGCTGAATGTGCACCAGCCCGACTTCGGCTTTCTCACAGACAGCATGCAGTTTGAAGACGGCGCAGCCGTCTCGCTCAAGGCATCCGGCCTGATCCAGCCCCGCGCCGAGGGCGAGATCGCCTTCATGCTCAAGAAGGATCTGCAAGGCCCGGGGGTGACCAAGGAAGACGTGCTGGCCGCCACCGAGTGGGTCGCCCCCTGCTTCGAGATCGTCGATTCGCGCATCAAGGACTGGAAGATCAAGATCCAGGACACCGTGGCCGACAACGCTTCCTGCGGCGTCTTCGTGATCGGCAAGCAGCATACAGATCCGGCTTCGCTGGATCTGGCCGCTGCCGCCATGGAGATGCGACGGAACGGCCAGCCAGCAGGCTCTGGCCTGGGCAGTGCCGTGCAGGGCCACCCTGCTGAAGCCGTAGCCTGGCTGGCCAACACATTGGGCGCTTTTGGCATTCCTTTCAAAGCCGGTGAAGTGATTCTCTCTGGCTCTCTCGCCCCCCTGGTGCCCGCCGCCGCCGGCGACCGTTTCGACATGGTCATCGAAGGCATGGGTACTTGTTCCATTCAATTCACCGAGTAAGAAACCATGACGCAAAAAAAGATCAAGTGCGCACTGATCGGCCCCGGCAATATCGGTACCGATCTGCTCATGAAACTGCAGCGTTCCCCCATACTGGAGCCTGTGTGGATGGTCGGCATCGACCCTGAGTCCGATGGTCTCAAGCGTGCCCGCGAGATGGGCATCAAGACCACTGCCGACGGTGTGGACGGCCTGCTGCCCTTCGTCAAGGAAGACGGCATCCAGATCGCCTTTGACGCTACCAGCGCCTATGTCCACGCCGAAAACAGCCGCAAGCTCAACGAGCTGGGCGTGCTGATGATCGACCTGACGCCCGCTGCCATCGGTCCCTATTGCGTTCCCAGCGTGAATCTGGCCGAGAAGGTTGCAGAAAAGGCCATGAACGTGAACATGGTCACCTGCGGCGGCCAGGCCACCATCCCCATGGTGGCGGCGGTTTCGCGCGTGCAGGCCGTGAGCTATGGCGAAATCGTGGCCACGGTATCGAGCCGCTCGGTCGGCCCCGGCACGCGCAAGAACATTGACGAGTTCACGCGCACCACATCGGGTGCCGTGGAAAAGATTGGCGGCGCGCAAAAGGGCAAGGCCATCATCGTCATCAACCCCGCCGAGCCGCCGCTGATCATGCGCGACACCATCCACTGCCTGACGGTGGATACGCCCAAGCCTGCCGAGATCGAAGCCTCGGTGCACGCCATGATCAAGGAAGTGCAGAAATACGTGCCCGGCTACAAGCTGGTCAACGGTCCCGTGATCGACGGCAACCGCGTCTCCATCTATATGGAAGTCGAAGGCCTGGGCGACTACCTGCCCAAGTACGCGGGCAATCTGGACATCATGACCGCCGCTGCGGCGCGCACGGCCGAGATGTTTGCCGAAGAAATCCTCGCCGGCCGTTTCGAGTTGGCCGAAGCCGCTGTTGCTGTCTGATCCAGGAGAAGAACATGTCCCTCAAAGGTAAGAAGATCACCGTTCACGACATGACGCTGCGTGACGGCATGCACCCCAAGCGCCACCAGATGACCCTGGAACAGATGAAGTCCGTGGCCACGGGACTGGATGCCGCCGGCGTGCCCCTGATTGAAGTGACCCATGGCGACGGCCTGGGCGGCAGCTCGGTCAACTACGGCTTTCCTGCACATACGGACGAGGAGTACCTGTCCACCGTCATTCCGCTGATGAAGCAGGCCAAGGTCTCGGCTCTCTTGCTGCCCGGCATCGGCACTGTCGATCACCTGAAGATGGCCCACGAGCTGGGCGTCTCCACCATCCGCGTGGCCACGCATTGCACCGAGGCCGATGTCTCCGAGCAGCACATCGCCATGGCCCGCAAGATGGGCATGGATACCGTGGGCTTTTTGATGATGGCGCATATGAACAGTGCCGGAGGCCTGGTCAAGCAGGCCAAGCTGATGGAAAGCTACGGCGCCAACTGTATCTACATCACGGACTCGGCCGGCTATATGCTGCCGGACGACGTGAAAGAGCGTCTGTCCGCCGTGCGCCAGGCTCTGAAGCCCGAGACCGAACTGGGTTTCCATGGCCACCACAACCTGGCCATGGGCATCGCCAACTCTCTGGCTGCAGTGGAAGTCGGTGCCAACCGCATCGACGCTGCGGCTGCCGGCCTGGGCGCCGGTGCGGGCAACACGCCTATGGAAGTGCTGGTAGCCGTGTGCGCGCGCATGGGGATTGAAACCGGCGTGGACGTGTTCAAGATCCAGGACGTGGCCGAAGACCTGGTCGTGCCGTTGATGGACTTTCCCATCCGCATCGACCGCGACGCACTGACCCTGGGCTACGCAGGCGTCTATGGCAGCTTCCTGCTGTTTGCCAAGCGTGCCGAAGCCAAGTACGGCATCCCCGCGCGCGAGCTGCTGCTGGAGCTGGGCCGCCGCGGCATGGTGGGTGGCCAGGAAGACATGATCGAAGACACGGCCCTGACCATGGTGCGCGAGCGCCAAAAGCTGGCACAGAAGGTGGCCGTAGCTGCCTGATCGCCTGACTTCACATTCTCTTTGCCACTTTGTATCGGGTTCAGCGGCTGCTTGGGGCGGCCGTTGAACCCTTTTTTTGCGGCATCGTCGTGAGCGTCAAACCTCTATCCATTCACACCGAGGCCCCTGGCAGCGGCTCTGGTCCAGGCCAATCGGCCTGGCCACATGGCACCTATTTCTAGAAGCGATAGCGCGCCACCACCTGGGCCGAGCGCGGTGCGCCCGGCAGGTTGAGGTTGGGCGAGCTGCCATGACCGGCCACAATGTAGCGACGATTCAGCAGATTGTTGAGCTTGAGCTGCACATCCCAGGGGCCCATGCGGTAGTAGGCCATGGCATCCACCGTGGTGTAGCCTGGCAAGGTCACGGTATTGCCGGGATTGGCGAACCGGGCGCCGACATAGTTCAGCCCCCCGCCCAGACCGAAGCCGTGGCCCAGTGCCTTGGTCACCCATAAGTTGGCGCTTTGCCTGGGCGTCAGCGTGGGGCGTTTGCCCTGGACCGGCTGGCCGGAATCGACGGCAGGCGATGTGGTCATCTCGCCATCAAGGAATGCATAGCCGGCCCAGACCTGCCAGCTCGGTGCAATCTCTCCGGCAAACGTCAGCTCCAGCCCGTTGGTGCGCTGCACGCCCAGAGGCACCACGGTGTTGCTTGTGGGATCGACGCTCTTGATATTGGTGCGCTCGAGCTTGAATAGCGAGGCCGTGATCGAAGCCTTGCCGTCCGGCAGATCCCATTTGACTCCGACTTCCTGGCTGGTCGTTTTCTCTGGTGCCAACTGTGCATTGTTGGCTGCCAACGCAAAGGTTTCGCCAGAGGGCTGGAAGGACTTGCTCCACGATGCATAGTAGGACCACGCCGACGAGGGCTGATAAACCAGCCCAACACGCGGACTCCAGGCAGTGTCCGTGCGGCCCAGATCCGGCTTGCCTGGCTGGCGCTCATGCGTTTCCTGCTGGAAGCGGTCGTAACGCACACCAGCCAGTGCCTTCCACTGAGGACTGATGGTGACCAGATCCTGCAGGTAGGCGCTGGCCACCTTGAAGACGCTGTGATTGTCCGCCGCAGGCTTGCCGTCGATACGCAGCGGCAAAGTCGGCAGCACCGGATTGAACAGAGAGACCGTTGCCACATTGGCTCGGCTGTATGACAGCAGATCCTTGCTCTGTCGGCCGAATTCAAAGCCGTACAGCAATTGGTGCTTCACCCCTGCGAATTCGAGCTTCTGGGTCAGCTCGGTCTGGTTGAAAATCCGCTCTCGTCACGCTGCACATTGCCGCGTGTCAGCGATGCCGTCATCGCCTTCTCGTTGACCGAGCCCACGAGAGTGTTGTTTCTATCCAGCGAATAATCGTAGTAGCGCAAGGCATTGCGCAAGGACAGGCTGTCGCTGATACGGTGATTCAGCGTGGCCCCCAGCGATGCCACTTCGGCACGGCTGACATCCACGTCCCTGGCATTGGCCGCGCCGTAATAGGTGCCGGGCGACACATTGACAGGCCGGCCCTGGTACGCGGGGATACCGAAGTCCGTGAGGCGGCTGTCCTTCAGATAGTCGGCCTGCAGCAGCACGCTGGTGTCCGAGCTGGGCTTGATCAGCACCGATGCCGCAAGCGCCTTGCGATCGAGAAACTGCTGGTCTCGGTAGCTGTCGGCGCGCTCTATGGCTCCGGTCAGGCGATAGGAGACCGCACTGCCCTGCGGCGCACGCGCCAGGTCGAACTCGCCACGGCGCTGGTTCCAGCGTCCCAGAGTCAAGCCCACTTCACTGAGATTGACGCCGGGCTTCTTGGTGATGCGGTTGATCAAGCCACCCGACGAGCCACGTCCGTACAACACCGATGCCGGGCCCTTGAGCACTTCGATCTGCTCGATATTGGACAGATCGCGGAAATACAGCGCATCATCGCGCAAGCCGTCCACGAACTGGTCGGCAATCGCCGAGAAGCCGCGAATGGTGACCTGGTCGCGCTGACCGTCACCATGAGAAAATCCCACGCCGGGCACGGCCTTGAGAGCATCCTGCATGGATTGAGCGACCTGATCGCGCAGCAGGCTCTGAGGCACCACATTCACGGTCTGAGGAATATCACGCAACAGTGCCTCGATCTTGGTGGCGCTCGTTGCCGTGGGTGGGTTGTAGCCTGAATCGGGCTGGCGATCGCTGCGGACCTGTACTTCGTCCAGCACCACCTCTGAAGCTTGCTGCGCCCACGCTGCACCGGAAAAAGCCAGCCCCAATGCCGCTGCCAGCGGCGAATACCTCAATGCCATGAATGCCTCGTTATACGGAGTTTTAATTCGGCTTGGCGGGTATCGTCCGCAGCAGGGACTACGGCATCAATTGGCTACAACCTGTGTGCTGTGCAAAAGCGTGCGCATCATAATCAAGAATCAGTCTCATTTACATGTACTTTACAGTACAGAAATTATCTGGAGATCAAAGTCATGTAGATGCTTTGAAAGCGGCAAGAGTCCATGGCTTAACAAGGCCGTATCCGCCCCTCCGAGGCGGACTGGAGGCGATGCCGATGCAACGGCAACTCGCTGCCATCAGGCCGCCGATTTCAGGACCGATCAAGGGAAAACGAGAGGGCCCGACCGGCAGAGCTTTCAGCCCAGGGTTCAATAGCCCGATGCAAAAACTGCGTTCCAGGAGGTCTGGGCACTGGCCAGCACGATGCCAGCGGGCAGCTTGACCTCAGACTCCGCCTGCCCTGCCACAGCGGTACCCTGCGGCAGATTCATGGCAGGCAGGTACAGCGCCAGTGCGGCAGCGGCCAGCGACACTGCGCGAAGCGCATTCATCCAGCGAAAAGAGGTTTTCATGCTTGTCTCCTTTACAGGCTCTATGGCCTTTCTGGTTTGCAGTATGGCCAGCACGGAAAACGCAACATCGTCCATTTTGATGAGCAGGTATTTACTTAGGTGGCAACCCCAGATCGCCGACCCGATGGCGCCGCCGCATGGCTTTGACTCCTGCCAGGCAGAGTTTCAATAATTTGATAGCTGCCAGCGATTTTCAGACATAGGTATAAAGCCAATTTGACTGATATTTCTCGCATTCCAACAGAGCCAGGATCCCATCTGTGAACGGTCGCAAAAAAAGGGCTTTGCTTGCGCAAAGCCCCAACCCTTGAAGAAACTGAAACACCCGCCTTCACCGGGCGGTCAACGGCGATTACATGTAGAGAATCACCAGATCGTTGATGACTGCAGGACGATCCTGGCCGACCACATGGATGTTGAGCTCCATCGTGGCCTGCACGCCGCTCTTGACCTGCTCCACAGCCTTGATGCGAGCCCGCGCACGGATCTTGCAGCCGGAGGGCACGGGGGTCGGGAAGCGCAGGCGGTCCGAACCATAGTTGACCATGTTGTTGAAGTCCACCACCTCGTAGTCCAGCGGAATCCTGAGCTGACTGGCCAGCACCTGCACCAGAGCGCCGTGGGCGATGGTGGTGCCGAACGGGCTTTTCTCGCGCGCCTGCACGGGGTCGGTGTGAATCCAGTAGTCGTCGCCGGAGAGCCTGGCAAACTCGTTGATGACTTCCTGGCTTACAGTGAACTCGTTGGACCAGGGGCTGTACTCCTCGGACACCAGCGACTTCATGGCCTCGATGTCCTTGACGGAAATCCTGCGCTTGGCTGCGGCAGCCTCCTCCACCACGGCAACCGCAACTGCGGCCTCGGCGTCGGCCTTGATGACGGTCGGGTGGCTGCCCGCGTGGGCGGTAAAACGCAGCAGGGTGACCTCGCCGGGGCGCTCGTCAAACACGGGACGCACCTCCATGCCCACCTTGAGCGCCTCGGGATCCACGCCGACCATGGTGGTGTTGATGCGCACGCCTTCACGGAGTTCGACCACGGCCAGGGCCTGGGGCATCTCGTCCGTGAATTCGGGCATGGTGGGAATGCGCGCGATGGTGAAGCTGTAAAGCGTGCCTTCGCCCGACACTTTGCTCCACTTCAAGGAGCGCGATCCGCAAGTGGGGCAATGGGTCCGCGGAAAAAACAGCGAATGTCCACGATCACATTGCTGAATGCGCACTTCGTGGGCCTTGAGACCTTCCCAGTACGGCGCAGAAATTTCCGTGGGATGGGGCAGAGGTTTGTTCCAAGCCATGTTCTTATGCTCCCCGCAGGATCAAGGCGCCCTGCTCGCTCATCACGCCACCGGTGCCGGACACATAGGCCAGATCGTTGCGACCCAGCTGCCTGTCGCCGGCACGCCCCTGAATCTGGTGCACCGCTTCAATCACCTGGGACATGCCGCCCGCCGTGCCGGACTGACCGAAGCTCAGCTGGCCGCCATGGGTATTCATGGGGAAGTTGCCCTTGAAGGTGAAGTCGTTGTTGCGCAGAAAGTCCATGCCTTTGCCCTTCTCGCAAAAACCCGCGTCTTCCAGCGTCAGCATCACGGTGATCGTGTAGCAGTCATAGATCTGCGCCATATGCATGTCTGAGGGACGCATGCCCGCCATTTCGAAAGCCTTGGCAGAAGCCGGGCCGATGGGGGTCTGCAGCATGTCGGCCATATAGGTGGGCGACTTGCTGCTCACATGCTCGCCGCAGCCGACGATGCTGACGGGGCGGTGTCTGGTGGTTTTGGCGCGATCGGCGCGCGTGACGATCATGGCGCCGCCGCCCGCAGCCGGCAGCACGATTTCCAGCACATGCAAAGGGTCGGCCACCATGCGCGAATTCAGCACGTCATCCACCGTGATGGGCTGACCGTAGAACATGGCGTCGGGGTTGTGGCAGGCATTGAAGCGCTGGTCCACGCTGATGCGTGCCAGAGCGGCCGCGTCGTAGCCATGGACCGCGCCATAGCGCTGGGCAATCATGGCATAGCCGGTGTTCTGCGCCATATGGCCATAGGGCAGGTCCATCTCGGCCTCGGGCGCTCCAAAGCGAGTGCTGTGGCCGCCGAAGCGGCTGGCCTTCATGACTTCCTTGATGTGGTCGTCATGTTCGGAGATCGGTGCCATGCGCGACGGCAGCACGCAGACCACGGTGTTGCACAGCCCCAGCTCGATCGCCGCCGCCGCGCGCCAGACCATGGCCACGGAACTGGCTCCCCCCAGGTCCACGACTTCGGCAAAGTTCAGGCGCACACCCAGGTATTCGCCGGCCATGGCGGGCACAAAACAGCTGGCTTCATGAAAGTGCGGAGCGCTGGTGATCAGACCGTCCACCTCGGACAGCTCCATGCCGGCGTCCTCCAGAGCCTGCAGCGTCAGGTCGGCCACCTGTTCCAGATGGAACATGCGCGGCGCCGTTGCGTACTTCTCCGGCTTGTACTGCGCGACGCCAACCAGCGCCGCTTTTCCTTGCAAACCCATATGTCTCCCTTACCAAGAAAGTGTGCATTCATTGTGTAAATGAAGCAGACCGAATCCATCGTCTGTAGAGACTAAAAAGCCGGCCCCGTACATACCCCTAATTCTCCAGGCAAACGTCCATTCGGACGATGTTGCAGAAGCTCCAAATCAAGAACCTGCACCCGTGTTTGCAATACATGCACAGCGTGTACGAATCAATAAGGAGACAACGTGAAAACAGCCGTCGGTATAGGCGCAGCAGCATTGGTGGCCTTTGCCTCAGCGCTCGCCTTTGCACCCCGCACACCGCCCCCCCTGGCCCCTACCACCATTGGCATCGAGCGCAGTCACTTCAACACCATCACGCAGGCGGGCGATCGTCTGCTGACAGCCGGCGCACTCGGTGAAATCCTGTACTCGGACGACAAGGGTGCTCACTGGCAGCAGGCACAGATCAAGGAGCAGCGTCAGGCGCTCATCGTCAGCATGGCTTTTGCGCCCGACAGAAAGACCGGCTTTGCCGTGGGGCACGAAGGCTGGATTCTGCGTACCAAGGACGGAGGCAGCACCTGGGAGGAGGTCGCTTTCTCCGAGGAAAACGGAGAGCCTCTGATGTCGATCGCGCGCCTTCCTTCGGGCGACTGGATCAGTGTCGGCGCCTTCGGCCGTGCCATCACCTCCAGGGATAACGGTCAGACCTGGGAGCAGTTGCCCCTGCCCTCAGAGGTGGAGGACAAGCACATGAACCGCATTGCCAGCTCCGAAGATGGCAAGCACTGGCTGATAGTGGGCGAGCGCGGCCTGGTCATCAAGTCCGAGGACTCCGGCGCAAGCTGGCAGATCGAGCCCGGGTTCTACAACGGATCTTTCTACAACGCCATGGCTACACGCGACGGCGGCTGGCTGATCTATGGCATGCGCGGCAACGCCTTTGTGCAGGCCGCGCCGGGCGCGCAATGGGTCAAGTCGACGATTCAGGCTCCGGTCTCCTTCTTTGGCCATGCCCAGGAAAAGGACGGAGCCATCATCCTGGTAGGACAGGGCAGCATGCTCGGCCTGAGCAAGGACGGCGGCAAGAGCTTCAGCCTGCAACGCGCCAAGGGCCGCGCCACCCTGACCGACATTGTGCTTACCGGCCCCGACAGCGGATGGATGTCCAGCGACGCAGGCCTGCAACCCTTTCCCCCACCACAACAAGCCAAGGCAAACGCTCAGGCTGCCCCAGGAGCGACTCAATGACTCTGAGCGAACCCACCAGCCGGCTGGACCGGTTTATTGCATCCACGGCACGCTGGCTGATCTCGTGGAGCAAGTCCATAGTCGTGCTGACGCTGATTGCCACGGCACTGCTGGCTGTCTCGGCCATGCGCACGCACCTGGATCCGGGCTTCAACAAGTTGATCCCCATGCGTCATGAGTACATGACGGCATTTCTCAAGCATTCAGCCACCTTCTCCGGAGCCAACCGCATTCTGGTGAGCGTGGAATGGAAGGGCCGGCAAGGCGATATCTATAACAAGGAATTTCTCGAAGCCCTGCGTGGCGTGACGGACGAGGTCTTCTTCACGCCCGGCGTCAACCGCGGCCAGGTGTATTCGCTGTTCACACCGAACGTGAAATACATCGAGATCACCGAGGACGGCTACGTGGGCGAGGTGCTGATTCCTTCGCGCTTCGAGGCCAACGAACAAGGCCTGGCCCAGGTACGCTCCAACGTGGCCAAGTCCGGTCAGATCGGCTCGCTGGTCAGCAACGATCTGAAGTCCGCCATGGTGCGCGCCGACCTGCTCGAGGTCGACCCAAAGACCGGAGAAAAACTCGACTATCACAAGGTTGCGCAGCGCCTGGAAGAGATCCGCAGCAAGTTCGAAGGCAAGGACATCTCCATCCACATCATTGGTTTTTCCAAGGTGCTGGGCGATGTGATGGACGGCCTGACCACGGTGATGACCTTTTTTGCCATCGCCTTTGTCATCACGGCCATCATGCTGCGCCTCTACACCAAGTCAACCAACATCACGGTGGTCGGCTTGGCCGTGGCACTGCTGCCCGTGATCTGGCTGCTGGGCATTTTGCCGCTGATCGGCTACGGCATCGACCCCATGTCGATCCTGGTTCCCTTTCTGATCTTCTCCATCGGTGTATCCCATGCGGTGCAGATGACGGGAGCCTGGAAGCATGATGTGCGCGCCGGCCTAAGCTCCAGGCTGGCTGCCGAGAACGCGATTCGCAAGCTGGCCATTCCCGGAGCTCTGGCGCTGCTGACCAATGCTCTGGGCTTCATGGTCATCATGCTGATCGACATCCCCATCGTGCACGAGTTGGGCGTGACCGCCTGCATGGGCGTGCTGCTGATGATCATCACCAACAAGGTGTTCCTGCCCGCGGTGCTGGCCAATCTGCGCCTGGAAAAAAAGGCCATGCAAGCCCCCTCCTCCTCAGCCAATGGCCGTAACCCCATCTGGTGGAAGCTGTCGGCACTGGCCGAAGGCAAGCCCGCCATGCTGACTCTGGTGGTATCGCTGCTGCTGCTGGCCGCCGGCACCTACGAATCGCGCAATCTGCTGACAGGTGATGTGGGCACGGGCGCTCCCGAGTTGCGCGCCGAGTCGCGCTACAACCGTGATAACGACACCATCATCGGCAGCTATTCCATAGGCATGGACGTGCTGTCCGTCTTCGTCGAAACCTCCAAGCTCGACGAAGGCTGCCTTAACTGGCAGGTGATGAACGCCGTGGAGCGCTTTGAATCGCGCATGCGCCGGGTTGACGGCGTGCAATCTGTCTCCACCGTCTCCGGTCTGGCCAAGATCGCGGCCTCCAGCAACAACGAGGGCAACCCCCGTTGGGCAGCTCTGCAGCGCACCGAAGCCGCGTTGCGTTCGGGCGCCAAGGCACTATCTCCCGATCTGGGCCTGAACACAGAGGGCTGCAAGGTCATCAATCTGCAGCTCTTCCTCAAGGACCACGAAGGCGCCACGCTGACCCATGTCGTCAATGAAGTGCGTGATTTCATCGCCGCAGACAAGACGCCCAACGTCAAGTTCCTGCTGGCTGGCGGCAACGCCGGCGTGGCGGTCGCAACCAACGAGGCCGTGGAACATGCCGAAGTGCAGATGCTGGGCTCCATCTTCGGCGCCATCACGCTGCTGTGCTGGCTGACTTTCCGCAGCTGGCGCGCCGTGCTGTGCATCGTCGTGCCCCTGGCCATCGTCTCCATACTCTGCAATGCCTTGATGGCCATGCTGGGCATAGGTCTCAAGGTCCCCACTCTGCCCGTGGTGGCGCTGGGCGTGGGTGTGGGCGTGGACTACGGCATCTATCTGTTCGAGAGCATGCAGCATGAGCTGCGCGAGCGAGACATCACGCTGCGCGAGGCCTTCTATGAAGCCATGCGCCAGCGCGGCAACGCCGCCATCTTCACGGCGCTGACCATGTCCATAGGCGTGGGCACCTGGGCGTTCTCGGCACTGAAGTTCCAGGCCGACATGGGCATCTTGCTGGCCTTCATGTTCCTGGTGAACATGCTGGGCGCGATCTTCCTGCTGCCTGCCATGGCCTATTGGCTGAATGTGGGCGCGGCGGAAGCCAGGGCACGCGTCAAGCGCCTGCACCGGCAGCCCAGACACGCCCATGCGACAGGCAGCGCAGGCGGCATCAGCCACGCGGGCGGCATGCTCAAACCCGAGCCCCAGTCATCCGTGAACGGCAAAGTGTGATGCAGACCGCCGCAAGCACGCTGGAGCAGGTTCTTCTTGAACATGCTCTGGCCCAGACCCTGACCCGCTACGCCACGGCCTGCGACACCCGCAACTGGGACTTGCTGCGGCAGGTGTTCACACCTGACTGCACCACGGTCTACGGTGGCAGCTACATCTGCGAAGGGGTTGCCAAGATCCGCCGCATGATCAGCACCCACCTTGACGGCTGCGGCCCCACCCAGCATCTGCTGGGCAATCTGGAAGTCGATGCAGCCGACCCGCAGCGCCCGCGCAGCAGGATTCAGGTGCGAGCCGCGCATCAGGGACTGGGCGAGCGCAGTCATCTGCGCTACGACGCCATCGGTTTCTATGAAGACGAATGGGTAAGGCTGCCCGAAGGCTGGCGCATCCAGAAGCGCAGCATGACCATGTTGCTTGAGATCGGTGAGCGCTCCGTGCTGCAGCCCGGCACCTGAGCAGCCACACTCCATCAATCAAGCCGCGCGGCCACGCCGCGCGGCTTCTCTGTTTCCGGACGATTCAATTGACAAAAGCCTACGTTCCATCAAAAAACGAACTTTGGGCAAATTTGACAGGTGAAAAAGGCCAGCATTTGCTGGCCTTCTGCTTTTCCGCCGAGTCCTGTCTACTGCTCGAACTTCACCTTGAGAAACTGCAGCAACTGCTTGCCGGCCAGACTGCGTGCGGTTTCATCACGTCCGGCGATATAGCCCACCTTGACGCAGTCCCCCAGAGCCTTGCCGCTTTGCACCCGAATTCTGTAGCGGGTCTGGCGATCCGACTGAGCCCCGGCGGGAATCAGCGGCTGGCCGTTGAGGACGGGGAAGTCCTTGTCATTGAACTCTATCGTGCAGCCGGACAGGTAGGGGCGATTCGTCATCTCTCGTGGCTTGTCGCTTTCCCAATCATGGCCTGCTCTGGCATAAACCACGGTACTGACTTCGGAGCCCGCCTCACGCAGGATTTTTTCCTGCTGCGCACAGGCCACCAGATCATTCGATGCATCCTCCCCCGCTCTGAAGCTGAGCAGAGGCGAACCCGTGGTTTTGCGTGACTGCAGCAGCGCATAGCAAGGCCCGTAAAAGTCCACATGCAAGGCAAAGGGCTGAATGAAAGGCGCCAGCTTGTCGCGAATGCGCGCATCCAGGCTCATGCGTGCCGCAATTCCGCCTTTGGAAAATCCCATCACCCCGATACGCCAGCCATCGATGGCCGGGTGCTTGTTCAAGGCCTTGAGGGCGGCATAGGCATCGGCCACGGCATCGAACTCGGAGGTACCCATGATCTTGAGCGCATAAGGCATGTCTTCGCTGATGCCACGCGGCTTGAAGTTATCGACCAACAGCGCAGCTATGCCGTTGTCGGCCAGCATCTGGGCCGTTTCGCTCTCGCGCCCGGGAATGGCCCCAGCGCCACCTGGCAGGACAACCATGGCCGGCACCTGCTTCTTTTCGCTGGCCCCCTTGGGCAGGAACAGCTTTCCCATACCCATGGTTGCCTCTGCCTTGGCAGGCTGACTGAGCAGCACATCGAGGTCGTACGGACTGCTGGACTTGAAGCGGATATCGCCCTGTGTATCACCATGCAGCTCCGTGGGGGCCATCAAGGGAGCCACCTTGGGCAAAGGAGGCAAGGCGTCCAGCAGATACTGCCCCGATGCGGCACTGCTCATCAATCCCAGCGCCATGGCCCTCAAAGGGGTGATCCATTTTCCGGTCGTTATTTGCATGTACTCAGACCTCTTTCAAACACAAAAGCCCGGAGAGCCGGGCTTTTGTGGTGTTGGCTCGTTGGTGTGGTTCAGAACGAGTACTTGGCGGTAACAGACAGCTGGTCGCGGTCGGCCAGCGGGCGTGCACGCAGGGAATCGGCAGAAGGATTGCCCAGGTAGTTGATGTAGGCCACGTTGATCGAGAAATTGCTCTTGCGCACAAACGTCGCGCCAATGCTCAACCGGCTGTCGCTCTGGCCGCCGCCGAAGGTGCCGACCAGAGAACGGCCGCGCAGTTGCGACTGGTAGCTGATGGGGATGCTCAGATCCCAGCCTTCGAAGATGCCGGGGTAGCCCAGCGTCAGGGTCGCACCGGCCACCAGGGAATTACGGGTCTTGAAGCTCAGGTTATCGGTAGAGCTGCCATCGGCCACACTGATCACGCGAGAGCCGGAAATTTCGGCAGCCAGGGACATGTCGTCCGCGATACCGGTGCGGCCGATATTGAAGATACCGCCGACGTTGCCCTGCACCACATCGCCACGCACCGCCACACCATTGCCGTTGAGCACCGGCGTACCTTTTCGATAGCTCGCTTCACCAAATGCAGAGAACTTGCCGAAGGTCGTGCTGACCGTCGTTCCCAGCATCTTGATGTCGTCGAAATAGCGAACCTGATAGCCGGTAGGTATCGCACCATTCATGTTCACGACCAGCGATGGAGTGCGGTCGTTGTAGTTCAGGTAGTACAGACCGACTTCCGTCTCGTCGGTGACGCGGTAGCGACCGCCGATACCCCACTGACCCGAGCTGCTGGGCCGGATGTCGGTACCGCGTCGCAGGCCGCGACAGGTCGCACCGTTGTAGACGCCAAGACAGGAGGCGCCGGGACCCAGGGCATTGCTGGTGCTGGTGTACATGCCGGGAGCCGGCAGCAGCGTTTCATGGAAGCCGAACTGGTAGTGGCCCAGCAGCGAGAGTTTGGGACTGACTTCCAGCGAAGCCGAGATCTGATCTTCCGGCAGAAGGATTTCCTTGACCTCAGCGCCAGGCGAAGCTGCCTTTGCTGCATCGCTGGGTCCCTGGGCCGCAGCGATATTGGCAAAGTACATGGACTCGCCCCAGTTCACCACCTGCTTGCCCAGGCGTACCGTGGCGCGGGCCTCGCCCATGTTGAAGCTGGTGTAGGCGTAGGTATCCAGAAGGCGCGAATAGCCGCCACCATAGCGTTTGGCAGCAGAGTTGAACTCATTGACGGGACCTGCCGTGCTGATCGGTCCCTTGTTGTCGTTGCGCTGGTGATATACATCGTCATAAAAGGTGCTGGCATTCAGCACAAAGCCGCTGTCACCTTTTGACAGCTTGCTTTCCCAGACGGCACCCAGTCGGTTCGCCGTCAGAGCACCTTTCTTGAAATTGTTGTTGCCGTCCGTGTTCAGCACCGGAGACGGGTTATCCAGACGAACACCCAGGCCATAGCTCACGTTCAGACGCCAGTCGAACTTGAGGCCATCTCCCAGCTCGACAGTCTCCCCCGCCTGAACTGCTCCCATACCCAAGGACAGCAGCGCCGCCACTGCGATGGGCGTGAGTTTCTTCATATTGTTTTTCATAATGAGTCGCTCGTTGATAAAACTTAGTTGCCCGCGTTGCGTGCGGCTTCTGGTGTGAACATGGCGGGCACGAGATCACCCTTGTTCAGGATGGGGCCCTGGGGACGCTCCTGAAAAAGGTTGTAGCCCATGTAGCCGCCGGAATTCAGGTCGTGATAGAAGGACGTGCCTGCATGCCAGGCCTTGATGTCAAAGGAGTAGTAGTAGTTGATGAAGGCGTGCTGCCACAACTGGCCACGCGCGTCGTACATGTCCGCGGCCACGGCCTGGCCGGTGTCCTCGTCCACGAACAGCACACGCTTGCCATAGACATGCCGGAAACCGTCCTTCAGCGTGCCTTCCACCGCCCAGACTCTGCGCAACTCGTAGCGCATGAAGTCGGGGTTGGCATGACCGGGCTTGAGCAGGTCGGCATACTTCACCGTGGGCTGATGGATCTTGTAGTTATTGGCGGGGATATACATCTCCTTCTTGCCCAGCAGCTTCCAGTTGTAGCGCTCTGGCGAGCCATTGAAGAGACGATCCGAGTCGATGGTCATCTTGCCGCCGGTGCCAGCCATGGGCTGATCAAAGCCATACTCGGGCACCTGGCGCACGCGGCGTGTACCGGGGTCATAGCTCCAGGCCAGGCGCTTGTCCTTGCCGAAATTGACGGGCTCCACCGAGTGGGTCACACCGCCCTTTTCACGCTCGGGAGCCAGCGTTCTGGTGCGGGTATAGGCCATCACGCCCTCGACCGGCTTGCCAAGCATTTCAGGCTTGTTGACCATGTCCAGGTTCAGGTTCTGCATACGGCCAAAGCTCATGCTGCCGTCTGACAGCACATTCGCCATGTCACGCGTGATGGCCTCGGTGTAGGCACGCGTGGGCAGCAGGTTGTTCCAGATCACTTCCTGCCCGGTCTTGGGAATCGGGAAGTTGATCGCACCAAAGCTGCCCTTGATTCCCATGCCGTTATCGACGACCTCGGACTCCAGTGCATTCTTCTTCAACACTGCGCAGACCTCATCGGTGTAGCGGAAATCGCGATGCCCCTTGTAGACCGGCATCTGCATGGTCTTGGAATACTTCTGGAACATGGCTTTCTGACCAGCACTGAGCTTGTCGCCATACTTCTCCATGTTCTCTGCAGTGATCACGAACAGTGGTTTTTCATCGGCATAGATATCCACGGGGTGCTTGCCGCTGGATTGCACATGAGCCACGCCTGCAGGGGCACCGACCCATTTGCCTGTGAACTCTGGAATCGTGCCTTCCTTGTTGCCGGCCTTGATGGCACCCACGCATGTCAATTCCTTGCCCAGCTGTTCTGCCTCGTTCGCCGGCACCTTCGCCCATACCGACGTCGCCACCATCAAACCCACTGCCGCTGCGAGTGGAGTCTTGGCTGTCACAAACTTCATCTCTGTCTCCTAGGTTCTAGAACTTATTTTTGGCGGGTGCTACAAACGAGGTACATTGCCTCGCATCACCCCATTGGTTTTGCCGTTTGCAGGCAGTTGCATACTGCGCCAGCAGGTCTCTTCAACCATCGTCTGAGTTGACTACTGACAGACCCTAGCGACCTAGTCCACATGGGTCACCTGAAGCGCCGCCCCGAATGAAAAAAGCCTGCTGGTGCACGAAGCAGCAGCAGGCTTTCGGAGCGTGATCGGGAAAGTCCCAGGACCACCCAATTCCGTGAATCAGGTCAGCAGGTGAGCGCACTCCTTGCGAATCGATGCCTTGAGCATCTTGCCTGCGGGATTGCGAGGCAAAGGCTCGGCACGAACAACGATCCGACTGGGAACCTTGTAGCTCGCCAGCCGCTGTGCCACGAACTCGCGAAGCAGCTCGGGAGTCACCTGACTCCCGGTCTTCCCGACCACCACGGCAACGACCTGCTCGCCCGTTACCTCATGCGGCATGGAGAACACAGCAGCCTCCTCCAGTGCCTCATGCTGCAGCAGACAGGCCTCGACCTCCGCCGCAGCAATCTTTTCACCGCTGCGGTTGATCACGTCCTTGATGCGATCGACGATGGTCAAAAAGCCTTCATCGTCCAGAACTCCTATGTCTCCGGTGTGGAACCAGCCGCCCTGCATGGCTTTGGCTGTGGCCTCTGCATCACCGCAATAGCGCTCCATCAGGGTCACGCCACGCAGCCAGACCTCACCGGGCTCACCGATAGGCAAGGCTGTGCCATCCAGGTCTGCGATTCGTACCTCGATGATGGGCGACAGCACCCCCGAGCTGCGCGGATGCGCCTCGAACATGCGCCCCGAGCTGCCTGCGCAGACGCCATTGGATTCGGTCAGTCCAAATCCAATGCCTGACATGCGCCCCTTGAACTTGGCCAACACCTCATCGATCAGGCGCGGGTGCAGGCCCGCTCCGCCAAAGCCCACACCGGAGAGATTGCCAGAGCTTTCAGGCTGCTCGAAGCCGGGCAGTCCAATGAGCTGCTGCACCATGCTGGGCGCACCATTGAACTGCGTGACCTTTTCCTTGCGAATCAGCTCGGCAGCCTTCTCTGGCTCCCAGCGGTGCACGAAGATCAGGCGGCGACCATGGCGCAGGCTGACCAGCAGCTGGGCATGCAGGCCGCTGACATGAAACAGAGGAACTGCCGACAAGATCGTGGGCTGCAGCTGTCGCGCCATGATGGCGGCGATGGCGTCCGGCGAAGTCATGGCTGCCACTGCACCGATGAAGTCAATATTGAAGATGCCCTGGCAAACGGCGCGATGGGTGGATTCCACGCCTTTGGCTCGGCTGGTGGCGCCCGAAGTGAACAGAATCAGCGCAGGCTCATCGGCACTCAGCTGCGGCGACACAAAGCCATCATGACCGCCTGCGGTCAACTCCGACCAGCTGATATCGCCCCCCTCGCCATCCACCACCACCACCTTGATGGCCGTCTGCGCAATGGCCTGGCTGATGCGAGCATGGCGGTCCGCGTCACAGATCAGCATCACCGGCCGGGTGTCCTCCAGATTGGCCATCAGCTCGCTGCTCAGGCCAAAGCTGTTCAAAGGCACCGGCACTGCGCCAAGCAAGGCAATGGCAGCAAAAGCCACGGCCCATTCGGGACGGTTGCGCATGGCAATCGCCACCCGGTCGCCGGGCTTGATACCGCACTGCTTCTGCAAACGACTGGCCAGTGCATCGGCTGCTGCAAAGAACCTGTCAAATGTCCATCGATCCTCGCCATAGACCATGAACTCGGCCGCACCATGAACCCGGCCGGCGTCAATTACCTGTGCCAGATTCTGAAAGGCATTGCGATAGGCTGCCACGCTGCGCCCATCGGACAGCGTGACCTGCTGCACTTCAAAAGGTGCGCCCTGCGAAGTCAGCTGCGCACGAATGTTCCTGATCTTTTCACCCATAGAAACCAAGGCATCGCTCATCTCAGAAACCTTTCAGTTGTGCAAAGCGGTTGCGGTGATAACCACCGTCGCCCAGCAGGCGTTGCAAGACACGTGCCCGCTTGAAGAACAGGCCAATATCCAGTTCATCGGTCACCCCGATGCCGCCATGCAACTGGATCGCCTCGTTGCACAGCTTCTCGCACAAGTCAGATGCCTTGGCCTTGGCTGCGCTGACCAGCTCGGGCACCTTGGCTTCCAAACCTGAATCAATGGCCTCGAAAGCTGCCAGCACACAGCTCTCCAGCAGCTCAAGCTCCACATACAGACGTGCAGCACGGTGCTGCAACGCCTGGAATGAGCCGATCTGTACGTCGAACTGAACGCGCTCCTTCAGATAGCTAACCGTACGATCAAACACCTCACGCATCAGACCCAGAGACTCTGCGGCCAGGCAGGCACGGGCTCGGTCCAGCACTTCATCAAGCACCTGAGCAGCGGGCCGGGCCACCAACGCCATATCAGCGCTCAGCTCCACCTTATCGAACTGCACGCGGGCCATGTTACGGCTGTCAATCATGCACATGGGTTTGATGCTGACGCCTTGTGCATCAGCTGGCACCAGCCACAAACCGGGAGCACCTTCGCCAGACGCCGCCAGCACCATAAAGCCATTGGCGCCCACGCCATCCATCACAAAGGCTTTCTCACCGCTCAGGCACCAGCCCGTGCTGGTCTGCTCGGCTACCGTGCTCAATCTGGCTGAAAGATGCTGGCCGGACTTTTCATCCAGAGCCAGTGCCAGCCTGGCCTGCCCGCTGCCCAGCAGGGGCAGCCACTGCGCCTGCTGGGCTTCGGAGCCGGCGCGAATCAGCAGCTCAGGTGCGATCACGGCCTGGCTCAGCAGCGGCTGTGCCGACAGGTTTCGGCCGATGGCTTCAAACACGGCGCCCATGCCCAGATAGCCCGCAGCCAGCCCGTCATGCGACTCGGGCAGCACCGCCACGGGCCACCCCATCTCCACCATCTGCTGCCACAGTTGTGTATCAAAGCCCTGTTCCACCTTGTCATCCCGCAGACGGCGCTGCTGGGCCACGGGTGCTTCCTGCGCGAGAAAGGCAACAGCACTGTCCTTGAGCAATTCCTGCTCTTGCGACAAAAGCATGGTCATATTCTTGTCTCCATTTCAATTCGTTATCCTCAGCCTGCGCGACCACCACTGCCCAGCTCAGAGACGGCAAGCAAGGGCCCAGACAGCCCCTCCCCCCGCAGCGAGGCTGTCGCCGCACAGCGGCTCAGGGGGTCAAGGCAATTCCAGCACTCGCTTGGCAATGATGTTCAGTTGCACTTCCGAACTTCCGCCTGCAATCGTGTAGCTCTTGGAGCGCAGCCATGCACGACCTATATCGATCTCATCGGCTGTGAAATCATCGCCAGCCTCCCAGCCCAGACCGCGCAGGCCCAGCACCTGCTCCAGCAGTTCGTACTTGGCAACTTCCTGCTCGGTCTGCACCAGCTTCATGATGCTGGAGGGGCCTGCAACGTCCTGACGCGCCAGAGCCTTCTCGGTCACCCGACGATGGGTCAGGGCGAAAGACTGTGCATCCATCAGCAGTCCTGCCAGCTTCTCGCGCAGCACACCATCGCTGATCCGCCCCTGCTCGTCCACCATGTAGGGCAAGGCGGTCTTGAGTGCATCGTGCGACGGCGCACCACCTTCCGTGAACTTGGACATGGCTGCACGCTCATGCTGGAGCAGCTTTTTGGCCAGCGACCAGCCTTCGCCTTCCTTGCCCACAAGCTGTCGCACAGGCACCCGCACATCGTCGAAGAAGACCTGACAGAAACTGGACTTGCCGCTGATCAGCTCTATGGGCTTGACCGTGACGCCGGGACTCTTCATGTCGATCAGCAAAAAGCTGATGCCGTCTTGCTTCTTGCCTTCGCTGCTGGTGCGCACCAGCGCATACATCCAGTCGCCCTTGTCTCCGTCCGAGGTCCAGATCTTGCCCCCGTTGACGATATAGGCCTCGCCCTGCTCGTCCGTCACGCGCCTGGCCGAGGTCTTGAGGCTGGCCAGATCCGAACCGGCATTGGGCTCCGAAAAGCCCTGACACCAGCGCTGCTCGCCGCGCATCATGGGAACCAGATGCTCAAGCTTTTGCTCATGCGTCCCCACCTCCACCAGAACCGGCCCCAGCATCCACACGCCCAGGTTGTACTGGGGCTGACGGCAGCCAAGACGGGCCATCTCCGTGTCCAGGATACGGGCTTCCCTCGGGGAGAGTCCACCGCCGCCGTATTCACGCGGCCATGACGGTGCAAACCAGCCACGGTCGCGCATGCGCTCGAACCACAGCTTCTGATCCTCGTTCAGAAACTGCAGCTTGGAGCTGCCCCAGACCATCTCCTCTGAAACAATGGGCCGGCGCATGCTCGCAGGACAGTTCTCCTCCAGCCACTGCGCCACTTCTTGTTTGAATGTTTCGAGTTCCGTCATGGCTTCCTTACCTCAGGCCAACGAGAAATATGCAATCTTGCCCTCACCCGGGGTACGCAGCAGCGTTCCATCCTGGTGAAGCAGGTTCAAATGGGCTATCGTTTCCCCTAGGGCCATCAGGCGATCCACGGGGCTGCGCAGCCTGGGAAAGAGCACGGGCACCAGCTCGGCAGCCGTTGCCCGTCCTACCTGGCCCAGATGTCCGGTCAGCAGTGCAAACTGCTCGGCATGGTGCTCGAGCACCTGCACCAGGCGCTCATGCAGGCCGTAGAAAACGCCCTGGTGCGATGGAAGCACCAAGGTCTCGGCCGGCAGCTCACGCAAACGATGCAGCGAATCGATCCAGAGTTTGAGCGGATTGCCTTCGGGCTCGATGGGGCTGACCATCACATTCGAGGTGATGCGCGGCAGCACCTGATCACCGGCCAGCAGAATGCCGTCTTCCTCGCAATACAGACAGGCATGCTCGGGCGAGTGCCCCTCGCCCAGCACAATGCGCCACCGACGCTCCCCGATCTGCAGCACCTCACCCGGATGAATGCGCTGGTAATGGCTGGGCTGCCTGGGCATGAACGGATCCTTGCGCATGGCAGCCAGCATGTCGTCCAGCTCTTCGCTGCTCACCCCGGCACGCGCATAGAAATCGCGATGCGCCTCGGGCAGAGGATCGGGCGGCGGCCCCATCAGCGAGCGCAGCATCATGAACTCGCCATAGCTCATGAGCAGCGGCACGCCAAAGCGCTCCTGCAACCACCATGCCGCACCCGCATGGTCATAGTGACAATGGGTGCAGATCACACGGGTCAGCGGCTGGCTGGCCAATTTCTCCGTGAAGATCTTCTCCCACAGCTCGAAGGTGCCGGGAATTCCCAGCCCCGTATCGACCACCGCCCAGCCGTCGCCGTCCCTGAGCAGATAGACATTGATATGGTCCAGAGCCATGGGCATGGGCATGCGCAGCCACAGCAGACCGGGGACGATCTCCACATGGCTGCCATCGGCTGCAGGCGCCGCAAAGGGATAACGCAGCACATCTGCGGGCTTGGCCCGTACGCGCTCCTGCGCGACGGCGCTATCCACGCAGAGCCTCTTCAAGCGTTGCAGCGGTCAGCGGCACATAGGTCTGCAGCTTGTCATTGCGTATAAACAGCGGGTCGCCAGTCTGAGCGCTGTCATAGCCCTGCTTTTGCAGATCCACCTTGCGCAGCTTGTAGTTGCCGGTCATGTCCGGCGTATCCATCAGACGCACGAACAGTGGTGCCGCATAGCGCGGCAGACGAACGATGGCCATCTTCCAGAAGGCCTTGGGATCGAATTGGGCTCCCTCATGCATCACCAACGCTGCCATGCCCGCACGGCCACCGTGACCGGGAACCTGCACACCATAGACGGTAATCGCATCCAGCCCCTGGTAGTCTCCGAGTGCGTCGCTGACTTCCATGGTCGAGACGTTCTCGCTCTTCCAGCGGAAGGTATCGCCGATACGGTCCACAAACCAGCAGTAGCCGTCTTCGTCGCAGCGCAGCAGGTCGCCCGATGTCCACCACACATCGCCCTGCTGGAAGACATTGCGCAGCAGCTTCTTTTCGGAGGCCTCCTCGCTGGTATAGCCTTCAAAGCGCCCAGCAACCACACCGGGATACTGGATGACCATGCCGATGGCCTCGCCGGGCTCGTTCACGCCGGCCAATTGCAAGAAGCCGTTTTCATCTCGGATGTAATCGCCTTTTTCCTGGTCGTAGCGAACCAAGCGCAAATTGGTTTTTTCCCAGAAGGGAACGCGGCCGCAGGAGCCGATGCGATTGTCCAGATTGATGGTATTGGTGTTGGACTCCGTGCCTCCCCAGCCTTCATAGATCTGGAACACGGCGCCAAAGCGCGATGTCCATTGCTGCCAGATCTCCGGCGTGAGACCGGTTCCGGCCATCTTGCGCAAGCTGTGCTCCCGGTCGCTGTCCGTCGCGGGCACGCTGAGCAGGAAGCGGCAGATCTCCCCCACATACTGGCAAAAGGTAATGCCATGTGCGCGGATATCGCGCCAGAACTCGCTGCGGCTGAACTTGCGGCGCACCACGATGCGCGCTCCTGCAGCCATGGCGGTTGCCGTCAGCGACATGGAAGCCGCGCCGTGGTAGAGCGGCAAAAAGCAGTAGAAGCAGTCATCCTGGGTGATCTCCCACAGCAGCTGCATGGAGTCCCCCGCCATCAGCCAGCGTGCATGGCTGATGACCGCGGCCTTCGGCAGGCCGGTGGTGCCGGAGGTAAATATGTACTGCGCCGTATCGCCGGCCACCACGCCCTCGCGCCATGCAAGCGGTACGGGGGAGCCGTCCTGGCTCATGGCCAGTGCCTGCAGATCCGGTCCGAATTGCGACAGGACTTCCGCTGCCGCGGGCCTGTCCTCATCCTGCCAGTGCCAGTAGCTCAGCGCGGTGTTCAGCCCTTCGGTCTGCGCAAAGCGCTCTGCACACTCCTCGCCCACGATCACATGGCTGGCGTTGGTCACCTCCAGTGCATGCGTCAGAGGCTTGCCCATCACATGGGTGTTGATGAAGGCCACCACGGCACCCAGCTTGGCCACGCCAAACCAGGCAAAGAAAAAGGCTGGGCGATTCTCGATGGCCATGGCCACCACATCGCCCTTTCTCACACCCTGCTCGTGCAACGCACGTGCCACTTGATTGGCGCGCTGGTTGAATTGCGCATAGGTGTAGCGCACATCGCCTTCGATCAGAAAAATGCGCTCGCCGAAATCTCGCGCACAGTCCTCCAGACGATCAGCCATGGTGTAGGGCGTATCGGCCAGGTACTTGGCCGCAATGGGCGCGCGACGATCCAGCTTGAGCTGGGTCTGCTCGCGCGACACCACAGTCGTGTCGCTCATCACATGTCTCCTTGGTATTTGTTATGTGTGAGATGTCTTCGATCAGCGCTGGGGGCGCGGCATGCCGAGGCCGAACTGGGCAATCAGCTCGCGCTGAATCTCGTTCGTGCCGCCACCGAAGGTGTTGATGGTGGAGGCGCGCAGCTCATACTCCAGCTCGCCCATCAGATAGGAAGCCGCCGAGCCACCACGCACCAGAGCGCTGCTGCCCACGATGTCCATCAATCGATGCAGCACCTCGACCACGCCTTCCGAGCCATAGACCTTGGTGGCAGATGCCAGGCTCACGTCCATGGCACCGGCTTCCAGACTGGCCGCGATGCGGAAGTTGGTCAGTCGCATGGCTTCAAGGCGGGCATAGCACTCCGCAAGACTGCGTCGCACCCAGGCCTGATCGACAGCGCGACGGCCCTGCTCATCCTTGGCCTTGGCCCATTGCAGCACCTTGACGAAGGGAGCAAACACCTTGTCCGACCAGGCCCCCAGACCCAGGCGCTCGTGGTTGAGCTGTGCAGTGATCAGCTTCCAGCCCCCATTGAGCTCGCCGATCAAACGTGCTGCCGGCACTTCAACGTTGTCGAAGTACGTGGCTGCCGTGTAGTTGCCCACGGTCTGAATCAGCGTATGCGAAAAGCCCTTGTCCCTGGTATCCACCACCATGATGGAAATACCCTTGTGGCGAGCCAGTTCCTGGTTGGTACGTGCGGCCAGCCACACATAGTCGGCAGATTCGATGCCCGAAGTCCACAGCTTCTGGCCGTTGACCACGAAATGCCCGGTCTGAAGATCGCCCTGCAGCTGAGCCTGTGTCTTGAGCATAGCGAGGTCGGAGCCAGCACCGGGCTCGGAGTAGCCAATGGCGAAAATGATGTCGCCGCTGGCCATGCCGGGCAGAAACTCCTGCTTCTGCGTCTCGGTGCCATGCTCCATCAGCGCGGGGCCGACGGTGCTGATGGTGACGAAAGGCAGGGGAGCTCCGGCAATATTGGCTTCTTCAAAAAAGATCAGCTGCTCGGTGGCCGACAGGCCCTGGCCGCCGAATTCCTTGGGCCAGCCTATGGCCAGCCAGCCATCGCGCCCCATCTTGCGGATCAGTTCGCGGTACTCGTCGCCGCCCTCGGCACCGCGCATGCGGGCCTTGAGCTCGGGCGTCATCAACGCCTGAAAGTAGTCACGGCACTTCAGGCGCAGCGCATGCTGCTCGGGAGTCAGGTCAATGAACATGAATGTCTCCCTTGCCATCAGGCCTCATCGCCCAGAATCAGGCCGCTGGTGGGTACGCCTGTACCGGCGGTCACCACCATGTTGTGCACGTCCTTGACCTGATTGACGGAGCTGCCGCGAATCTGGCGCACGGCTTCGGCAATGCCGTTCATGCCATGGATATAGGCTTCGCCCAGCTGGCCGCCATGGGTGTTGATGGGCATGGAGCCGCCGCGTGCATGCTCGCCTGCGCGAATGAAATCCTTGGCCTCGCCGCGCTTGACGAAACCAAACTCCTCGAGCTGAGGCAGCACAAAGGGCGAAAAATGGTCGTACAGCACTGCGCTTTGCACATCCTTGGGAGTCAGGCGGCTTTGCTGCCACAGCTGACTGGCGACATGCCCCATTTCAGGCAGGCCGGTGATGTCCTCGCGGTAAAACGAGGTCATGGACTGCTGACCGTCAGAGATACCCTGGGCCGCCGCCTTGATGTAGACCGGCTTGGCCTTCATCTCACGGGCACGGTCGCTCGATGTGATGACCATGGCCACGGCCCCGTCGGACTCCTGACAGCAGTCCAGCAGGTGCAGCGGCTCGCAGATCCAGCGGCTGGCCTGGTGCTCCTCCAGTGTGATGGGCTTGCCGTAGAAGAATGCGTTGGGATTGGTGGCGGCAAAGTCGCGCACGGCCACGGCCACACGGCCGAAGTCCTCGCTGGTCGCACCGAAGGCATGCATATAGCGGCGGGCAAACATGCCCACCCAGGATGCCGGCGTGTGAAAGCCGTGGGGCATGTACCAGCCATAGTTCACATTGTCAAAGAATGGCGCGCTACCAAAACCATAGCTGCCGGTACCAAAGCGATACCAGCTGCGCTCATTCATGGCGCGGTAGACCACGACGGTCTTGGCAATGCCCGTGGCCACGGCCATGGCCGCATGCAGCACGGGGCCGCAGGCCGCACCACCACCATGCGGAACCTGCGAGAAAAAGCTCACATTGCGAGCCCCGAGCAGGCGGGCGATTTCATACTCGGGGACCTTGTCCACGGAGTACGAGGAAAAGCCGTCCACCTCCTTGGGGTCTATGCCGGCATCGCTCAGCGCAGCCAGCGTGGCTTCCATGGCCAGACGCAGCTCGGTACGGCCCGAGTTCTTGGAAAATTCTGTTGCACCCAGGCCCACAATGGCGGCGCGACCGGAAATATTCATATCGTTCACAGGAATGTCTCCGCTTGTTGTTCTTAGGCCAGGGCCACTTGCACGGTGCCGCTGACGTGAGAGCCCATGGAATTGCTGCCCTTGAGCATGATCTGAACGCTGCGCGTGGCCTCGTTCTTCTCGGTCACGGAGCCCGTGAACTTCATGGTGTCGCCGGGGTAATTGGGAGCCCCCAGGCGAATCTTCAGATCCATGAGGCGCGCCTCGTCGCCAGCCCAGCTCTCGACAAAGCTCTGCACCAGACCGTTGGTGGTCAGGATGTTCATGAAGATATGGGGCGAGCCCAGCTCTCGCGCGGCGTCGCGGTCATGATGTCCGGGGAAATAGTCACGTGTGGCGATGGCGCCGCCGGCAATCAGCGGCACGGTGATGGGCACGCTGACGGGCTGCAGTTCGTCACCCACGTTCACCGACTCGAAGCGAATAGATTGGTTTGCCATGTTGTTGTCTCCTTAGCGGTCTTCGGGCAGGTCGTACTTCCAGCCGAGCGTGTCGTTGTCTGCGAGCCACTGGCCCAGCGCTTGCAGGTGCTGCTCGGCGCTGCCGAGCTCGGCAGCCAGTGCACGACACCAGAACATGAAGCGGTGAATGTGATAGGTCACATCCACGCCCATGCCGCCATGCACATGCTGTGCAACGCGGCCCACCTTCAGGCCCAGCTCGTTGGACTGGGCGCGCACCGCGTGGGCCTGCGGCACGCAGGGCAGGCCGGCATCCAGACGCCAGACCAGCTGGCTCAGCGCGCCGCGCTGGGCCTGCATGAGGATGTAGCCGTCGGCCATCTGGCCCTGTACCAGCTGGAAAGTACCGATGGGACGGTCGAACTGCTTGCGCTCGCTCACATACTCCACGGTGCGACGCAGCTGCTCCTGTGTCACGCCCTGCTGCAGGCTGGCCAGGCAGGCGATTGCCATTTCGTTGACCCAGTCCAGCGCACGGCCGCCCAGCACGGCCAGCACCGGCGTGTTGCGAAAGCTGATGTCGGCCACCGCACAGTAGTCTTCGCGCATGCCGGCCACGCGGCTGACACCATCCGCCTGCAGGCTCACCAGCACCAGCTTGATCTCATCGCCCGCCGCCGCGGCCACCAGAGCCACCCTGGCCTGTTCGCCCAGTGGCACGGCTTGCAGCTGGCCTTTGAGTCGCTCACCCTGCAGCTCAAGCGCCGGCCCGCGTGTAGCCACGGCTGCCTGCAGGGACAGAGCCAGCAACTCGCCCTCCATGGCTGACTGAACGACTGCGTCCTGTCCCTCGGCAAACCTGGCAATCGCGGCCGCAGCGACCTGCTGCTGCCACAGCGGAACCTGCGCCAGCGCACGGCCTTGCTGCTCCAGCACGGCCAGCATCTCGCTCATTCCCAGACCCAGGCCGCCTGCAGCTTCCGGCACCAGGATGCTGTGCAGGCCCGCAGCCACGCACTGCTGCCACAGATCCTGCATGAAAGGCTGGCCCGAGGCATCGTGCTCGCGCAGCTTGTCGTCGGTGCAATAGTCTGCAAACAGGCTTTGCGCCATGTCTGCGAATGCACGTTGGTCTTCACTGAGTTGAAAGTCCATGACGGTCTCCTCGCATCAGCCCACGGGACGGAACTGGGCCAGAGTCAGATCACCGTCGAAGGTGTTGAACTCAACCTGCACCTTTTGACCGATCTGCACCTCTCCGGGCTTGACGCCGACCAGCTGGGCAATCAGACGCACGCCCTCCTGCAACTCCACCAGACCGATGGGATTGGGGTGGTCGAAAGGCGGTACTTCGGGGTAGTGCATGACCACGAACGAGTACACCGTGCCCTTGCCGCTGGCCTCCACCGTGTCCCAGTCGAACGAATGGCACTTGGGGCAGACGGGACCCGGTGGATGGTGCAGATCGCCGCAGCTCTTGCAGCGCTGAATCAGGAGCTTGCCTTCCTTCAGGCCTTCCCAGAAGAAACGGTTGTCATCGCTCACGCCTGGTGCGGGTCGCTTGATCTTCGGGACGGCAGCCTGCGCGGGATCGGCCTTTTGCGCATTGGCGGGACGGAACTTGAAGACGCGGAACATCAACTGGCCGACCTTCTCGTCTTCGCCGTTCGCTGCCTTGATCGAGAAGTACTCCATGATCTGCGTGACAAAGTAACCCGTGCCCAGGGCCGTGGTCTTCTCTTCGCTGATGGCTTCCAGGCATGTCGTGTAGTACAGGTCTTCACCTTCGAGCACATCGCGCTCGAAGCTCAGCTCGGAATTCACCGCCACGGTGGAAGGAAAGTCGTGCGCTTCGATCAGCTTCAGAACTTCATAAGGATTCTCTGTCGTGGAGCCTGGCGGGTAGTTGTTCTGCACCGGCCCTTCCATGCACCAGACCTGCAGCATCGCGGGAGGTGCAATGGTCTTGCCATCCTTGTTAGTCTTTACGGCCACCCCCATCAGCTCGCTCCACTGACGAATCATGGGGCTGTTGACTTTGTCCCAGGCATAGACACGCCCGTATTGCTTGCCCACGTATGCGCGGACCCCTGCCATCCAGTCTTGATCGGTCAAGATTGTCTCCTTTGAAATTCAGTGTTTTTGTTGCACGGATTCCGAGTTCGATGCGCTCAGAAATGCGGGGCGCTCACCACCGCCATGCAGCAGCAGATTGGTGCCGCTCATGTAAGAAGCGTTTTCGGAAGCCACATACAGACAGGCATTGGCAATGTCCTGCGGCTCGGCCAGACGACCCGCAGGAATGGTCCCGGCGACAGAGGCAATTCCCGCCTCATCCCCGAAATGCAGGTGCGACTGTTCGGTGCGCACCAGGCCGGGGCTGACCGCCACCACACGCACCTTGGGCGCCCACTCCACGGCCAGAGAACTGACCAGGCTCAGCACTGCAGCCTTGGCCGCTCCATAGGCCGCCGTACCGGGGGAAGGACGCAGCGCGCTGATGCTGCCGATGCAGACAATCACGCCACCGCCGTCCTGCTGCTGCATCACGGCATTGGCGGCCTGCGAGGCATGCAGGGTCGAAAACAGATTCAGGCGCAGCACGCTTTCGTGAAAGCGCGGAGACACCGTGGCCGCATCCACATGGGGAGCGCCACCGGCGTTGTTGACGAGAACGTCCAGACGACCATGGCGGCGCTGCACCTCATCGACCATGTCCTTGACGGCCTGGGCCTCGCGCACATCGCATGCAACGAAGTCTGCGCTGCTGCCATTGATGCTTGGCAACGCTTCAGGTTGCTGACGGCCGCACACCACCACCGTGGCACCTGCCGCGAGAAACGCCTGGGCAATGCCCTTGCCGATGCCCTTGGTGCCGCCAGTGACCAGCACCACCTTGTCTTGAAAGCTTTTGTTCGTATCCATGCCTGCCAATTTAGGTTTCGGCACCAGCAGCAGATACGTCCAAAAGGACGATGTTGGTCCATCCCTTGAAAACGACCATCGTCCCTGTTCAACTCCTTGGGAATTCCTATGTCGGCATCGCTTTCCGCTATTGAAAACATGGACACCGCGCAGCGAGAGCTACTGGTTCGGCATCAGGACCATGGCGTGGCAATCGTTCAACTCAACCGCCCCGAGGCAACGAACGCGCTGAGTCTTTCTCTGCAGGCTGCACTGTCCAGGACCTTCGCCGAGCTGAGCGCAGACGCCAGCGTGCGCTGCATCGTTCTGACCGGCGGCGACAAGGTGTTTGCGGCAGGCGGGGACATCAAGAGCATGAATTCCTGCGGCCCCATAGAAATCATGAAGCGCCACACAGAGCGCGTCTGGGCCCCCATTGAGAAGTGCCCCAAGCCCATCATTGCGGCGGTCTGCGGCTATGCCTTTGGCGGCGGGGCCGAGCTGGCCATGCATTGCGACATCATCATTGCCGGCCGGGGTGCCAGCTTTGCCCAGCCCGAGATTCGCATCGGCATCATGCCCGGCATCGGCGGCACCCAGCGGCTGGTGCGCGCCGTGGGCAAGTTCCAGGCCATGCGCATTCTGCTGACGGGCAAACCCGTCAGCGCCGAAGAAGCCTACGCCATGGGTCTGGTCAGCCTAGTCTGTGCAGACGATCAGGTAATCCCTGAGGCGCTGAAAATGGCGAAGCTGATTGCCAATATGCCGCCACTGGCCGTGGAACAGATCAAGGAAGTGGTGATTGCCGGCATGGACGCATCGCTCGATGCCGCCCTGATGCTGGAGCGCAAGGCCAACCAGATCCTGTTTGCGACCCGCGACCAGAAGGAAGGCATGAATGCGTTTATTGAGAAACGCCAGCCGGTGTTCAAGGGGGAGTGAACGCATCAACATCGCCTTGCACGAGGCCGGTGCAGCAGCCCGAGGGGCTAAGGCGGCCCTCAGTCATTGCGCATGCAGCCACCGGCAAAGCTTGACCACAAAGGCTGCGACTCCAGATGCGCATGCTTTTGCTTGAGCGCCGAAAAAGGCGAGTCCAGCGTGCCCAGTGCGATACATATCCAGTCGGCCCAGTCACCGGCCTGTCTGGACCAGAACAGGGATGAACCGCAGTGCTGGCAAAACTGCCTGTGCACGGAAGCCGACGATGCATAGGATTTGATGTCGCTTTGCCCGGAGACTATGCACAAATCCTTGCGCGGCACGGCGCCATAGCTCGCGAACGCGGAGCCATGGCTTTTGCGGCACTGCCCGCAATGGCAGTGGGTCACGGCCCTGGGCGGCGACAGCAGCCGATAGCCGACTCTTGCACATAAACAGCTTCCCAGATAGTTCTCGGGCACGACTCAGTCTCCAAATCCCCTATCCCCAACACCTGGTCCGCAGGCATCGAATATCTGCCGCTGCGTGTCTGCATGCATCCCATATGCCTTGACCGCCCCGGCGCTGCCGGGCAAGGCCGCGTTCCGAATGGAGTTGCCCGGCATACGCTCAGAGCATCATGCCACCAGAGACTTCAATGCGCTGGCCCGTGACCCAGTTGTTGCCATCGGCAAGCAATGCGGCAACCGCGGCACCCACATCGTCGGGGCGCCCCGCCCGGCCCATGGCGGTCAGGCCGCTGATATGGGCGTTGAGCTGCGCGTTGTCGCGCACCACGCCGCCACCGAAATCCGTCTCTATGGCGCCGGGTGCAATGGTGTTCACGGCGATGCCGCGTGCGCCAAGCTCCTTGGCCAGATAGCGCGTCATCACCTCAATGCCGCCCTTCATCACCGCATAGGCGGCGTAGCCGGGGAGGCTGAAGCGTGCCAGCCCGGACGAGGTATTGATGATGCGTCCGCCGTCCCGGATCAGGGGCAGCAGTTTCTGCGTCAGAAAGAACGTGCCCTTGAGGTGAATATCGACGAGCAGATCGAACTGCTCTTCCGTAGTTTCGGCAAACGGCGCCACCAGGCCGATACCGGCATTGTTCACCAGATAGTCCAACTGTTCGCGCTGCCAGGTATCGGCCAGCACGCGCCTGACGCTGTCGGCAAATGCGGCAAAGCTCTTGCTTTCACCAACGTCCAGGCGCAGCGCCACGGCGCGACTGCCCTGTGCCTCGATGCGGGATACCAGCTCCTGCGCATCGCTTTCGCTGTCCTTGTAAGTGATGATCAGCTGAACGCCGAGCTCGGCCAGCTTGAGGGCTTCGCTACGGCCCAGGCCACGGCTTGCGCCGGTGATCAATGCGATACGGGGTGCAGATGCTTGCATGTCGGTCTCATGGAGGATGTCAACAAGCCAGGACTTTAGGTGTTCTCCATTCATGAATAAACACTTTGAAAAAGATCGCACTGTTCACTTTAAAAGTACAATCCGGCCATGGATTTCAATGCGCTTCATGTGTTCACCCGCGTTGCCGAGCTCTCCAGCTTCACCCTGGCCGCAGAGCAGCTCGGGCTGACCAAAAGCCGTGTGTCTACCGTGGTGCAGCAGCTGGAAAAGCAGCTGGGAACCCGTCTGCTGCAACGCACCACGCGGCATGTCCGGCTGAGCGCCGATGGCGAGCAGTTCCTTGAACGCAGCAAGGAACTCATGGCCGACCTGGAACAGCTGCAAGCCATGTTCCAGCCTGCCGCCAGCGGGCTGCGAGGCAGTCTGCGCATCGATATGCCCAACTCTCTGGCCCGGGATGTCGTCATTCCGAAACTGCCCGAATTCCTCTCGGCCCACCCTTTGCTGGAAGTAGGCATCAGCACCAGCGACCGCCGCGTGGATGTGGTGCAGGAAGGCTTTGACTGTGTGGTGCGCATCGGCCCGCTGGCGGATACCGACCTGATCGCCCGCACCATCGGTGCAATGGAGATGTGCAATCTGGCCAGTCCCGCCTATCTGGAGCGCCACGGCACGCCCGCAACACTGGCCGATCTGTCACGGCACCGCATCATTCACTATGCGAACCAGCTCGGGCGGCATGGCGCGGGCTGGGAGTACCAGCGCGGCAAGGAGATCGCTCTACATCCCGTGCGCAGCGCCCTGGTGGTCAACGGCACGGATGCCTACCAGACCGCCTGTCTTGCCGGCCTGGGCCTGATTCAGGCACCCGTCCGGGGTGCGCGCCATCTGCTGGATCAGGGCCTGCTGGTCGAGGTCATGCGCGACTTCAGGGCGGCGCCCATGCCGGTGTCCCTGCTGTACCCGCATCGCAGGCATATCGCGCCACGGGTCACCGCCTTCCTGAACTGGATCACCGAGGTACTGGCGCCCCATCTGACAGGCATGGACCGCTCTTGATGCCTGACCCCGGAGCGGGCATGGTGCATATGCATAATCCGGCGATGACTTCCATTCGAGCTTCCCGCCCTGACGAAGGGGCACGAGCGATCGAGATCTGGCGCCATGCCGTTGATGCCACGCATGACTTTCTGAGCCCGCAGGATCGCGCCGAGATTGATGAGATGGTGTGCGGCTTTCTGCCAGACGCCCCGCTGTGGTTTGCTGTCGACGAGCAGGACCATCCCCTGGCCTTCATGCTCATGGACCAGGGCCATATGGAGGCACTGTTTGTGGACCCTGCCTTCCGGCACCGGGGCCTCGGTGCGGCGCTGGTGCGCCACGGCCTGGCACTGCATCCCGAGATGAGCACCGATGTGAACGAGCAGAATGCGCAGGCAGTGGGCTTTTACGAACGCCTGGGCTTCAAGCGCACGGGCCGCTCCCCGCTCGACGGGCAAGGCCGCGCCTACCCGATCATCCATCTCAAATACGCCAATCCCTGAAAGGCCGGCCTGGCTGGACTGCGTGTGCCGATCCAGGCCGGATCGCAGTATTCAATACCTCAATCGCTATCTAAATAAGAGCATAAAGCGCATGTATATTATCGATTTCAGATATAAAACAATCAAAATCCAAATTCAGTAAAGCGCAAGCAGCTTCTGAATACGGAGCATTGCAGGCGTCGGCCGTTGCGGCCCTGCGGCGCCGGTGCCATGGCTTCTCCGGCTGCGAGGCAGGCTCGCCATAGACCGAGCAAAGAGATGCGAGATCAGCGCTGCGCCTGCGCAGCAGAATCTGCTTGCCTAGAATCGGCGACTGTGTCGAAAGAACCGTCATGGCCCGCGCCGTGGCCATGAAAGGCTTTCATTCTTGCAACCGACGGTGTTGAAGATGAGCAAGCCTTTCATATCCCTGTGCCCGGAAATCACGCGAGCCAATGCACTGAATCTGATGGACTGGCTGAGCGACGAAGACGTCGTGCGCCACCTCAGCGATTCGCGCCATGTCTCGCGTCACATAGAGCAGCTCATCGACCGGGTTCAGCTGCCCATACTCACCCATCTCTTCAATCAGGGCGGCCGCTTCTTCATGGCCTACGACCGCGACGACCTGCCCGTGGGCTTCGTGCGCCTGATCCGCAATGGACCGGACTGCGAAATCGTGCTGGTCATCGGCAAGCGCGACAACTGGGGGCGCAAGCTCGGCGCCAGCGCCTTGCACGAGGGCATGAAGCTGGCCTTTTTCGACATGCGTGCCGAAAGACTGATTGCGAGGATCCATGCCGACAACACGCGCTCGCTCAAAGCCTTTGCGCACAACGGCTTTGTGCTGGAGAGTGAAACGCCTGCACTCAAGTCCTATGCGATGACGGCGCAGCGCTACCTCCAGCGCTTGCGCGCCGGGCTGCCGGGAGCGGCGGGCGGCATTTGCATCACCGCCGTGGATCAGGCACGCCTCAGAGATCTGCTCGCCCTGGAATGGGAGTCGCAAGCGGTCGATCTGGAGCATGAAATCGAGCGTGCCGTCGTCGTCGATGCCCGGCAGGTGCAGCGCAATGTGGTCACGATGAACTCCAAAGCCTTGCTGCGCCTCGATGAGATGGCCGTCGAAGTGGCTCTGGTCTACCCCGAGGATGCCGATGACAGTGCAGGAAGGCTCTCGGTTTTCTCGGGCGTGGGCACGGCCATTCTGGGCTGTCGGGAAGGAGACCGCATCGACTGGCGGATTCTCGATCGCACCTGCCATATCCGGATCGAGAAAGTGCTCTACCAGCCCGAGGCAGCCGGGCACTTCCATCTGTAAGCCGGCTCAGGCTGGGGCATTCGCTGCACCGCCTTGAACAACAAAATCAATAGCATCTCCCGCTGTATATCAATGGATTTCAGATTCAAAGAGTCTTGTAATCCTTTTAAATCAGGCGAAGACAGCTTCCATATCCGAAGCAGTCAAGCGCCTGACTCTCATCAGATGGCGGCGTGAATATTCTTCTCGCCAAACAAGGCGCGCATGCTCACCACCTTGCCCGCGCCATTGAAGCGAAAGTGATCGATGGGCGCAATCACGGTCTTGCGGCCCTGATACTCGAAGCTGACGGTGAAAGCGAAGGCCGCCTCGTCGGCAACCGCGCGCACCTCCTGCGTCAGCTCCACCGCTAGCGGCAGCTTGAGCGAGTTGGCGTAAAACGCACGAATCGCAGCCGTGCCACGCCTGGGTTCGGAGCCCACGGGGTCTTCCACCGTGGCGTCATCGGCAAACAGCGCGACGATGCCGTCCAGATCGCCGGCATTGAGCGCAGCCACATAGTGCTGCACCACGGCTGTCATATGTTCTGGAGTATTCATCTCAAATCATCCTTTTAGCAAGTGCCGTTGAAAACCGGCAATGCCCAAACGGGGGCAGCAAGCAAAAAAACCGCCTTGCGGCGAGGCCGTCGTTGCCCTCCTGCAGAGAGAGGAAAGGCGCAGGAGCACCAAGGCAAAGCGCCTCAGGAGATGTCAGAACTGTGTCGGACGCATCACAGCATCAATGCCGCCATCAATGACGATCTGCGCGCCATGCACATAGCTTGCGGCCGGGCTCATCAAAAAGGCGATGACCGACGCCATCTCGGACGGCTCGGCTCGGCGGCCCATGGGAGGCACAAACTTGGCAATGGATTCGCCATAGCGAGGATCCTGCAGGCCCGCCTGCAGCAAGGGAGTCTCGGTCGCGCCGGGGGCGATGGTATTCAGACGCACGCCGGCCTGGCCCCAGGCTGCGGTGCGTTTGCGCACAGCCACCGTCAAGGCATTCTTGCTGCCCGCATAGGCCAGATTGCCGCCCTGCTCTCCCGCTTGTTCGACAATGGCACGGGCCTTGGCTTCCTCGCCGGCCTCCAGTGCCGGTGCCAGTGGGTTCTTGTCAAAAGCCAGATGAGCGGAAGCCACGGACGAGATGACGACGGCTGCGGGCTGCCGGCCCTGTTTCAGCAGCGGCAGAAAAGCATCCATCAGCTCGGTCGCGCCAAAATAATTGACCGAAACCACATTGCCGAGCACCTTGGTCTGCGGTCCCAGGCCGGCGCACAGCACCAGGCCGTCCATGCCCTTGCTGCACTTCGCCAGTACATCGGCAATCGCCTGCTTTCGACCTTCGGCCGTCGAGAGATCGGCAATCACTTCCGCATCGCGTATATCGATGCCTACGATCTGGTGACCGGCCGCTTCCAGGACCTTGCGCGTAGCGGCACCAATGCCGGTGGCGCAGCCGCTCATCACGATGATGGACATGTCTTGTTTCCTTTTGTCTGTGTGGTGATGGCGCACATCAAAGCCCATCATGAACAACCAGACTACATGCAAACGGACGATGTAATTCCCCTAGGGAAAATTTACCGTGGCCCTTCCTACACTGGCACAACATCTGCGCGTGAGGAAATTCAGCCATGTACCCCCATCTCTTCCAGCCCATCACCATCGGCCATATCACCCTCAAGAACCGGATTCTGATGGGCTCCATGCATACCGGACTGGAGGATCAGGCGCAGGGTTTTGAAAAGCTGGCGGTCTTCTACACCGAACGTGCACGGGAAGGGCTGCAGCTCATAGTCACCGGGGGCTTCGGCGTCAACGAGTACGCACTGGGAATGCCCGAGCATGCCGAGTTCTCCACGCTGTGCACGCCAGAGCAGGCGGCCCGGCACCGCCTCATCACCGACGCCGTGCATGCCGAAGGCAGCCATATTCTCATGCAGGTACTGCATGTGGGCCGCTACGATCACGGCAGCGGCGGCGTCTCGCCCAGCAGCGTGCTGTCCAGGCTCAGCAACCGCAGCTCGCGCGAACTCAGCGCGACCCAGATCGAGCAGATCATTGCCGACTATGTGCGCTGCGCCTGCCTGGCCCGCGAAGCCGGCTATGACGGCGTGGAAGTCATGGGCGGCGAGGGCTATCTGATCAACCAGTTTCTGGCGCCGCTGACCAACTTCCGCACCGACGAATGGGGCGGCGATGCCGCCGGTCGCAGCCGCTTTGCGCTGCGCATCGTGCAGGGCATACGCGCGGCTGTGCCCGAGAACTTCGTCATCAGCTTTCGCCTGTCTCTGATGGACCTGGTCGAGCATGGCAGCCACTGGAAGGAAGTGCTGGACCTGGCCCGCCAGCTGGAAGCCGCTGGCGTGGACTTGTTCAACACCAGCGTGGGCTGGCATGAGGCGCGCATTCCCACCATCGCCATGATGGTGCCGCGCGCTGCATTCAGCTGGGCTGCCGAACAACTCAGGCAGGCAGTCAGTGTCCCCGTGGCGGCCAGCAACCGCATCAACACCCCCGAAGTGGCCGATGACCTGATTGCCCAGGGTCATGCCGACATGGTGGCCATGGCTCGCCCCTTTCTGGCCGACCCGGCCTTTGTGCGCAAGGCGCAGGCGGGCCAGAGCAGCGCCATCAACACCTGCATTGCCTGCAATCAGTCCTGTCTGGATCGCATCTTCACGCGCCAGCAGGTGAGCTGCCTGGTCAACCCCAGAGCCTGCCGCGAATGGGAATGGCCGCAGGAAAAAGCCGCAGTTCCGCGCAAGATCGCCGTACTCGGTGCTGGACCTGCAGGACTGGCCTGCGCGCGCGAGGCGGCCGACCGAGGCCACAAGGTGACGCTGTTCGAGCCCGGCATCCGCATCGGCGGCCAGTTCTTTCTGGCGCAGAAGGTGCCCGGCAAGCAGGAGCTGGGCGAGACGCTGCGCTACTTCGAGCATGAAATCCAGCGCCTGGGCATAGAACTGCGACTCAACACCACACCGGACATCAAAACCCTGAGCGTCTTTGATCACGTGGTCGTGGCCACGGGAGTGACACCGCGACGCAGCGGCATCGAGGGCGAGAACAGCTCCAAGGTGGTGGACTATATCGAGGCCTTGCGCAGCCCCCGCTTTGTCGGCGAACGCGTGGCCATCGTGGGCGCGGGGCCGCTGAGCTTTGACATGGCCGAATTGCTGACCCATCACAAGGCCGACGACGGCAGCGTGGCCGCCTTTGGCCGCGAATGGGGTATCGACCCCGAACGCGAGCAACGCGGCGGCATCAAGGCCAGCGAGAAAGCCGATTCGCCGCGTCAGATCTGGCTGCTTCAGCGCAGCAAGGCGGCCATGGGCAGCAGCCTGCCAACCACCACGGGCTGGATTCGCCGCGCCCGGCTCAAGAACAAAAGCGCACGCATGTTCAACGATGTGGAGTACATCCACATCGACGACAACGGCCTGCACCTGCGCATACGCGGCGAGCAGCGCTGCCTGAGCGTGGACAACATCGTGGTCTGCGCCGGCCAGGAATCACATGACCCCTGGTCATCAAGACTTCAAGCACAAAACATTGCGCACACAGTGATTGGGGGCGCGCGCAATGCCCACAAAATTGATGCAGCGCGCGCCATCGAAGAAGGGGCCGAACTCGGCCGAAAACTATAGGAGACAGCGAAACAAAATGAGCAATCCCCACGCATCAATGCTGGAGCCGGGCCGTATCGGCACCATGGAGCTGAAGAACCGCATCATCATGGCCCCCATGGGCGAGAACTACGGCGGCACCGACGGTATCTGCGGCGAACGCGCCCAGGACTATTACGAAGAGCGTGCCAAGGGCGGCACCGGCCTCATCATCATGGGCACGGCCGCCATCTCCTGGCCCACCGGCACCAGCGAGCCGCACCAACTGGGCATCTCCAACGACAGCTTCATCCCCGGTCTGGCTGAAGTCACGCGCCGCGTTCACTCGCACGGCGGCAAAGTCGCCATCCAGATCAATCACAGCGGCAAGGTCGCTGCCAATGACCGCACCCACGGGCGCGAGATGTGGGTGTCCTCGATTCCGCCCGACGGCCCTGTGGCCGAAGCCATGCGCACCGTCACGCCCAAGGAGTTCTCGACCTTTGTGGGGGTTGGCCCCTACCCCGACCGCTACCGCGTGATGGACAAGGCCGATATTGCACAGATGGTGGAATGGTTTGCTGCGGCCGCCCTGCGCGCCAAGCAGGCCAACTTCGATGCTGTGGAAGTGCACTGCGCGCACAACTACATGATCGCCAACTTCCTCTCTCCCTTTTTCAACAGCCGCAGCGATGAATACGGCGGCAGCTATGAAAACCGCAGCCGCCTGCTGCGCGAGGTGCTGACTGCCGTGCGCGAGCGCGTCGGCGCTGACTTCCCCATCTGGGTCCGCATCGACGCAGAAGAAATGCACACGCCCGGCGGCATCACCATGGACGAGGCGCTCAAGACCGCCAAGCTCTGCGAAGAGCTGGGCGTGGATGCCATCAACGTCTCGGCCTATGCGCGCCTGCCCACAGGCACGGCCTTCACCGATGCACCGATTCCGCAAAAGCAGAATGCCTATCGCGAATTTGCCACCGGCATCAAAAAGGCCGTCGGCATTCCCATCATCTCGGCCGGCCGCTGGGAGCTGGATGCCGCCGCCGCCGCCATCAGCAATGGCGAGATTGACTTTGTGGCCATGGGCCGCAAGCTGCTGGCCGACCCCGACCTGGCCAACAAACTGCAAGCCAACGCCGCCCAGAGCGTGCGCCCCTGCATTTATTGCTATGCCTGCGTGAGCGAGATTTTCATCAACAAGGGCATCAAGTGCGCGGTCAACGCACAGACCGGCCACGAGGCGACCAAGACCATCACCTTTGCCGAAAAGCCCAAGCATGTACTGATCGTCGGTGGCGGCCCTTCGGGTATGGAAGCCGCCCGCGTCGCCGCCCTGCGCGGCCATCGCGTGACGCTGGTCGAGCGCAGCGACCGCCTGGGCGGCACGCTGTTCTTTGCCGCACTGGCCTATCCCGAGAACGGCCGCCTGCTCGACTATCTGGTGCGGCAGATGGACCACCCGAACATCCAGCTGCGCTTGAACACCACAGTCGATGCCGGGCTGCTGGCCGAGCTGCAGCCTGACGAAATTCTGGTGGGCACCGGCGCCAGGCGTGCCGCGCCCGCCATCGAAGGCGCGCAGCAAAGCCATGTCTGGAGCGGCGACGAACTGCGCCGTCTGATGACGGGCGATCGCGCCGAAGAAATTGCCAAGGCCAAGCTGAATCTGGCCGAGCGCGCGCTGTTCAAGGCCGGCGGCATGTTCAAGGTGACGGACAGCACGGCAGCGATCCAGAACCTGTCCAAGCTGTGGATGCCCCTGGGCAAGCGCGTGGTCATCATCGGCGCAGGCCTGGTCGGCCTGGAACTGGCCGAGTTCCTGCTCGATCGCGGCCGCGAAGTCACCGTGCTGGACCCTGGCACCCATCCCGGTACCGAACTGGCCATCGTGCGCCGCTGGCGCGTGTACGACGCCGTGAAGAAGCACGGCAAGCTGCTGATGCAGTCCAACGTCACGCGCATCGAGCGCAAGGAAGTCGTCTGGACGGACAAAAAAGGCGAGGAATACCGCACGCCAGCCGACTCCGTGGTGCTGGCCATTGGAGCCGAGGCCGACTCCGCCGTTGCCGACCAGCTGCAATCCCTTACCCGGACTCCCGTGCGCCGTATCGGCGACTGCCAGGATCTGGGCTATATCGAAGGCGCCATGCATTCAGGCCATCAGGCCGGGCGCGAAGTCTGAAGATACTCCTTGATAGCTGAAACCGCCTGCGTGCATGGAGCGCACAGGCGGTTTTCCATTGGCATCACAGTATTTCGGCAGCACCAGGCCCTTTGCCGATTGCCGGCATGCAGCCAGCCGGAGCGAGAGGCTTCCTTTGGCCGGAAGCGGGTTTTCGCAACCGAAGCAAAATAGGCTCGAACCTGCCTCTCACTTTTGCTCCACCAAGGATTGACTGTCCCGATGCCTACGCCTGAGCGCTTCGTTGCGGATGTCCTCCAAAATAGCAACAATCGTACGATTCTTGAACGCTGGGATGATTTGAATCTTCCAGACGGCTGGCTTGTTGCAGGCTGCTTATTTCAGACAGTTTGGAATTTGCAGGCGCAGCGGAATCCAGAGGATTCCATCAAAGACTACGATCTCTTCTACTTTGATCCATCGAGCACCACTGACGCTGCGGAGCAGAAGATGCAAGCACATGCCGATCGCGTTTTACACGACCTTGGCATCAGGATTGAAGTCACGAACCAAGCTCGGGTTCACCTGTGGTACGAGTCATATTTCGGTCGCCCATATGAGGCACTGCGAAGCTCTTGCGAGGGAATAGACCGGTTCCTGATCCCAGCTACCTGCGTGGGTCTTCGCCCAGGCGGCCTCTATGCACCGAACAGCCTGGATCTGATCTATGACGGAGTTTTGGCACTCAATCCATTGACGCCGCATCGTGAGCTTTTCCAACAAAAGGCCGAGTCTTACCAAGCGCGTTGGCCATGGCTGCGAATCGTTGCCCAGGGTCATCAGCCTCAGAGAATTGATGCACGCTGATGTGTGCATGCATGTCCGCCCTGGATCCTGCCGGGACGGTGGCCTAGCGGCCACGAGCAGACCTTACACTTCGGTGCAGACCGTTCAATTTACTCACGGCTCGTACTATGAAAAGTCTTTCCCATGTCTAAAAGTGACGCTGCAACAACTGTAGTAGTAAGAGAAGTCCAACCACATGACTTTGAAGCCTGGCTTTCGCTCTGGGATGGCTATAACGCTTTCTATGGAAGGTCCGGAGCTACCGGACTGGCGAAGGAAATTACCCAAAAGACCTGGGAGCGATTCTTCAATCCCATCGAACCTGTATTTGCGCTGGTCGCTGAAGATGCAGGAGAAGTGGTTGGCCTAGCTCATTACATATTTCACCGTAGTACTACGAGACTTGGTCCGGTCTGCTATCTGCAGGATCTTTTCACGGCCCCGAAAAGGCGTCAGCTTGGAGTTGGCAAGGCCCTGATCAGCAGCGTCTATAAGCAAGCAATACTGGCTGGCTCAAATCGCGTCTATTGGCAAACACAAGCAACCAATGAAGCCGGCCGAGCGCTCTACGACAAATTAGCCAAACATAGCGGTTTCATCGTGTATAGCCATGAACTGTAGTCTCTCACTCCAAATGGACGAATGAGGTTCGTCAATTGATGGTGGCTTTGGGTTGACTCGATGCTCGAATGCAGCCGCTGCTTTCAACCTGGACGGTCTTGCCCAATGCCGGCCTCCGCATCGACCTGGTCAGGGCAGGCATGGCCCACAGCGCCCAAGCTTGAGATAAACCCAGCCTCACAAACTGTATAAAGAAACAGTAGACTTTGGACTTGATAGCTCCAGGAAAAGTCCAGACATGCCAGCAGAACTCGAACCAGAAGACGTATCCATCTTCGAAGACCGCCTTTGGCACCACAAGGGCTGGGAAGCCCGCGTCATCAAGAATGAAGACGACGATGGCTGGGCAGTGTCAATGACCCAAGACGGCCAGGCGGAACCCGCTCTGGTCGGCCCATGGACCATGGGGCGCGACAAGAAGAATCCCAAGCCTCTTGACGTGTCGGCCTTCAACACGCTGGTAAAGACTGCCAGCGAAGTGATACGTCGCCATGAGCAGCACCAGGCGGCGCTGTTGCACAAAGCCATACAGATTGAAGTGCGCGGATTGCGCGTGACGGTAGCTCTCGATATTGAGCCCGATGAGGACAATCCCACGGCGACTCTCACTGCCACCGCGGCGGACGGCAGCGAATTGGCCAGGGTACGAGTCCGGCCGGACCATAGTCTCACCCGTGCCTCTGCACAGCGCTGGGCAGACGCAGGCTACCCGCGTGAGAGCGAGGACTAAACCTCTGGACAAGACCCTTGCTCAGAAGTCGAGGGGACCTTTCAGGGCAACCAATGTCCGTAGCATGGCCTTGGCTGCTTGCGGAAGCTGGCTTGAGCACCGGAAGAAAGTAATGCCGGAGAAATTGAGCACACCACCCAGCCAGCCTTGATAGGCATGCCCGACACTCCGGAGCCCCGGTCAAGGAGCTGCATTGAGCAGTTGAAGCCACAGTCGTCAGCGGACATTGGATACCGCACCACACCTTCGGATTGCATGAGTTAGCTCGAAAATCAGCCAGATGCCCAACCTCGACCTGTTTGATATCCATCTCCACCGCTGGAGTGCGAAGGCGGCTGGTGACCCCTTCACAACTCATACAAGTGACCTTCTGCCAGTCATCCTTGCAAGGAACTTGGCAGATCTTCCAGCGATGATCAAGATCACGCGAAACCTTGACGAGCGCATCGGCGGCAGAGTGCTTCAATGGTGGGACGGCAATGGAGCAGCGCGAGTCTATGCTTGCGACCAAGATTCAGGAGCGCTACTGATGGAGCGCGCAACCGGCTCCAAGCATTTGCTGCACATGGCTAGAGAAGGCGAAGATGATGCAGCGACAAGCTGTATCTGCCACACCATCGAGCAACTGCATTCAAAGAGATCCTCCGCACCACCTGAAGAACTGCTGACGCTGACGGATTTTTTTAGGTCACTCGCGTTGATGGCGCAGCAGGAAGGCGGCTTGATGGCCGAATGCGCAACGGTGGCAGCTGAGTTGCTGAATGAGCAGCGCGAGCCTGTCGTCCTGCATGGCGATGCGCACCATGGCAACATACTCGATTTCGACAGACGTGGATGGCTGGCGATAGATCCAAAGCGCGTCACAGGTGAGCGGTACTACGACTACGTTAGCGTGCTGTGCAACCCCGACCTGGAGACTTGCACCGACCCGGGGCGCTTCGCGCGGCAGCTTGCAGTAGTCATCAATGTCACGGGGCTGGAACGTCGGCGTTTACTCAAATGGGTTATGGCTCACGCCGCTTTGTCGGCAGCCTGGTTCCTGGAGGACGGAGAGCGCACCAGGGCCAACAGGCAGCTGGCCGTTGCGCATCTTGCGAGGCAGGCACTGGGATGAGGCTTCCAGCTCTGCCGCCAAAAGGCCGGCTCTCGGACGGCCGGCCTCGGGTTCACGCGCCGGACCGAGCGCGCAGCGCCGCTTCGAACCGGGCCAGCTCCTGCTGCAGTGTGCCGCGCTGCCTGAAGCGCAGGCCGGCCCGCTCATACCAGTTCTCGGCGTCCTCCAGATCGCCTTCCTGCAGATGCAGCAGCCCGTGCAGCCAGGCTGCGAGCAGGCCTTCATGCCGCTGCACGGCATCGTGCGCGGCATTCCATTGCCCGGCCTGCATCAGCAACAGAATGGCTTGCAACTTGGCATTGACTTCGCTCATGACAGGACTCCGTCGCGCTCAGGCCAGCAACGCCTGCTGCACCAGGTGGCTGTCCACATACTGCTCCATGCTCGTGATCCTGCCGTCGTTAAGCCGGTACAGGTGAGCGAAGCTCGCCGTCATCGCCTTGCCCGTCTTGCGGTAGGTTCCCGAATAGACGCCAAAGGCTGCCACACGATCGCCATCGGCCAGATAGGTATGGACCTTGGCGCTGTAGCCGTCCCACTCCGTCGCCAGCCGCTGGAACACGCCCGCGACGATCTGCTGCGGGCCGACATAAGTGCCAGCATAGGGAAAGCCGGCGGCCTCGGTCCATCTGGCATCGGGCGCCAGTGCCGCCAGCAGATTCCTGGCGTTCTCTTCGGACGAACCTTCGTAGGTCGCGCGGACGATATCCAGATTGGTGGTCATGGTGTGCGTCCCGGGCTTCAGCCCCACTTCATCTCACCCATGGCCACCTTGGCGCCGATCTGCAGCGCGGCGGCCAGGCCGGCGTCAGGGTAGCGCCTGTTCATGGCTGCAATCAGCGCGTCGCCGTTGGCCGCCTTGGCCAGCTCCTGCTCGAAGGCCAGCAGATACTCGCGGGTATAGTTCACGGCCGAAACATCCAGCGCTCCATGGGCGCCCAGGTGGCCCGGAACGACCACGGACGGATTGCGCGCGGCGATTGCTTCCAGGTTCTTTACCCAGGCGGCGCGGGAGGCAGGCGTCGGGGTATCGGCCGTCCACACGTGCAGTCCCGAGAAGACCAGCACACCACCGAAGACCGCATTCAGCGAGGGAACCCACAGGTAGCGGCGGTTCTCCAGTCCTTGTGCCTTGACGATTTCGATGGTGTTGCCTTCCAGCATCAGCGCAGGGCCGTCATAGGCTTCAGGAAAGACGATGTCGACGAGCTTCTGCGGACCGTTCTCCTTGAGCTGGGGCGCCCAGGTAGCTATCTTCTTTTGCACGTTGGCGCGGATGGCGGCAATGGTGTCGGAGGCGGCCAGCACCCTGGCAGCGGGGAAGGCTGCCTTGATCGGGCCCAGGCTGAAGTAATAGTCCGGGTCGCTCTGGCTAACGTAGATGGTGGTCAGCTGCTTGCCCGATGCCTTGATGACTTCGGCCACGGCACGGCCGTCCGGCAGGGAAAAGCCGCCGTCGATGAGCATGGCCTCCCTGTCGCCCGATAGCAGCACGGGCGCACGGAAAAAGCCCTTGTCGCCTGCGGGAAAGTGCTTCCATTGCAGCCTGGAATGGCCGCTCACAGCTGCGGCGCAACCAGCCAGGCCCGTGGCGATGCCGGCAGCGGCGGCGGTTTGAACAAAGTCTCGGCGATTCATCATGATGGTCCTTCAGTGAATTTCAAGAATGGCAGGGGTCAGACGCGAAAGGTTCAGGCCGCGCTGAGTTGCTCGGCAAAGGCCTGCGGGCTGGAGTAAGCGGCACTGGAGTTCAGCAATTGGCGCTGGCCATTGGTTTCCAGGATGAAGCTTGGAACGCCACGCGCGCCAAGCTGGCTCTGCAGCGCCTTTGCGCCTTCGATGCGGGCGCGATTGGCAGCCAGCAGTTCGCCATCGGACCGGAGCAGGCTTGCAGCAGCCTGCTCCAGCCCCAGGGCCTGCAGAACGGCCCTCAACGTGTCCGGTTGCGTGATGTCCTCGCCATTGACGTAGCGGGCATGCTGAATGGCCTCAAGGGCGTCAAGCTCACGCTCTGGGGTGAACAGACTGACAGCGCTCAGCGCCAGAGTGGCCGGGCCGCTGTCGAACAGTTGCTGACGATCCGACAGCACATGGCTGCGGTAGCGCTCGCTAAAGCGCTGGCCCGTCAGACGCTCGATGCGCTGATCGTTGCTCCAGGCATAGGCGGCAAAGCCATCGTCCATGAGACGTGCACCCGCGCCTGCGAAAAGGCCGCTGGGCAGCAGCCGCAGTTCGACCTCAGGCACTTTACCCAGAGCCGCCACCGCTGCGGCGGCACCGTAGCACCAGCCGCACAGAGGGTCGAATACGTAATGCAGGGTCTTGGTCACCGAGGGCTCCGTTGCTTCAATACCGTGATCGTAGGAACAAAGCATTGACAGAAAAAGCCTGATCGAATAGATAAACTGTATGTCAATGGCAAACAATTTAGAAGAATCCGTCGCCGGCAGGCTTGCCAATCTCAAGCGCCTGGCCTACTTCGCGGCCGTGGTGGAAACCGGCAGTTTCACGGCTGCTGCGGACCGGCTGGGCATCACCAAGGCCGTGGTCAGCCAGCAGGTCGCAAGGCTGGAGCGCGAATTCCACACGACGCTTCTGACCCGCACCACCCGCAAGGTCGTTCCCACCGATGCAGGCCGGATCTTTTATCAACGCTGCGCATCCATCCTCAAGGAAGCGGGCGATGCTTTCGACGAGCTGGGGGAAGTGGCGGCCGAGCCTTCGGGAACCTTGCGTCTGACCGCCCCGCTGGACTATGGCATCACGGCAGTGGTGCCAGCCATCACCGAGTTCACGCGGCACTATCCCCAATGCAAGGTGGACGCAGTGTTCAGCGACCAGCCGCTTGATCTGATGTCGGGGCAGGTCGAGCTGGCAATCCGCGTCGGCTGGCTTTCCCACTTGAATGTGCAGGCCCGTCAGATCGGGAGCTTCAGGCAATTGCTGGTCGCCGCTCCCTCATTGCGCCGGCAAGTGACGCAGCTCAAACAGCCACAGCACATCAGCGAGCTGCCCTTTGTCGCGAACACGGCCTTGCGTGAACCCTGCAACTGGAGCTTCTCGCGCAGCGAGCTGGAGTGCCAGAGCGTGACGGTACACCCTGCGATCTCGCTTGATGCGACACTGGCCGTGCGCGAAGCCGTGCGTCATGGGGCGGGCTTGTCGGTACTGCCCGACTTCGCCGTGGCCGATGATTTGAAGAGCGGCGCGCTGATACAGGTGCTGCCCAGTTGGTCGCTGCCATCGGGGGGCGTTCATGCCGTGTTCCCGACTGCACGATTCCGACCGGCAAAGGTCAAAGCCTTCGTGGACCTGATGCAGGAGCAAATCCGCTCCAGGGCATGACCGAGGCCGGCCCTCAGGCGACGACAAGCTGAAGCCACACCAGAGCGCCGTCGCACAGCAGCCACGTCATCCGGAGGGCAGCAGCTTGCAGACCTTGCAATTGCTCTTGACCGGAAACGCAAAGGCTCGACTCATGCTGCGGCTCGGCTCAAGCGACATCGTCAGGCGTGCATAAAAAAGGGAGCCCAAGCTCCCTTTTTCTGCGCGAAGCGGTCGGCCCCGCCTGAGCGATGCCATCAGACTCAGAAGTTGGGAGCTTCCACACCTCCGTCCACCCCCAGCACTTTGCCAGTCACCCAGCTCGATGCGGGGCTGGCCAGAAACAGCGCGGCATTGGCAATGTCTTCGGGCTGGCCCATGCGTGCCATGGGTGTGGTTTTCTCCATGCGCTCCTTGCGATCCGGCGTGAGAAACGGTGCCAGTGCATCGGTCATGATGGTGCCGGGCTCGATGGCGTTGATACGCACCCAGGGACCGAAGTCCTGCGCCAGGCAGCATGTCATCTGGTTGAGAGCGGCCTTGGCTGCACCATAGGCGCTGAAGTACTTTTGCGAGTAGCGTGCCGCCGTCGACGAGATATTGACCACGGCTCCGCCGCCCGCAGCTTCCATGGCCGCAGCCGCCTTCTGGATCAGCGTGTATGCAGGCACCACATTGAAGGCCAGCATGTCGCCCACGGCCTTGCCCGCCACCTTGCGCGGGTCGTTGGGGCCGCCACCGCCCACATTGTTGATGAGCACATTGATCTTGCCCAGCTCCTCCACAGTGCGGACGATGAGCTTGTCCAGATCTTCCTCTTTGTTCACATCGCCCTGCACGGCAATGGCGCGGCGGCCCAGCGCTTCAATTTCGGCCTTGACGGCCTGCAGATCCGCCTCGGTGCGCGCAAACAGCGCCACATCGGCACCGGCCTTCGCCAGCGTGACAGCGCATGCACGACCGATACCCTTGCCCGCGCCGGTCACCACGGCCACCTTCCCCTCCAGCGAAAACTGGCGAAAAATCTCGTTCATGTCTCTTCCTATGATTGCGTTCAGACCCGCCCATGCTCTGTACGAAACGCTTTCAGGGCATCAGCCAAACAGACCATGGGACAAGCCCCATGGCCAGCCCCTGCAGCTTGCGTCAACACGCAAGAATTGAGCCCTTGAAATGGATAGCGCTGCACCAGGGCAGAGCCGCGAATCAGGCAAAGTCCAGATCAGGGACAGCGAGCAAGGGCCAAAGCTGCCCCGCAGCGAGGCTGTCGTCTTCCTCAGCGAAGCACAGCGGCTCAGGGGGTGACTGCGGCCTGCAGCATCTGTTCGAACTGCGGGTTGTAGGGCGGCAGCATGCCCCACTCGCGGCGCGGGTCGTGGTTGCCGGCCTTGTAGACGGAGCGGGCATGGCTGAACTCGAGAAAACCCTCGCGGCCATGATAGTGGCCCATGCCCGAAGCGCCCACGCCGCCAAACGGCGCATCCTCCAGCGCCGGATGCATGACCACATCATTGATGGAGACACCGCCGGACAGCGTGTTGTCCAGCACCCAGTTCTGCTCCGTCTCGTCGCTGCCGAAGTAGTACAGGGCCAGCGGGCGCTCACCGGCATTGATCGCGGCCACGGCGTCGCGGATGTTCAGGAAGCTGCGCAGTACCACGGCCGGGCCAAAGATTTCGTGCTGAGAGATTTCGGCTTCGGCTGGCGGGTTGACGACCAGCGCCAGCGGCAGGCGGCGGTCTGCGCCGGCTTGCGCGGCGCCGACTTCCAGCACGGTCAGACCGCGCGCCTTGGCATCATCGACATAGGCTTTCACACGAGCGTGGTGGCGCTCGTTGATCACGGGCGTCATGTCTGCGTTGCCTGTCACCGAGGGATACAGCGCCTGGTATTGCGAGGCAATGCCATCGGCCAGCGCCTGCAGGCGCGATTCATGGACCCAGACCACATCGGGTGACACGCAAAGCTGGCCGGAGTTGAGCGATTTGCCTACGGCGATGCGTTCGGCCGCATTGGCGATGTCGGCGGAATCACCCACCAGCACGGGAGACTTGCCACCCAGCTCCAGCGTCACGGGCACCAGGTTTCTGGCGGCGGCAGCCATGATGAGCTTGCCCACGCTGGTGGAGCCCGTGAAGACCATATGATTCCAGGGCTGCTCGGCAAATGCCGCAGCCACTTCGGGGCCTCCCTGCACCACGGCCAGCACCTGGGGATCAAAGCGCTTGGCCACGGCCTCGGCCAGCACCTGGGCCGTACGCGGCGCAATTTCGGAGGGCTTGAGCACGGCCCGGTTGCCCGCCGCGAACGCGCAGGCCAGCGGCGACAGCAAGGTGAACAGAGGTGCATTCCAGGTGCCGATGATGCCGATCACGCCCTTGGGCTGGTATTTGACCCAGGCCGTGGCGCCAAACATGTCAAAGGGTTTGACGCTGGGGCGTTCGGAGTCACCCAGCCAGTCCCTGAGGTGATCGCGTGCATGCTTGAGCGAGGAGAGCGAGCCAAGAATGTCATTGGCCAGCGAGAACACGGCGGGGCGGCCACCAAAGTCTTCGCCCATGGCCTGGCAAAGTTCCTCCTTGTGCTCCACCAGCATGTCGATGACTTGCTGAATGCGCTGCATGCGCACATCGGCGCCGACCGCAGCCTCTTCGATAAAGGCCTGTTTTTGCATGTCCAGCAGCTGGCGAATGCCGATGGACGAATTCGTCTGGGTCATTTTGTCTCCTCGATATTTCTCTTGAAAGCCATGAACGGAAGGCACATGCTCAGACCTCCGGATTTCGTGGTCGTCGTCCAAAAAGACGATGGCATAACCCTAGGCCCCTCGCACGATGCAGCGCATGCACACCCATCAAACCCCGCCTCCCGCCGTCAGCTGGCGCACTCATCTCAGCCTCGCCCTGCTGGCGCTGGTCTATATTTTCTCCTTCATTGACCGACAGGTTCTGTCTATTTTGCTGGAGCCCGTCAAACAGGAATTCGGCGCCTCCGATACCGAGATGGGTTTGCTCACGGGGCTGGCCTTCGGTCTGATCTATGCCATGCTGGGTGTGCCTGTGGGGCGTCTGGCCGACACCCGCAACCGCCGCAACATCGTGGCCCTGTGCTGCGGGATCTGGAGCCTTGCCACCGCTGCCTGCGGCGTGGCCACCCAGTACTGGCACATGCTGCTGGCCCGCATGAGTGTGGCCGTGGGCGAAGCCGGCGGCATGGCGCCCTCGGTGTCCATAGTCTCGGACCTGTATCCTCCCAAGATGCGTTCGTTTGCCATCAGTCTTTTCATGATGGGCCCCAACCTGGGAACGCTGCTGGGACTGGTCATAGGCGGCATGGTGGCCCAGCATTACGGCTGGCGCTCCGTGTTTCTCGCCTTTGGCATTCCGGGCGTGATTCTTGCGCTGCTGGTGTATTTCTTTGTCAAGGAGCCGGCACGTGGCGCCTATGAAAGCATCAAGCCCGCCGCTCAAGACAGCGCTCCGCGCGAATCCATGTTTCGCCAGCTCAGGCGCCTGCTGGGCATGGCGTCGCTGCGCTATATCTGCATCGCATGCGGCGTGGCCGGTATTGCAGGTTATGGCTACGGTGTCTGGGCGCCGAGCTTTTTCATGCGCATTCACGGCATGAGCATCTCTCACGCCGGCCTGGTGTTCGGCCTGGCCAGCGGCCTGGGTGCCGTGTTCGGCGCCATGTTCTGCGGCTGGCTCAGCGACAGATTGACCCAGCGCGACTCGCGCTGGCAGCTGCGCCTGGCTGCCATGGGCACCTTGTGCGCCGTGCCTGCAGGCGTCGCCGTGTTTTTCTGGCCCGTATCCGACTTCTGGACGGTTGCCGGCATCAAGGTCCCCTATGCCATGGCATTTGCCCTGCTGTTCGGCTTTTTTGCGAGCTGGTTTGCCACGCTCTCATACAGCGCCGTCAGCCAGATGGTGACTGCAGCCGAACGCAGCGTCGCCTCGGCACTTCTCAATCTTTTCATGACCTTGCTGGGCGTGGGCCTGGGGCCGCTGGTAACCGGCATTCTGTCGGACTACTTTGCCCGGACCCACGGCTCCGAAGGCCTGCGCTGGGCGCTGATGGGCGTGACCTCGCTGCTAGTCATCACTTCGCTTTTCTTCGCGTTGGCCATCCGCCCCTATAAGCAGCGCCTGCAGCAGTTACAGATGAATGCCGCCTGATCATCAAAAATTGGAGACTCTCATGAGCCGACCCGTAGTTCTCATCACCGGTGCCAGCCGCGGCATTGGCGCTGCAACCGCCGTCTTCTTTGCCATCAAGGGATGGCGCGTGGCCATCACTGCCCGCACGCTGACCGACGGTGCGCAGATGGAAAACCAGCTGCGCCTGCCAGGCGGCCAGCTTCTGTCCGGCAGCCTGGAGTCCACAGCCAAGGCCATTGAGGCCGCTGGCGGCGAGGTGTTTCCGCATGTCATGGACCTGATGGACCTGAGCAGCCTGGACAAGGCCGCCGACGCTGTGCTGAAACGCTTTGACCGTGTCGATCTGCTGATCAACAACGCCGTCTACCAGAACCGCGAGATCAACCATCTGATCCCCGAGATAACGGCCGAGTCGCTGCAGCGCTCCATGCTGGGCAATGTCATCGCCCCTTTCCATCTGGCTCAGCGCCTGCTGCCGGCCATGGCGGCACAAGGCGGCGGCCGCATCATCAATGTGTGCTCGGCTGCGGGCCAGTACAACCCGCCCGTGCCGGCCGACCAGGGCGGCTGGGGCTTTGCCTACGGGGCTTCCAAGGCCGCCATTGCGCGCCTGGCCGGCTGCATCAACACCGAGTACAAGCAGCAGAATGTACGCGCCTTCAGCGTCAACCCCGGCGTGGTGACGACCGAGGCCGTCAAGGCCACGCTGGGCGACGATGGCCTGCTGGCTCAGCGCTATGGTGCCTCCACCCCCGAAGAAATTGCGGCGGCACTGTTCTGGCTGGGCACTGAGAAAGACGCTCTGCCACTGGCCAAGAGTCACACCATGATTGACCTGCAACCACTTCACAAAGAGCGCGTGGCTGCGACCACGTGAGCAGCAGGTAAGCGTGCGCAAACACCCAAGCAAGGGCAAACCCTGTGCGGTTTGAGCCAGATCAAAGCCGCGCCTTCACTCGTCCAAACAGAGTATGCGCGGCAACGCCGCTTGCCAGAAGATTCATCCGTCCAAAACTAAATACGGAGACCTCTGCAATGGCAACCACGAAGGACTACCGCCTCGGTGAATTCACCTACCCACGTGGCTGGTTCATGATTTCCGAGGCCAAGGCGCTCGACACCCACAAGCCCGTGGCCGTGCGCTTCTTCGGCCAGGATTTCGCGCTGTACCGTGGCCGCGAAAGCGGCAAGGTCGTGCTGCTGGACGCTTACTGCCCTCATATGAAGACGCATCTGGCAGCGCCCAATGCCACCAGCTATGTGGTGATCGACGGAGGCGGCAGCAATGTGGAAGGCGACGGCATCCGCTGCCCCTATCATGGCTGGCGCTTCGGAGCGGACGGCAAGTGCAACCACATCCCCTATCACGACGGAGCCATTCCGGCCGCGGCCGCAGTCAAGAGCTGGAAGGTTGTCGAGCAGTACGGAGCCATCTGGGTCTGGTTCGATCCCGAAGGCGGCGAGCCCGACTACGATCTGCCCACTTTTGGCGACTGGAGTGACGAGACCTATGTCAACGGCCAGTGGGATTACCTGGGCGAGCTGAACCAGCATCCCATGGAGGTCGTGGACAATATTGCCGACTATGGTCATCTGAGCCCCATCCACGGCTCCACCGTGGCGCGCTTCGAGAACGAGTTCAAGGGCCACAACGCCATCCAGCGCCAGTGCGGCGGCCATCGCACCCTGGTGGGCGAAGGCGGCGCCAGCGCCGATCTGCACACCGACACCTGGTACCACGGCCCCGCCATCCTGGTCTCCAAGGTCAGCGGCATGTTCAACTCCTTCATGATGATCATGCATACCCCCATCGAGGACGGCAGGATCAAGGTCTGGCACAACCTGCTGGTCAAGACTGCACATGGCGGCCTGCCCACCAAGGCTGACGAAGTCGCAGCCAAGCAGTACCAGGAAGCCAGCCGCCTGGCCTTTGCCCAGGACTTCGAAGTCTGGTCTCAGAAGGCGCCCTGCCTGAACCCTCTGTTCATCCCCAGCGACGGAGCCTTCCTCAAGGCCCGCATCTGGTACAAGCAGTTCTACAACCCGCGCGCCAAGGCGGGCGAGTATCTGGACCAGTGCGAAGGCAGGTACATTCCTCGCGGCATGGTGGCCTATACCCAGGAAACCGAGGAAGCGACGGCCTGATCCCGAGAATCTCCAAGGCCAAAGGCCCATGCGCTTGCATGGGCCTTTTTGTCGAGGTGAAGGTCTGCCCTATAAAACCATAGCTTCCAACGCTTTATCTCCATGGAAATTCAATACAAAACATATTGAAATCCTTATTCATAAAGCGCAAGCAGCTACTATCTTTTCAAGTCCTCAAGGTCTGGCATGCGTCACCTCAGTCAGCATGAAGACATGCACGCCCCAGCCGAACTCGCCGTCCTGCGCACGGGCCGAAACATCGAGTGAAGCCGCTGCCGCCTGCGCCTGCTCCACCGAGTCAAACCACCACTCGACCACATGGCGATAGCCGTAGCCGAAAGGAGGCTGCTCATCGATGGTGTTGCAGACAATGCGGCTGGCCAGGCCCAGAGCAGGGCTTTGCCACTGCGGTGGACAAATCTCCGGCAAGGCCGCAGCCCCGCGCCAGACGTCGCTGCGCTGCAAAAAGCCGATCAGCATGACTTGTTTGTGCTGCGGCAAGACATCTGCGCACAGGCTGCCACGCAACACCTGCTGACGGCATAGCAGCGAGAAATTGCGAACATAGTCGGCAAACACGCGCGGCTCGTCGGGGCGCATGACAGCCAGGGTTTCGGGGTCGCTCCAGATCGCAGAGCCTGCTTCGCGCTCGGCCAGCACCATGAGGTTGACGCCGTCATAGTCCTTGCTCAGCTCTGCGGCATCTGCCTGTAGGTGGCGTGAGCACTGGGCCACGGCCTTGACGCGCTGGCCCACGTTGCGGCACTGGCGGCCCAGCGCGGAATGCTCGCGCCAGGCTTGCGCGAACTCCTCCGGGCGCAGCGCCGGGTTGCGCCGCGCCAGATAGATCATCTTCCAGACGACGCAAGAATCCTTCCCGGTCACTTCTTCCGCCTTCATGCGGCAACTGCCACGGGGGCGTGGGCCTTGCGATAGGCGCCGGGGTAATGCTGCAGAGCACGGTAAAACGCCCATACCGCGGGCAACAGCGTGCACATCATGATCGCCATGGCATAGCGCAGGCCTTCGCCGGACGCAACGGTGTTGAGCACATCACTGAGCCAGCCCGCCACGATAGGCCCCACTCCGTTGCCCAGCAGGGCTCCGGCCATCAGCACCATGGCGCTGGCCGTGGCTCGCCGCTCGGTCGGCACGACCAGGCTCAGGGCAGCGTAGGTGGCCGGAGCCCACCAGGATGTGAAGAACGAATAGATCAACATGCAGGCCATGGACAGCATGAACATGCCCGAGCCCACCAGCAGATAGCCGAAACCCAGCACCATGGCCACGCTGGTGCCGATCACGGGGATGCGAATCTGCCAGCGTACATCGCTGCGCGCCAGCCGGTCCGTCAACCAGCCAGAGAACAGGCTGCCCGAGACCGAGAGCACAGCGGCCCCTGCAGAAATTGTCCCCGCCTGTTTGAGACTGAGATCGAAGCGCCGCGCAAGCAAAGCCACATTCCAGGCGCCGATCGAGATTCCCGCGATCAGGACACAAGCAGCGCCCACGATCAGAAACCGGGTCACGGGCTCTTTCCATATCAAGGCGACGGCAGATTTGGCCTGCTGCCGGCCGTCCTGCGGCTCGGAGATCACCTGTGCGATGGTACGAGCGGGTTCGCTGATGCTCAGGCGCAGCACCAGGGACAAGACCATGATGGCTACACCGACGATGACCATGGTCACACGCCAGCCCCACCACTCGGCAAACAACGGCCCCAGCAGCAAGGCCAGCAAGGCGCCCATCGCATTGCCGACACCAAAAACGCTCATGGCACGCGAGCGCTCATGGGGCTTGTACAGATCTGCCAGGATGGACATAGACGCAGCGCCGCCACCGGCATCCCCCAATGCGGCACCGGCGCGCGATGCAGTCAGTCCACCCGAACCAGTGGCCAGCGCGCCCAGCGCCGCAACGCTGCCACCAACGCCACGGCACCATGCAATCAGGCTGCGACGCTCTTGTCTATCTGCCAATCGTCCCAGAGGAATGCCCAGTACTGCGAACGTCAGCGCAAAACCGAGTCCGGTGATCAGGCCGATCTGCAAGTCCGAGAAGCCGAACTCCTGCTTGATGGGCTGCAGCAGCACAGCCAGGATCTGCCGGTCCATGAAGGTCAGGGCAGACAGGGCCGTCAACAGCGCCAGCACATACACCCTTGATGGGTTCTGATGATTTTTGTTTGTCATTGTTTTCTTGGTTTTTTTGCATCACGTCATGGCTCTCGCCGCTGCTCACGCCTCAGCAGCGCTGTCTGCCCTCGGACGCAAGGAGCGCGGGCGCAGGTCTTTGCGCACGTCTCGCATCGCGGCCGCATCCATGTCCAGTCCGATGGCGCCGCCTTGAGCATCGTGGTCATGAGCAGCCGCCCCCACATCGTCCCAACGGACGATTCCCTAACCCTGATTGGCCTTGGGTGCGGATTGCCTCTTAATGGAATGCGGCTGCGGGCTCGACCGCACACCAGAACCTCAAGGAGACTGACACATGCAGCAATTCGACTTGCTGATCCGCAACGGCCGCATCGTGGACGGCACCGGCGCCCCCGCTTACCACGCAGACCTCGGCTTGCACAACGGGCGCATCGCCGCCATCGGCCAAGACCTGGGCATCGCCGCGCAGCAAATCGATGCCGACGGATTGCTGGTGACGCCGGGCTTTGTGGATGTGCATACCCACTTTGACGGTCAGGCGACCTGGGATGAAAGGCTTTGGCCAAGCTCCCAGCAGGGCGTGACCACCGCAGTGATTGGCAACTGCGGCGTGGGATTTGCCCCCTGCCGGCCCGAGGACCGCGACACGCTGATTGCGCTCATGGAGGGCGTGGAAGACATCCCCGACACCGCGCTGCATGAAGGCCTGCCCTGGAACTGGGAAAGCTTTCCTGAGTATCTGCAAGCCTTGGCAGGGCGGCGCTACGACATCGATATTGCAGCCCTGCTGCCTCACGGTCCGCTGCGCGTCTATGCCATGGGCGAGCGCGCCATACGGCGCGAGCAGGCCAATGCCGAGGACATCGGCACCATGCAGGAGCTGATCAAGCAAGGTCTGGCCGCCGGAGCCGTTGGTCTGTCAACCTCGCGCACCATGGCCCACCGCTCCAAGTCGGGTGACTTCACCCCCATGTACCAGGCCGTGAGCGAGGAGTTGCTGGAGCTGGGACTCTCGCTCAAGAGCTATCCGAACAGCGTCTTCCAGATGATCTCGGACTTCGAGCACATCGAGGACGAATTCGGCATTCTCACCCGCGTCAGTCAGGGCACGGGCTGCGCCGGCACGCTCACCGTGCTTCAGTATCCGCACCGCCCGCAGCTGCACCGAGAGCTGCTACAGCATATTGAAACAGCCAATGCCGGCGGGCTGCGCATCATGGGCCAGGTGCTCAACCGCCCTGTGGGCGTACTCATGGGGTTTGAATGCAGCCTGAACCCCTTTTCCAGCAAGCCCAGCTATGAAGCGCTGGCGCAGCTCAGTCCGGCAGAACGCATCAAAGAGCTGTCACGACCAGGCACGCGCAGCGCCATCCTCGGCGAGAAGGACCGCAATCCCCATTTGTTCATGGAGTACTTCGGCCAGAACTTTGCGGGCATGTACCCTTGGAGCGGCCAAGAGCCCAACTATCTGCCGCAAGAAGGCGATTCGGTTCAGGCTCTGGCCGACGCAGCCGGCCAGCCACCGCTGGATTGGATGTATGACTTCATGCTGGGCAATGAAGGCCAGGCGCTGGTCTATCTGCCCATGGCCAATTATCTGGACCATGATTGCAGCGCCCTGCACGAGCTGCTCGGCCATCCCCACACCGTACCCGCCTTGGGCGATGGCGGCGCCCATGTGGGCACCATCTGCGACGGCAGCGCCACGACCTTTCTGCTCACCGAATGGGTGCGCGAGCGCGGCCTGTTCAGCATCGAGCAGGCCGTCCATATGCTGACGCAGCGGCCGGCTTCGCTCTACGGCTTTGCCGACCGAGGGGTCCTGCAGGTCGGCAAACTGGCGGATCTCAACCTCATCGATCTGCAGGCGCTCAAAATTCTGCCGCCGCACATAGCTCGCGACCTGCCCGCCGGCGGCAAGCGCTTCCTGCAAGGCGCGCAGGGCTATCGCTACACCATCAAGTCCGGCCAGATCACCTACCGCGACAGCATGGCCACCGATGCATTGCCGGGCCGCTTGCTCAAGCGCAGCGAGCACAGGGCCAGCTGAACGCTGCCGGTCCTCCCCACCAGGCCTCGAAGCAAGCCCGGCTCTTGAGGCCTGCGCTCGTTTTTCATCCCCTCCTCATTCAAAAACGGACCCAATCCGCCAGGCCCGCCTGCTTGCGAGCAGCCATCCTCGCTGGCCTCCTTCGCAGAGATCGGGCGCCTCGACCAAGCGCCTTGAGCAGATCGTGTTCACGCCATGCGGATGCCAGCGATATAGTGACCCCGTCATCTTCCACGTCCATACCCCATGCATTTGCGCAAGTTCCGTATCCCGCTTCAGATCTGGCTCATGCTGCTGAGCTTTTGCGTCATGCCTTGCAGCGCGCAGGAAGCTGCGGCCTGGGAAAAACAGGTCACGGGCCGCACTTCCATCACCAGGCTGGGCACGATTGACTACGAGGTGGGCTACAGCAGCGCAGGCTTTGACCATTTCTCTTCTGAAATCGTGGCCAGATGGAATGACGGGGGAGCGCAGGAGCAGACGCTGTACGAAGGCATTTACGACCGGCCGCCCGCCAAGGTCTGGGGGAATGGGCCCCATCTTTGCATTGCCATGCAGGCCTGCGCGCGCTATTCGGATCGCTGCAGCCGGTATGTGATTGCACACCGCTATGACACGCAAGCCAAAGCCTTTGTGGCGCTGAAGTCCGAGAAATCGGCGCACCGGATCTGCGCTGCGCCACGCTGAAGATAAAAAAAGAAGGAGGCCGGGGCCTCCTTTAAATCCCGTCGTCAGGCGCGACGAACAGGGTATCCTTTGTGCTGTCTGTAACTGTTTTTTCCTCCGGTTCAGGCCTCTATGGCGCTCAGCGGTTCATGCTCCGCCGCATAGGCCTTGGCCCAGCGGTAATCCGCCTTGCCTGCCGGGCTGCGCTTGACTTCAGTGGCCAGATACACGGCGCGCGGCAGCTTGTAGCCCGACAGATTGCTGCGGCAGATCTTTTCGAACTCCTGCAGATCGAACTCGTGGCCCTGCTGCACCTGCACCACGGCCACCACCTTGCTGCCCCAGCGTTCGTCAGGAAGGCCCACGACCACCACATCCTGAACCGGCGGGTAGCGGCGCGCGGTTTCCTCCACCTCTTCGGGGTAAACCTTCTCGCCTCCTGTGTTGATGCACTGCGAACCACGGCCCAGCACCACATATTCACCCGTGGTGTCGATGCGGGCCCTGTCCCCTGTCAACACCCAGCGGCTGCCCTCGACCATCACAAAGGTCTCGGCCGTTTTCCTGGGATCTCCGTAATAGCCCAGGGGCATGTGGCCACGGCGCGAAAGAATGCCTTCTTCACCTGGCTGCGTCAGAATGCGCAGATCTTCGGAGATCACGCTGAGGTCGGGACGCGGCGCGATGCGCATAAAGCCTTCGCCCTCGGGCGTTTTCTCCCCCCCGCCCAAGACTCCGGATTCGGAGCTGGCCATGCCGTTGTTGAGCACCAGATGAGGCACCTGCACCAGCAGCCGCTCCTGCAGGTGACGCGAGAACACGGCACCGCCGTTGCCGAAGATCATCAGTGACTTGAGAGGCCAGCGCCCGGGGTTGTTCTCCAGCGTCTGGATGATGGGCAAGGCCATGGCATCGCCGACCACGGCCATCACATTGATCTGGTGATGCTCGATCAGATCCAGCATGTGTACGGGATCAAAGTTCTTGCGATCGTTCACATAGACCGGATGTCCGGAAAACAGGCTGATCAGGGTGGCCCACATGGCTGCGCCATGCATGAGCGGTGCCGCCGCCAGATAGGCCAGCGCCGGGCCGTTGGGCACCAGTTGCAGCAGCTCCTCCGGCCTTTCGATGGGAGGTCTGCGGAAGTAATAGCCGCCACCGCCCAAGGCCCCCATGAACAAGGATTTATGCGGCCACATCACGCCCTTGGGCAGCCCCGTGGTGCCGCCGGTACAGAGCATGAAGATATCGTCATCGCTGCGCTCGGCGTCCGTGAGTTCCCGTCCACCTTCGGCCAACACGCGCTCGTAGGATTGCACTGTCCTGGGCAGGCCATGACGCTCCTCGCCAACCCGCAGCGCCAGGCGCAAAGTGGGCACCAGGGCAATGACTTCCAGCACCGACGCATCGAAGTCCGCTCCATAGACCAGGCCGCGCAGGTCCAGGCTGTTGAACAGCCCCTGAAGCTCATCGGCCACGTAGCGGTAGTTGACGTTGACCGGCACGGCACCGATCTTGCTGCAGGCGAAAAAGGCCTCCAGATACTCGGCGCAGTTGTAGAGCTGGATGCCGACGTTGTCGCCCCGTCCTATGCCGCGCGCGCGCAGCGCATTGCCCAGCTGATTGGCTCGCTCATCGAGCTGTTTGAAGCTGAGCTTCTGCCTGCCGCAGCCAAAGGCAATGCGATCCGGCACAGCTTGCACCACCAACTCAAAAATATCCGCCAGATTGAAGGTCCGTGTCATCTCTTGTCTCCGTCTGTCTTCCCGTTTTACGAATCCACTTGTCCCGCAGGTGCTGCAATGCTCGACGACGGCCTGTCCACATTCATCGTCTGCTTGAACCTGGTGCAGACCCTTGTGGTTTCGAGGGTGCATGCTCGCAGATAGGCAAGCAGCTCCCAACAGCACCTACCCTTAAAAAACTTCCGCCAAGGCATTTCCCAAGACTTGGTCGAAGAAAGCACAATCTCAGTGGAAACTCTCTCCATCGTCTGTTTCCAAATCGCTTCAAGCGATCTTTTTCGCGGTCACCATCGATGCATAGGGCTTGATGGTCCAGGCATAGATCAGCAGCGCCAGCGCATAAAAGGCGAGCATGCAGACCAGCGCCCAGCGCAGCGATTCACTGCCCGCCCGAACGATGAATGCATCGCTGAGCAGACCCACCGTCAGAGGTCCCAGACCACCGCCAACTGCAGTCAGCAGCAGGTTGTAGATGGACAGAGAAGTCGCCAGACCGCTGGAAGCAATCACATTGGTCAGTGCAGCAAACACCGGCGCAGCCCAGAAACTGGAGAAGATGGAAAACAGACCGTAGTAGGCAATCGCGTGCGGAATCTGCAGGCCGGCCAGCGTCCACTGTCCCGCAGAGTCATTCAGATAGAAAGCCAGCCCCAGCGGAATCGAAATCAGCGTCCCCAGAACCGGAACGCCAATTTGCCAGCGTACATCCCTCCTTGCCATCAGATCGGTGACCCAGCCGCTGAGCAAAGCCCCGAAAATCGCCCCCGGCCCGCCGATGAATCCCATGATGGCGCCCGCGTCCTTGAGCTGAAGACCATGGGAGCGCACCAGAAACGCGGTATTCCACATGCCGATCGCATAGCCCGAGAACGCCATCAGCATGCTGGCCAGCCCCAGGCCCACAAACGCCTTGTTGCGCACCAGGGCTGACATCACCTCGCTGAACTTCTCGGTTGCGGCCTGCACCACGGCACGACCTTCCTGCGCGCCGCGCAAAGGCTCGCGGCAAGTCATGCGCAGCACCAAAGCGATCAGCACGCCGGGCACAGACAGCCACAAAAAGGCCGCACGCCAACCATGGTGCTGGGCAATCCAGGCTCCCACGCCCAGACCCACCAGCGAGCCCAGATGCGGGCCCAGGCTGAATACGCTCATGGCTCGGCTGCGCTGCTCGGGCGAGTAGACGTCGGCGATCATGGTGGTCGATGCCGCCGTGCTGCCCGCCTCGCCCACAGCCACGCCCACACGAGCGGCCGTCAGGCTCCAGAAGCCCACCGCCATGCCGCAAAGACCCGTGGCAACGCTCCAGCCGGCGCAGCACCAGGCAATCAGGTTACGGCGGTTGGTACGGTCGGCAAAGCGGCCAAAGGGGACGGCCAGAATGCTGTAAAACAGAGCAAAGGCCAGACCCGTGAGCAGGCCCATGGCACTGTCCGAAACCCCCATCTCCTGCTTGATAGGCTGGATCAGCACCCCCATGATCTGACGGTCTATCATGCTCACGCCATAGACGAGCAACAGCACCAGCAGCAGATAGTGACGACGCCAGCCCGTCACATTGCTGACCGGCATCACCCTGGCCGAAGCGGCTTGCGGCACACGGGCCACAGCAGATGCACTCATTTCCTGTCTCCTGAAAAACGTGATCTCCGCCACGTGGATTGAATGGAGGCTTGTATGCCCAGTAAAAAGGACGCGGCACATTGCGGTGTGCCGCGCCAAGTCACTAGGCAAGCAGTTCGCAGAAGGGCAGGTCCTTGTCCGCACGGGGCTCGGCAGCCAGCCCCAGCACGCGTTCGCCAATGCTGTTGAGCACCACCTCGTCGGTACCGCCGGCAATGCGCATGCCGGCAGAGCCGAACCACAGACGCTCCACCATGGCAAAACGCTCGCCAAGTTCGCTGGCGGCCAGCACGCCGCGCTCGCCCAGCAAGTCGATGGCGAAGTAGCTAAAGGACTGCAGCGCGGCAGCGGCCACGTTCTTGGCACCGCTCATTTCGGGGCCGGGCTGGCGGCCCTTGCTCAGCGCCGTCAGCGCGCGGCACTGCAGCAGCCATAGCGCCTGCTCCTTCAGATAGAGGTCGGCCCAGCGCTCGCGCAGGCGACCGTCCTGCAGCGCCGGCCTGCCGTCAAAGCGATGATCGGCCAGCAAGCCAGCCGTGGTGCGCCACAGCTCGGCGGGCATCACGCCGCCAATGGCCAGGCGCTCTGCCATCAAGCCTGTCAGCGTGACCTTCCAGCCACTGCCCAGCTTGCCCACCATCTGACTATCGGGCACGAACACGTCCTCGAAGAAGACTTCGTTGAACTCGGACTCGCCCCCTGCCTGGCGAATCGGGCGCACGGTAATGCCGGGCGACTTCATGTCGAGGAAGAAGGTGGTCAAGCCTTCAAACTTGCTGGCTTGGGGATTGGTACGAGTCAATACCAGACCAAACTGGGCAAACTGCGCGAGAGAGGTCCAGACCTTCTGGCCGTTGACGATCCAGCCCTCACGGCCATCGGTGGCACGCTCGGCACGTGTGCGCACCATGCCCAGATCGGAGCCGGCACCCGGCTCGCTCAGCAACTGGCACCAGAGGTTTTTTCCGCCCAGTGCCGGGGCCACATGCAGGGCCAGCACTTCGGCGCTGGCGTGCGCCATCACCGATGGCAAAACCATGCCCAGGCTGACGTTGAACATGCCCGTGGGCACCTTGACCTTGCCCTCTTCCTGGCGCCAGATCAGCTCCTGCATGGGCGTGCCGCCACGGCCACCCAGCATCTTGGGCCAGGTAATCGCACCCAAACCCGCTGCAGCCTTCTTGCCCTGCCAGACCCGGGCTGCCTCCATGCGCTGCTCGGCAGTCATGTCACGACCGAAATAGTCGTCGGCACTTGCCTTGGGCACGGCATTGGCTTGCAGCCAGGCGCGGCATTCGGCGCGGAAGGCGGCTTCCTCGGGCGTGTCCCCAAAGTCCATGGACTGGCGGTCAGCCGCGGTCGAGCTCTGCACAATCGTCTCTTTCGCAGGAGCAAGCAATCGTTTTTGCAACTCGGCCGCCACCTGCTCGCGCCAGGCGTGGATACTGCCCAGCTCCACGGCCTGCTGGCGCGCACGGCGGTAGAACAGATGGCAATCCATCTCCCATGTATAGCCCATGCCGCCGTGGGTGTGCAGGTTTTCCTGTGCAGCATCCGACAGCGCCTGAGTGCTGCTCACGCGCGCTGCGGCGGCTGCGCCTGGCAGCTCGGGCGCACCATCAGCCAGAGCCATGTCTGCCGTCAGCGCCCAGGCTCCGTAATAGCAATGCGCACGGGCTAGCTGGTTGTTGGTGTAGAGATTGGCCAGCTTGTGCTTGATGCCTTGATAGGACCCAATGGGCCGGCCAAAGGCCTTGCGCTCCCTGGCGTAGCTGCAGGCCATCTCCAGCGCGGCGTCGGCCGCTCCCAGTTGTTCGAAGGCCAACATCACGGCAGCACGATTGCGCACGCGTGCCAGCACCTTGGCAGCACTGCTGGCTCCGTCAAGCTGCTCGGCCGCCGTGCCGTCAAAGCGCAACAAGGCATAGGGCTTGGAAGGATCCAGCGTCTTGAGCTTCCTGCGCTGCACCGAGCCATCACACCTGAAGGCCACCAGCACATCCTCCCCCGTCGCATTGCGCGCCAGCGCCACACCCCATTGCGCGGCCATGCCGTCGGCCACCAACGGACATTCCCCCTTCAAGGTCTTGCCGTCAAACAGGGGCAGAGCAGATGGCAGCTCCTGCCCGTCCGTCGGCGCTGCCAGACAGCCAATGCTTCCGCCCGAAACCGGCAGCAGCCATTGCTGGCGTTGTGCAGACCGATCCTGTGTAGATAGCAGGACGGCCTGCACCGCCAGATACATGGTCGATGCCAGAGGCACGGGACTGAGCTGGCGGCCAACTTCCTCGGCCACCACGCACATTTCCATGGAACCAAGGCCTATGCCGCCGCAGTCCTCCGGCAGCATCAGGCTGGTCACACCCAGCTGGGCCATGCCGCTCCATACGTCCTGGGCATGGTGACCCTCGCCCTCAAGCAAGGCACGCGCCTGCGTCAGCGGCGATTCCCTGGTCAGGAATTTTCGTATTTCGTTGCGCAATGCGTTCTGGTCGTCACTGAAATCGAAGTTCATCTTTTTGTCTCCACCCATTCTTCCAAAGCTCAAACCACGGCAGCGACACCCGCGACATCCGGTAGCACAGCAGCCACATTCCACTGCCTTGCAGCGGGCGGCGCCAGGCCCAGCACCAGATCCGCGCCCTTGTCGCCAATCACCACCGATGCGGCATTCGTATTGCCCGACACCAGATGCGGCATGACCGAGGCATCGATCACACGCAGCCCCTGCACGCCCTTGACCCGGAGCTCGGGCGTGACCACGCTTCGCGGATCGGCTGCATGGCCCATGCGGCAACTGCCGCTGGCGTGGTGGCCCGAGCCCATGTACATGGAGATCCAGTCCAGCAGTTCCTCGTCGCTTTGCAGGCCAGGTGCCGGGCGCGTCTGCGTTTCGATCAGGCCGGCCAGTGCGGGCTGCTGCGCAATCCTGCTGGCCATGCGTACTCCATGGAGCAGCGCCTTGCGGTCACGCTCGTCGTGCAGAAAGTTCATGCGAATGCTGGCCAGCTCCTCGGGCTTGCTGCTCCTGAGCCTGAGCTGGCCACGTGAATAGGGCCGCACCTGATAGGGCGCCATCGTCATGCCGGGGAAGGCCTCGGTGCGGTAGTTCTTGCCGCCCTGCATATAGCCCTCGATATCGCCGGTCACGGGCAGGCCGTGAATCTGGATGTCGTTATAGGGCAGGCTGGAGTCACTGCGGAACCAGGCGGCAAACTCCGAAGCCGGCATGGCCATGGCGCCCTGCCTGGTCAACAGGTACTGAATGAGCGAAGCGCCAATCCCCAGGCCGCGCAGCGAGCGGTTGAGGCTGGGCGTTCCGGCCTTCATGCGCCAGGACATGGGGACAATCGCATGGTCCTGCAGATTGGCGCCCACCCCGGGCAGATCCACCTTGACCTCGATCCCCATCTCCTGCAGGTGCGCTGCCGGGCCGATGCCCGAAAGCATCAGCAACTGGGGCGACTGCAGGGCCCCTGCACACAGCAGGACTTCCTTGCTGGCGCGAGCTGCATGGTTTGCGCCGGCCTTGTCCCTCCAGTGCACCGTGCTGGCGCGCAGCCCGTCCAGACCTATGCGGGTGACCAGCACCTGCATGCGCACATCCAGATTGCGCCGTTGCATGGCGGGCTCGATGGCGTTTTTGGCCACCGACGAGCGCTGACCATTCTTGAGATTGACCTGAAACAGCCCTGCCCCGTCGGGATGGCCGTTGTTGAAATCCTTGCATGCGGGCATGCCGGCTTGAATGGCGGCCTGTACCATGGCCAGCGATACGGGATGTGGGTTGTGCAGATTGTTGGCCGTCAGCGGCCCGCCGCGCCCATGCCAGGGCCGGGTGAATTCTTGTTCGCTGCGCTGCTGGTCTTCGGTGCGCACAAAGTAGGGCAGCAACTCGTCATAGCTCCAGCCCGCCGCCCCTTGCTCAGCCCAGCTGTCGAAGTCCGCGCGATCGCCGCGCACATAAATCATGCCGTTGATGGAAGATGAGCCTCCCAGGCGCTTGCCTCGCGGCAGGCTAATGCGGCGCTTGGCTGCGTACTGCTCGGGCTCTGTTTCGTGCCCCCAGGAATAACGGGAACTGTTGATCATCTGGCCCCAGCCAGAAGGCATGGAGACCAGCAAATCCTTGTGGCTTGCGCCGCCTTCTAGCAGCAGGACCTTGTGCTGCCGGTTCTCGCTCAGCCGTGCAGCCAGTGTGCCCCCCGCCGAGCCCGCGCCTATGACGATGTAATCGAAGACTTCATCCATGCCTTGTCTCCATTGATGTATTTATCGGATGAGTGTCTGCACATGGGGCGAGCCCTGGCCCGCCCCTAGCGGCACATTTGTGCTCCTGTCAGGCTCTTGCGCTCTTGCCGTAGAAGGTCTGGCCCTTGGCCGCCATATCCCGCAGCAGCTGTGGCGGGCGCAGTTGCTCGCCAAACAGATCTGCCAGGCGATCGGCCTCGGCCACGAACTGCGCCAGACCTATGCCGTCGATAAAGCAGAAGGGGCCGCCGGTATAGGCGGGAAAGCCCACCCCCAGAATCGAGCCGATGTCGCCGTCGGCCGGCGCCAGCAGCACGCCCTCCTCCATGGCACGCGCTCCTTCGACGGCCTGCACATAGAGAATGCGCTGCTTGAGGTCATGCGCACTGGGCTGCGGGGCTTTCAGCGGGTAATACTCGGCCAGGCCCGGCCAGATGCGCTTGCCGCTGCCACCCTCACTGGGGTCGTAGTCATAGAAGCCCTTGCCCACCTTGCGGCCCAGGCGGCCCAGCTCGAACAGCTTGCCGATCACCGGCACGGAGCGACCGGGCCTGTACTCCTCTGGAAACTCCTTGGCCTGAGATTCACCCGCATGCTTGGACAGATCAATCGACAGCTCGTCGGTAATGGCCAGCGGCCCCACAGGCATGCCCGCATGTTTTGCACAGTTCTCTATCAATGCAGGGGCAATGCCTTCGGCCACCATGCCGATGGCATCATCCACAAACGCACCGATGAAGCGGCTGGTGAAAAAGCCGCGCTTGTCGTTGACGACAATCGGCGTCTTCTTGAGCTGAGCCACGAAGTCCAGTGCCTGCGCCAGCGTGGCATCCGATGTCTGCCTGCCGCGAATGACTTCCACCAGCGGCATCTTGTCGGCCGGCGAGAAGAAATGCAGACCGATGAAGCGATCGGGCCGCTCACTCGCCTGCGCCAGCAGACTGATGGGCAGGGCCGATGTGTTGCTGGCCAGCACGCAGCCGGGCGGCAGCACGGCGTCCAGCTTGCGGGTCACTTCGGCCTTGATGGCACGGTCTTCGAACACGGCTTCGACCACCATATCGGCATCGTGCAGCTGCTCGTAATCGGTGCATGGCGTGATGCGAGCGAGGATGGAATCGGCCTTCTCGCGGCTCTGGCGGCCCTTGTCCACCTGCTTGGCCAGCACCTTCTCGGAGTACTGCTTGCCCTTGTCCGCAGCTGCCTGATCCCGGTCTATCAACACCACCTGAATACCGCGCTGGGCGGCCACCAAGGCAATGCCCGCGCCCATCATGCCTGCGCCTATCAGACCCAGCTTGCGGCATTGGAAGGGCTCCAAGCCTGCAGGACGGTGCATGCCTTTCTCGGCCTTGGCCTTGTTGACGAAGAGCGTGCGAATCATGCCGCGCGCCACGGGACTGCGCGACAGCGTGGCCATGTACTTGCTCTCGATGCGCAGGCCCTTGTCGATGGGCAGCTGGCAACCTTCGTAGATGCAGCTTTGAATGCACAGCGGCGCTGGCATATTGTGAAAGGTCTTGGCCTGCAGCATGGTGTTGCCCACCACGAAGGCCGGGGCCACACGCGCATCCAGCGGGCCGCCACCGGGGATGCGAAAGCCTTTCACATCCCAGGGCTGCAGCGCCGTGGGCCTGGCCAGCAGCCAGGCCTTGGCAGCGCCGAGCAGCTGCTCGGGAGCCACCACTTCGTCCACCAGACCGGCTTCCCTGGCCTTCACGGCCTGCAACTGCTTGCCCTCCATGAGAAAAGGCATGGCGGCCAGAATGCCGATCATGCGCGGCAGACGCTGGGTGCCGCCGGCACCGGGCAGCAAGCCCACTTGAGCCTCGGGCAGACCGACCATGACCGTGGGGGCATCGGCTGCAATGCGGTGGTGGCAGGCCAGGCAGATTTCATAGCCGCCGCCCAATGCCATGCCGTTGATGGCCGCCACCAGCGGCTTGCCCAGGGTCTCCAGTTTGCGCAGCAGCCGGGACAGCGATGCGCAGGAGGCGAACAGTTCCTCGATGGGCATGTCCGCCATGGCGTCGATATTGGCCTCCATGCCCATCAGGTCGGCCCCCGCGACAAAGCTGTCCTTGCCCGAGGTAATGATGCCGCCGCGCACCCGGTCGTCGCCGTGCATGCGTGCGATACAGGCCTCCAGGCTGTCCATGAAGGCCTGGTCGATCACATTCATGGTCTTGCCGGGGTAATCCAGCGTCAGCATGGCAATGCCGTCCTCATCTACGGCGTAGCGAATGATTTCCGTTGTCATGACTTCTGCTCCCTCACTCACACGCGTTCGATGATCATGGCCGAGCCCATGCCCGCAGCCACGCACAGGCTGATCAGCGCCGTGCGCTTGCCGCTGCGCTCCAGCTCGTCCAGCACCGTGCCCAGAATCATGGCGCCGGTGGCCCCCAGCGGGTGGCCCATGGCAATCGCTCCGCCGTTGACGTTCATGCGCTCATGGGGAATGTCCAGCTCCTCCATCATGGTCAGCACCACCGTGGCAAAGGCCTCGTTGAGCTCCCACAGATCGATGTCCGAAGCCTGCATGCGCGCCCTGGCCAAAGCCTTGCGTGCGGCATGGGCCGGGCCGTCCAGCATCAAGGTCGGCTCGGAGCCGATGCTGGCAAAGGCGCGGATGCGGGCCCTGGGTTTCATGCCCTGCCTGGCACCGGCCTCGGCCGTGCCGATCAGCACGGCAGCCGCACCGTCGACAATGCCCGAGCTGTTGCCTGCATGGTGATGATGGTGAATCTGCTCGACCTGCGGATAGCGCTGCAGCGCCACGCTGTCATAACCGTATTTCTGGCCCATCTCGGTGAAAGCGGGCTTGAGGGCGGCCAGCGAATCGGCGGTGGTCTCGGCTCGAATGGTCTCGTCCTTTTCCAGCAGCGTCATGCCCAGGAAGTCTTTGACGGGAACGACAGACTGGTCAAAGCGACCTTCCGTCCAGGCCTTGGCCGCGCGGCGGTGGCTTTCGGCCGAGTACTCGTCCAGATCACGGCGGCTGTGGCCGCGCAGCGATGCCAGCAAGTCTGCCGAGATGCCCTGCATCACGAAATAGGTCTTGCTGGCCAGCTGCGGGTCCTGCGCCCAGGCGCCGCCATCGGAGCCCATGGGTACGCGGGACATCATCTCCACACCGGCGCCAATCGTCATATCGGCCTGGCCGGCCATCACCTTGGCTGCAGCAAAGCTCACCGCCTCCAGGCCCGAGCCGCAGTAGCGATTGAGCTGCACGCCGGCCACGCTCTGCGCATAGTCGGCCTGCAGCACCGCCATGCGGCCCACATTGCCGCCCTGCTCGCCCACGGGCACCACGCAGCCCATGACCACGTCGTCCACCACCGCCGTATCGAGCCGATTGCGCTCACGCAGCGCCACCAGCGGCTGCGCGGCCAGCCAGACCGGCGTCACCTCATGCAGCGCTCCATCCGGCTTGCCCTTGCCTCGGGGGGTTCGGACATGGTCGAAGATCAATGCCTCCATCTGCTTTCCTCACATCACCAGGTTGTTATCGAGTTCTTATTCAGATTGCCATACGGCTTTTGCCCAAACCTACCTGATTCGGACTAGGGGCAGACTATGAGAAAAACCGGTCGCATCCGCCCCTGGTGGCACATGGCCGGCCTCTGTGGGTGCGAAAGCCGGTTTGCGCCGCCAGAATGCCCCCAGCAGGGGCTTTGTCGCCTTCGGTGCCGCAGCTCGCGGTCTCATGAGCGACAAAAAAGCCTCCCGGCTTGAACCACCGGAAGGCTGTTGAGGACGGCTGCTGAACTCAGGCCACCAGACCACCGCCGTTGACCGGCAGCACCTGGCCGTTGACCCACTCAGCCTCGGTCGATGCGAGATAGCTCACGGCCGCCCCCACATCCTGGGGCGATCCGGCCCGGCCCACGGACGTGCCCTTTCTGGCAATCTTCTCCGAGCCTTCCCAATTGTTCATGGTGCCCAGCGACAGAGCGTTGGCCGTCACCCCGTGCGGGCCCACTTCGCCCGAGAGATTGCGAATGAAGCCAATCGCTGCCGCCTTGGCCGCACCATAGGCACACAGCCCCATGCCCGTGGCCGTGCGCGCCGCGTCGGAGTTGATGGCCACAATGCGCCCCCAGCCCTGCTCCTGCATGGCGGGCAGCAGAGCCTGGCAGGCATGCATCAACCCATGCAGATTGAGCTGCAGCCAGGCGTTCCATTCGGACTCGGGCGACTGCAGAAACGGCGTGTAGCCCCAGCCCTGGGCCGGGATGCCGGCGTTGTGCACAAAGATATCGACGACACCGACCTCGGCCTGGATGCGCTCGACCATGGCAAAGATGGCGGCGCGATCCGTCAGGTCCGCCGCCTGGGCCGATGCCTTCAATCCCGCTTCGCACAATTGACGTGCCGCACTCTCGGCACGGTCCTGATGAAAGTCGTTCACCACCACATGTGCGCCCTGCGCAGCCAGCGCCTGCGCGATGCCGAACCCCATGCCGCGCCCGCCGCCGCTGACCAGCGCCACTTTCCCATCCAGCCTGAACATGTATTGCTCTCCTTTTTTTATGGAATGTCCAGTGTTGGCCTGGCTTTCACCCTGGACATACTCCAAACGGACGGGTCCAAAACCGGCAGGATCAACAAGATAGAAAAGTCGCAGACAAAAACAGGAGACCGACTTGAGTACAGAACACCCTTTCCAAGGCCAGAGCCCAGGGCCTTTGAGCGGAATGCGCGTCATCGAATTTGCAGGCATCGGCCCTGCCCCCTTTGCCGGCATGATGCTGGCCGATATGGGTGCCGAAGTGATTCTCATCGAGCGCAGCGCAGACCATGCTGCGGCATCCCGCTACCCGCGCATGGCGCAGAACCGGGGCAAGAAGTCCATCGCGCTGGACCTCAAGTCCGAGGGCGGACGCGCCGCCGCCTGGAAGCTGATCGAGTCTGCCGACGCGCTCATCGAGGGCTTCAGACCCGGCGTGATGGAGCGCCTGGGCTTCAGCCCCGAGGAAGTCGCCCGCCGCGCGCCCCGCCTGGTCTTTGGCCGCGTCACCGGCTGGGGCCAGACCGGCCCCCTGTCCCAGGCCGCAGGCCATGACATCAACTATGTGGCGCTGACGGGCGTGATGTCCACCTCCATGCGCCCCGGCCAGGCGCCCGTGCTGCCGCCCACCATCGTGGGCGATATGGCGGGCGGTGCCATGTTCTTGCTGTTCGGAATCATGTGCGCCATGCACGAGGCACGTCAATCCGGCAGGGGTCAGGTGGTGGACGCAGCCATGATCGACGGAGTGAGCGCCATGAGTGGCCTGATGCACCAGATGCGCAGTGGCATGGGCTACTGGAAGGACGATCCCGCGCAGAATCACTTTCTCAACACTTCACCCTTCTATGAAGTGTTCGAGTGCGCAGATGGCAAGCACATCACCCTGGGCGCCATCGAGCCGCCGTTCTATGCCCTGCAGCTGCAGAAGCTGGGCCTGACCGATGTGGACCCCAGGCGCCAGTACCAAAGCTCCGACTGGCCCGAAGTCAAGGCCCGCGTGGCCGAAATCGTGCGCAGGAAGACGCAGGCACAGTGGAGCGAAGAGCTCGAAGGCAGCGATGTCTGCTTTGCCCCGGTGCTGAGCCTGGCCGAGGCACCCGCTCATCCGCACAACGCCCGGCGCAATCTGTTCGTCGATCTGGAAGTGGACGGCAGTATCCAGTGCCAGCCCTCGCCGGCCCCACGCTTTTCACGCACCCCTGCGCGCAGCCCCACACCGGGAACCAGAATCGGCCAGGACACCGATGCCGTGCTCGCGTCCCTGGGCTATGCCCAGGCCGATATAGCGGCGCTGCGCGAGAGCAAGGCCTGTGCCTGAGCAGCCGGCGAGGCGACCAAGCGGTTCACTGGATGGAAGCTACTTAAAATATAGCTACTCTCGCTTTATATGACTAGATTTCAGATATTTTTCATATTGAAATCCATGTATATCAGGCGATAGCAGCTATCACTATTCAGGCAACTTGCTTTGCCGGGGTGGACGCTGCCATGCAGGCCAAGCCCCAAGTCACCAGAGCGGCTGCGGCGCTATGCCGCAGACGTGCTGGATAGAACGACCTTGTTGCGCCCGGTCATCTTGGCGCCGTACAGCGCCTTGTCGGCCGAACGCAGCACCTCCTGCACGTCCAGATCCTTGCCCGGCACCCAGGCCGCACAACCGATGCTGACCGTGATGCAGCCGAATTCGCTTCCGGTGTGCGCAATCGCAAGCTCGGAGACTGCCTCCCGGATGTTCTCGGCAATCAGCGCGCCTCCATCCAGGGTCGTGTCCGGCAGCACCACGATGAATTCCTCCCCCCCATAGCGGGCCGCACTGTCCTCGGGGCGCCGGATATTGCTGGCAATGCATCTGGCCACGGTCGCCAGAACCATATCCCCGGCCTGATGTCCGTAGGTGTCGTTGTAGGCCTTGAACCAGTCGATATCCACGAACAGCAGCGAGAAGGCGCTGTGACTTCTTTTGGCCCTGTGCCACTCGTGCTCGATGATCTCGTCGAGCTTGCGGCGGTTGTTCAGGCCGGTCAGTCCATCGGTACGCGCCAGCAGCGCCAGTTCGGACTCTGCGCGCATGCGGCGCTTGAGCTGCACTCCGAACGCGAAGGACAGGCCGATGAAAGCCATGGTGAGCGTTCCCATGACGGAGGCAATCAGCAAGGCGCGCTGGCGCCAGACTGCGTAGATATCGGAATGCGCTTTCGCCACCATGATGATGAATGGCAAGCTCGGAAGATTCTTGAAGTAGTACGCGCGCTGCGCGCCATCCAGGTACGACGTATCCGAAAAGCTGCCTTCGGGTGCCGACATGAACTGCTGGAACGTGCTTGCATTGCGGATATTGCGCCCGATGACCTTGGCATCGAAGGGCTGACGCATCATCATGGCGCCATCTTTTCTGATCAGGGCCAGCGATCCATGCTTGCCCAGCGAAAGCGCGGAGAACAGTTTCTGAAAGTACTCCAGCTGAACATCGATCAGCACAATGCCGGCGAAAGAGCCGTCCGCATGGGAAATCCGACGACTCAGAGGAATGCTCAGGGAACCGCCATGCAGCGCGGATGAATAAGGGTCCCCCACGTAGAGCCCGATGCTTGAGCTTTCCTTGTGCACCTTGAAAAAGTCATGATCCGAGTAATGCCCGTTCACCGAATTCTCGGCCCCTGCATTGAGGGCAATTTTTCCGTCTGCGTCAAGAACCAGGATGGATCCCAGATAGGTCGCGGTCGCGGCCTTGTCGAACAAGGCCGCATTACGCAAATGCGGCGAGGCAGCCATCACTTCGGAATCGTTGAGTCCATCGACTACGGCTTGCAACGATAGTGCATAGAGCTCGAAGTTCCGAACCACGTCATTTTCAGCAAGAAGGGCAACATTGCGCGATGTTTCTATCGCATGCTCCATTGCATCCAGTCGACTCTGGTAGAGGACTACGGTACAGATCGCGGTCATCGACAGCGCAATAACCCCTCCCACCAAGAGCATTGCATAAGGCGCACTAGAAATGAATTTGAAGTGATCAAAAGCAGACTTGCGAAATAGTTTCATGTCGTTGCTTTATTTGAGCGAGCCGGTCACATTTCTTCTGTTGAGCCATGCAAGTGCTTTCTTCCGTAGGAACACCGAATACTCGCCCCGCGCCCTGTCATTCTGCCTGGGTTTCTCTGGTGAGGGTCGGGGGCTATCTTGCTCTGGCCGGCATTCGCGCCGCGACCGCCAGCTTGTTTTCAAACGATTGAACTGGCGTGGATGGAATCTATGAGAAGCAAGCCTGGGAGACCACAGGACCATCCTGCACGGACAAGCTGTGCGCAAGCAGACTCAAGAGCCTGAAGATTTCGCCAGGGAGTGCATGGAGCTCATTCGCTGGGCTTGCCTCCAACCGGAAAGTCATTTCTGCATCGGCGCCATTTCGTCCCGGCCTCGCCTTCAATGAGTCACGGCCGCCCTATGCCCGGTCACGAGCAACCGGAATCCGGGCCTCCCATCGACATGCTGTCGCGAGGTATTTTGCACGGTCATTGTCGAAAGCAAACTGCCCGGATCTGCGCCATATGCAAAAAACGGGCCGAAGCCCGCTTTTTATTTCCACCAACCGTCGTCACTTGTTCCCCAGCCAGGCCACGCTGTTGAGGAAGATGCGCACCAGCTCGGTCTGGCGGCGCACCCCCGTCTTGGAGAAGATGGAGCGCAGATGGGCTCGCGCCGTGTTGCGGCGGATGTTGAGCGCTTCGGCGGCCTCTTCCAGCGACAGGCCATTGGCCAGTTGAATGGCCAGCGAAGTCTCGGCCGGCGTCAGCTGGAACAGCTGCTGAGCCAGCTTCACGGGAGGGTCTGCCTTGCCGCCGGTGTCGCGTACAAAGACGGCGACACTGGGGCGCTGCTTGCCCTCGGTCCACTCGTCGGGAGAAATGCTTTGCACCACCACGCCCCAGTTGAGCTGGCCGGACTGCCGGCTGACCGACATGCCTTCGGTCATGGACAGGCGCGAGACCTGTGTATGCATGAGCGCATCCTTGATCAGGCGCTGCAGCTTGCGGTTGTCATTGGCGTAGTTGGCCTCCAGCATGCCGCCGGAGATCTTCAGACCGTCCTGCATGTCCAGAATGCTGGCCGCGGCGGGATTGCACTCCAGCACATTGCCGTTCTGATCGAGGATGACCACCCCCACCATCAGCTGGGCCGTGGCCTTGCTGTAGAGGGAGATGACCTGACGGTCCTGGTTCACCGACAGATGCAGGTTCAACGCGCGCTTGATATGCGGCAGCATCATGGAGCCAAAGGCACGCTCCTGCTTGTTGAAAGCCGGGGCACCTTCGGGCCGCGTGATGCGCAGACCGTAGACGCAACTGTCCTTGGTGACGATGTCGGCTGCCATCACGTGGAACACCTGCAGCTGCTTGCACCAGTCGTTGTAGTAGCTTGAAGCGCGCCACTCGGACTCGGGCATCACATCCCCCACGGTCACGATACGATCGGTAGGCATGCTGCGAAACGGGCTCATGCTGATCTTGGGGCAGTTCGGCATCAGATCGCGGCGGTCGCCTGCGGCCGAGACGATCAGCCCCACATCATCGGCGGAGCCTGGGCGCACTATGAGCGAGGCGTAATTGCCTCCCAGTTGCAGACGCAGAGTCTCCAGAAAAGGCTTCCAGCCTTCCGGATCCATGGCAGCTTCATAGAGCTGACTGATCAGCGCACTGAACTGCTCGGCGCTCACGAAGGGTGCATCGGCCGATGCGCGCACGGGGGTCGGGGTGTCGAATATGGGCACATCCTTGATCACGCAAGCGATGGAACTTGGCGTGTAGGTGGAAAAACCCATCTTGGCGAAAGCGCTGTCCATCATGTTCAACTCCTTGGTTGAAGGTTGGTTGCAGACAGATCGGATCAGCTCAGCTCAAACAGGCCGGCAGCGCCCATGCCGCCGCCAATACACATGCTCACAACCACAAAACGCACGCCGCGGCGACGCCCCTCCAGCAGGGCGTGACCAACCAGACGTGCGCCCGACATGCCGAAGGGGTGGCCGATGGAGATCGCGCCGCCGTTGACGTTCAGGCGCTCATCGGGAATGCCCAGTTTGTCGCGGCTGTAGATCACCTGGCAGGCAAATGCCTCGTTGATTTCCCACAGGCCGATGTCGCCAACCGTCAGCCCATGCTGCTTGAGCAGCTTGGGGATGGCATAGACGGGGCCGATCCCCATTTCATCGGCACGGCAGCCTGCCACGGCCACGCCGCGATAGATGCCCAGAGGCGCGAGGCCGCGACTGCGGGCTTCGTCGGCACTCATCACCACACAGGCGCTGGCACCGTCGGACAGCTGGGATGCATTGCCGGCCGTGATGAACTGGCCTTGCTCCACCCACTGGCCGCTCTTCCATACAGGCTTGAGCTTGGCCAGATTCTCAAGCGTGGTGTCGGCACGGTTGCCCTCGTCGCGGGTCAGCGTGACTTCCTCGCTGCCGGTGACATTGCCTTCCTTGTCAAACAGCTGCTTGACCGTGGTCAGCGGCACGATTTCATCGTCGAACAGGCCACGAGCCTGTGCGGCGGCCACGCGCTGCTGGCTGCGCAGCGAGTACTCGTCCTGGGCTTCACGACTGATGCCGTAACGCTGGCTGACCAGCTCGGCCGTCTCTATCATCTGGATGTAGGCTGTGGGCTCTGCGGCCAGCACAGCCTTCGATTGGGCGCGGTACGAGTTCTTGTACTTGTTCTGAACCAGGGAAATGGACTCCAGCCCGCCGGCCACAGCGATATTCATCTCGCCGGTCATGACACCCTTGGCAGCCGTGGCAATGCTCATCAGGCCCGATGCGCACATGCGATCGATCACCATTCCGCCCACGGATTCCGGCAGGCCGGCGGTATAGCCGCACAGACGCCCCAGGTTGTAGCCCTGCGTGCCCTGCTGCGCGGCAATGCCCAAAATGACATCATCCACATCCGCACCAGCCACGTTCGCCTTGTTGAGCGCCGCGCGAATGACGTGTCCGCCCAGCACCGGAGCTTCGGTGTCGTTGAAGGCACCACGGTAAGCCTTGCCTATGGGGGTACGTGCCGTCGAAACGATGACTGCGTCTTTCATGTCTTTGTCTCCTAACTTTCTTTTCGTCGCGCCCTGGGCAGCTTTTGCTGCCGTATCGAGGTCGGCCACTCTGTCGGCAGCTCATCCCTCTTCACAAAAAATGCAATCTCCCGCCGAAGCAGGCGCTTGCACACACTCAATTTTCCCGGATAAAGAACAGCCTGCTGATGGTTTCAACCACACAGCCGGGTTTATCCTGATTCCTGACCTGTACGGTGATTCGGATCGTGACCTGTACGCCGTCTTCTCCGATAGGCGTCGCCGCCACCACCTCGCCGCTGCCACGCACGAAGCTGTTCACCAGCACCGGAGCCGGAAAACGCACCTTCTCGCAACCATAGTTGACGCCCATCTTCAGCCCCTGATAGCTGACCAGCTGAGGCAAAAACAGATTGGCCAGAGACAGCGTCAGATATCCATGGGCCACGCAGGCGCCGAACGGACCGTTCCTGGCCTGCTCGGGGTCCACGTGAATCCATTGGTGATCGCCCGTGGCATCGGCAAACTGATTGATGCGCTCCTGCGTGATCTGCACCCATTCGGTCTCGCCCAGTTGACGCCCCACCGATGCCTGCACCGAGGCTGCCGAGTCAAACAGCATCTTGTCTGCGACTGCATTCATGCTCAGGCCCTCTGCGAGCTGACGGACACCACTTCACCCGTCATGTACGAGGAGTAGTCGCTGGCCAGGAAGATCATCACATTGGCTACTTCCCAGGGCTCGGCACCCCGACCAAAGGCTTCCTTCTCGGACAACTTGGCCAGCAGCTCTTCAGAGGCCGACTTCTTGAGGAAGGCGTGAATGGCGATGGAAGGCGCCACGGCGTTGATGCGGATGCCGAATTCGGCCGCTTCCAGCGCCGAACAGCGTGTGAGGGCCATCACGCCCGCCTTGGCTGCCGCGTAATGAGCCTGCTCGGTCTGGGCGCGCCAGCCCAGCACCGAGGCGTTGTTGACGATCACACCCTTGCCGCGTGGCTGCATCAGCTTGAGCGCTGCGCGCGTCATGCGGAAGGTGCCGGTCAGCGTGATGTCGATGACCTTGCTCCACTCGTCATCGCCCATGTCGACGACCTTGCAACTGGTGCCCAGACCCGCGTTATTGATCAGCACATCGATACCGCCCATGGCGCTGTCGGCTTCGGAGATCAGCGCCTGCACCTGCTCTTCCTTGCTCACGTCGCAGAGCTTGCCAAAGACCTGGGACAAACCCGTATCTTTTTTGATCTGCTCCACGGCTTCGGCCAGCCGACGCTCATGCACGTCGGAGATGAACAAGGCCTTGCAGCCCTCCTCTGCTGCTCGTTTTGCAGCTGAAAAGCCGATACCGGCGCCAGCAGCAGCGGTAACGAGCACAGTTTTGTCTTTGAGCAGGCCGTGGGGAGCAACGTAAGAGGGAGCGCTAGTCATTTGTCATTCAAAAGTAGTTGCCTCGATCTTCCGATCGCCGCTGCGCTGCAGCATCGTCACTTTGGACGATAGGTCATTCCCTAATGTCGCTGGGAGGACATTTCAAAGGAGAAAATGCTGCAAACCACCAGGGAGAACCCGCGGTTCACAGCATCTTCTTTGGAGCCACTCAGCGTATTCACCTACTCCAATGACCAAGGAGCAGGCGCGTTCGATCAGCGCGGCATGCCCAGTGCACGTTCGGCAATGAGGTTCATCTGAATCTCGTTGGTGCCTGCATAGATGGTGTCGGCACGGCTGACCAGCCATAGCTGCTGCAAAGCGCTGAACGCGGGATCCCTGAGCACCAGTTCGCCCTGCTCGCCCAGCACATCCATGGCCAGCTCGCCCAGATCACGGTGCCAGTTGGACCATGCGTATTTGGATACGGAAGCCACACGGAAGGGCGTGCTCACATCGCTTGCGCGCAGCGCATGGGCGCGCAGAGTCTGCAGACCCATATCGGCCTTGGCCAGGCGCTGGCGCAGTAGCGGGTCGCGGGCAGCGCCATTGCGCTTGGCCAGGGCTATGATCAGGTCCAGCTCATGGCGGAAATGTGCCTGCTGACCCAGCGTGGATGCACCGCGCTCGCAGCCCAGCAGATACATGGCGACCTTCCAGCCATCGCCCACGGGGCCCAGATGCAGGGTGCCTTCGGTGCGTGCGCCATCAAAGAAAACTTCGTTGAACTCCGAGCCACCGGTGATCTGGCGAATGGCACGCACTTCCACGCCAGGCTGGTTGATGGGCACCAGCAGCAGGCTCAGACCCGAGTGACGGGTGCTGCCCTCTTCGGTACGCGCCAGCACGAAAATCCATTCGGATTCATGGGCCCACGATGTCCAGACCTTCTGGCCGTCGATCACCCACTCGCCCGTGGCTTCATCGCGGCGTGCCTTGGTGCGAATCGCGGCCAGGTCGGAGCCCGCGCCGGGCTCGGAGTAGCCCTGAGCCCAATAGTCGGTACCGGCCAGAATGCCGGGCAGAAAACGCTGTTTCTGCTCGGGCGTGCCAAAAGCCATCAGCGTGGGGGCCAGCAGGGTCTCGCCGATATGACCGATGCGGCCGGGACCGCCGCAGCGTACATACTCCTCGTGGAAGATGACTTGCTGGGCCAGCGGGACGTTGCGGCCGCCGTACCGGGTCTCCCAGCCCAGGCCGGTCCAGCCGCCCTTGGCCAGCTCCTGCTCCCATTCCTTGGCCAGTTGCGCGTCATAACCTTCAGCACCCAGACCGCTGGCATGCTTGAGCGGGGCGAACCGCCCTGTCAGATGTTGGGCCATCCATTCACGCACTTCAGCGCGAAAGGCTTCATTGATTTCCGACTCCTGCATCTTCATGCTGCCTCCGTCACGCTCTCGTCCAACAAACGCGCAGCCACCAGCTCGCGCCACTGCTCCACCGTGCCCATGCGCTGGCTGGATGCCTGCGCGCGGCGGAAGAACAGATGCGGATCAAACTCCCAGGTGAATCCCACTCCGCCGTGCAACTGAATGCTTTCGCGCGTGGAAAAGAGAGCAGCCTCCGTTGCATCTGTGCGAGCTTGAGCCGCGAAGTAGCTCAGATCGCTCGTGACGTCGGCGCCATCAGCTATGAAAGCTGCAGCATAGACGGCAGAACGAGCGGTCTCCACCTTCACCAGCATCTGCGCTGCCCGGTGCTTGACGCCCTGAAAACTGCCCACGGCCTTGCCGAACTGCTGACGCTCCTTGGTGTATTCCACGGCCAGATTCAGCGCGCGCTCGGCCACACCGACTTGTTCAGCCGCCAAACCGATGGCCGCCAGATTGCGGGTCTGCGCCCACAGGCTCCTGAGCGCCTCGCCATGCATCAACACGGCAGCGCCAGTCAATCTCACATTAACGGCCATGACATCGGCACTGCTGCGTGTGGCGTCCACCGTAGTCAGCGCCTGCACGCTCAAACCTTCTTCCTTGGCATGCACTTCCAGCAGGGCCAGCGAGCCGCAAGGCAGAGTAGCGGGCAGCAGGAACACATCGGCATGTGCTCCGGATCCCACCTGACTCCACTGGCCATTGAGCACCAGCGCATCGCCTTCGAGCTTCACGGTCGCGGCCGCGGGCAGCTCACCACGCACCGTCATGCCCAGAACGCAGATCCGGCCCGAGGCCGCCAGGCGCTCCACCACGCCCAGACCCTGCCCGGTCTGGCTCAACGCTTGCCACAACGGCGTCACTGCGACGACAGCGTCAAAAAATGGCACGCAGGCCAGGTGATAGCCCATCTGCTCCTGAAGCAGCACCAGCTCGCGCCAGCCCAGACCCATGCCACCTGCGGCTTCGGGCAGGGCCACGCTGCACCAGCCCATGTCCAGCACTTCCTGCCACAGGGCACGGTCCAGCCCGCCCTCGGTTTCAGAAACCTTGCGCACCTGCGCCGTGCTGCTTTTTTCCTGCAGAAACACCGCGGCGCTCTCGGCGATCATTTTTTGTTCTTCGTTCAGACTTAAATCCATGATGGCTCGCGTCCTGAGTTCTTCATCGAATGGGAAGGCCGGGCCCATGCCCCGGCTGATTCTTCTGCTTAGGTCCCGTAGACCTTCTGAGGAGCCTTGCCCTCGGCGATCAGCTGATCGACCACACCTGACAGCTCGGCAGGCTCCCAGCGCGCCTGCTTGTCATTGATCTTGCCGGTGAACCAGCCGTCGGCCACGGACAGCTCGCCGCCCTTGGCTTCGAAGCAGCGGCCCGTCACATGCCTGGACTGGCTGCTGCCCAGCCAGACGACGATGGAGGCCACGTTCATGGGGTCCCAGACGTCGAAGCCGGATTCGGGCTTCTTGACCATATCGGGCATGGCGCCTTCGGTCATGGAGGTGCGCGCAGCAGGTGCCAGACAGTTGGCTGTGATGCCGTAGCGCGCCAGCTCCGCGGCCTGCACCAGTGTCAGACCGGCGATGCCGGCCTTGGCTGCAGCATAGTTGCTCTGGCCTATGGAGCCTTGCAGGCCCGCGCCGGAGCTGGTGTTGATGATGCGCGCATCCACGTCCTTGCCGGCCTTCTTCTGATCGCGCCAGTAGCCGCCAAACACCTTGGCCATGCAGAAATGTCCGCGCAGATGCACGCGCATGACCATATCCCAGTCCTCTTCGGACAGGCTCAGGAACATGCGGTCGCGCAGCACGCCCGCGTTGTTGACGATGACCTGCACATCGCCAAAGGCGGCCAGTGCCGCATCGAGAATCGATTGCGCTCCGGCCACCGTGGTGATGTCACCCGTGTTGGCCAGCGCCTTGCCACCAGCGGCCTTGACTTCCTCGGCCACGGCCTGGGCGGCTTCGGCACGGATGTCGTTGACCACCACATTTGCACCTTCTTGCGCGAAGGCCAGCGCATAAGCGCGGCCCAGGCCACCGCCTGCACCGGTGATGACGACGGTTCTCTGGTTGCAAATACCCATTTCTTTCCCCTTTTGCTTGCAATGCAGACAACCTCATGGCCGTCTGCCTTCTTGAAATTACGCTTTGAAGACCGACAGATCAGGCTGACGATGTGCCCAGGGAACGGCTTGTTCCAGCTGCGCGGCCAGCGCCAACAAGCGCCCTTCGCGACCGAACGGCGCAGCGAAGTGCGCGCCCACAGGCAAGTTGTCCCTGGTCCAGTGCATGGGCACAGACATGGCGGGCTGGCCTGTCATATTGAAAAGCGCGGTATAGGGCGAAGCCTTGACGGCTTCGCGCGCGAATGAGTCATAAGGCTGGTCCAGCGTCAGCACGCCCAACAGCGGTGGCGGCACAGCCATCACCGGGGTCAGAATCAAGTCGTACTTCAGAAAAAATCGGTCCAGAATCTGGCCCGCCGTATCGAAGTTGGTACGCGCCATCAGCATCTGCTCGGCGGTATAGGACTTGGCCTTTTCCAGATACAGCCAGTCCATCTGCTCTACCTCATCCTGGCGCACGGCGCGACCCAGCAGCTTTTCGCGGGCGCGGATGCTGGCCATCATGCCCACGGATGTCACCACGCCCAGGCCCGAGAACACCTCAGCCACAGGCAACTCCGGCATGTCCTCCACGATTTCATGCCCCAGCGCCAGGCAGGCCTTGATGGCCTTGTCCACCGCAGCCTGACAGTCCGCATGCACAGGAATGCCAAAATAGTTCCTGGACCAGACGGCGATCCTGAGCTTCTTGGGCGACTGCTGGAGGGCGTCCAGATAGCTGCCCTCCACGTCGCGCGGCGGCACGGTGCGCGAGCCCGGCTCGCGCCCCTGCGTCAGATCGAGCAGGTGAGCGCTGTCGCGCACGCTGCGACTGATGACATGGTTCATGGACAAGCCCATCCAGCCTTCCATATTGGCCGGACCGGCGGGCAGACGGCCGCGGCTGGGCTTGAGGCCAAACAGGCCGCAGTGCGAAGCGGGAATGCGAATGGAGCCGCCTCCGTCGCTGGCATGGGCCACGGGCACAATGCCTGCGGCAACCACCGATGCCGCACCACCCGAGGAGCCGCCCGTCGTGTGGGCAGCATTCCATGGATTGGGCGACTTGCCGTAGAGCAAGGACTCGGTCGTGGGCGTCTGGCCGAACTCGGGCGATGCCGTCTTGCCAAAGATATTGAGACCAGCCGCCTTGTAGCGTGCCACCAGGGTACTGTCGTACTCTGCCACGGCCCCCTTGAAAAAGCGGCAGCCGTTGGTAGTGACCGTTCCCTTCAGATACTGGTTCAGATCCTTGAGCAGAAAGGGCACGCCCCACATGGGCGCCCTGGCTGTGGCTTCGGCACGTGCAGCGCTGCCCAGAGCCGACATCTGCTTGGCCTGATCACGTGCCAGATCGTAGTCCTTGATGACCACTGCATTGAGCTTGGGCAAGGCCTCGGTGCGTGCAATCGCCGCTTCCAGCGCTTCCAGCGGCGTGATATCGCCCCGGCGGATCTGTTCTGCCCAGGCGTAGCCATCCACCGCCGTCGCCTCATTTTTCTTCTGTGCAGCCATTGTCGGCATGGCTGTTGCTGCGGCCACGGCACCTGCGCCCTGAATAAAGCCACGACGATCCACACCTTGATTCACTGATTCCATGCTCTCCTCCTTCTTGTTGCCGGACATTCAAGCCTTGAGTGCGGACAGGTCCGGCACGCGATGTGCCCATGGCAGGGCTTGCTCCAGCTGCGCCGCCAGACGCAGCAAGCGGCCTTCGCCACCAAACGGTGCGACAAAGTGGGAACCCACAGGGAGGTGGTCCGCCGTCCAGTGCAGCGGCACGGACATGGCCGGATGACCGCTGATGTTGAACAGCGAGGTAAACGCGGAGGAGTTCATGGCCTCGGCGGCATAGCTTTCATAGGGTTGATCGAGTCGCAGAGCGCCCAGCTTCTGTGCAGGCACCACGGTGGTGGGCGTCAGAATCAGGTCGTACCTAGACAGGAATGCATCGATCAATTGCCCCGCCTTGTCGAAGCCTGCGCGGCTGCGGTACAGATCCAGCGCCGAGGCCTTCTTCGCGGCCTGCAACGCAGCCCAGTTCAGCGGCTCCATCTCGTCTTCGCGCACAGCGCGGCCCAGCTGCTTTTCACGGTATTCAATGGCGCTGAGCAGACCTGCCGACATGCCTGCACCCATGCCACCAAAAATTTCGTTCACCGGCAGCTCCGGCATGGCCTCTTCAACAAAATGCCCCATGGCCTCGCAGGCCTTGGCCGCTTTGTCCACGGCCTCCAGGCATTCGGCATGTACGGGAATCCCGAAGTAGTTCTTGCGCCAGACGGCAATACGCAGCTTGCGCTCGGGCTGGTGCATCGCTTCAAGGTAGCCCCGAGAAACATCAGAGGGAGGTCGCACTCGCGAGCCGAACTCGGGCCCAGCACTCAAGTCCAGCAGCAAGGCTGTGTCGCGCACGCTGCGGCTGATGACGTGGTTCACCGACAAACCTGTTGCGCCATCCAGCGCTCCTGGCCCTGCAGGCACACGTCCACGACTGGGCTTGAGTCCGAACAGGCCGCAATGTGCGGCCGGTATGCGGATGGAGCCGCCACCATCGCTGGCATGACCCACGGGCAGAATGCCGGCTGCCACCACAGCGGCAGTCCCACCGGAAGAACCGCCCGTGGTATGCCCGGTGTTCCAGGGGTTGGGCGTGACGCCGTAAAGCTTTGACTCCGTGGTAGTCGTCATGCCGAACTCGGGAGATGCCGTCTTGCCAAAGATGTTGAGACCCGCAGCCTTGTAGCGCATCACCAGCGTGGAGTCCTGCGAAGCGACAGCATCCTTGAAGAAGCGGCAACCATTGCTGGTCACGGTTCCTGCCATGCTCAGACCCAGGTCCTTGAGCACAAACGGCAGACCCCACAGCGGGGCTTTGTCAGTCGCCTGTTTGCGTGCATCGCGGCCCATGGTCGAGAGCTTCTTGGCATGCTCGCGGGCCAGTTCGTAGTCTTTGATGACCACGGCATTGAGCTTGGGCAAGGCTTCAACGCGCGCAATGGCGGCATCAAGAGCCTCCAGCGGCGTGATATCGCCTTTGCGCATCTGCGCTGCCATGGTGATGGCATCGGCCTGCGCAACGGTCCTGGTGCCGACTTGAGCTTGCGCTGCTGGCAGACCCAGCGCTGCCGCCGCGGCAGTTGCTCCGGCCAGGAATGCTCTGCGATCTGAATCCGTCGCTTTGTCTTGCATGTCTTTGTCTCCGTAGATATTTTTGTGGATGACTTGCTAAGCCGCCAACACCGGAGCTCCAACGCAATACAGGCACCCAGGGGTGCCTGCATGTCTGCCGTCAGAGTCTCTCGATGATGGTCACATTGGCCTGTCCTCCACCTTCGCACATGGTCTGCAAGCCGTAGCGCCCGCCGGTGCGCTCCAGCTCGTGCAGCAGCGTGGTCATGAGCTTGGCGCCTGAGGCTCCCAGTGGATGACCGAGCGCAATCGCACCGCCGTTGACGTTGGTCCTGGCATGGTCGTAGCCGGTCTCCTTGAGCCACGCCATGACCACGGAAGCAAAGGCCTCGTTGATCTCGACCAGGTCGATGTCGGACATGGTCATGCCCGCCTTCTTGAGCGCATATTCCGTGGCTGGAATCGGCGCGGTCAGGTGCCAGATGGGGTCATCGGCGCGCACGCTCATATGGTGAATGCGAGCGCGTGGCTTGAGGTTGTAGCGCTTGAGCGCTGCTTCGGACACCACCAGCACGGCAGCCGCCGCATCGCAGGTGGAGCTTGAGACGGCTGCAGTGATGGAGGGATAGTCGGGGTCCACCGGCTCCAGCGTGGCCATCTTCTCCAGAGTCGAGAGGCGAGCGGTCTCATCCATCATGAAAACGCCAAAGGGAACGATTTCACGGTCGAAGCGGCCCTCGGCAATCGCATTCAAAGCGCGGTCGTGGCTTTCCTTGGCAAATACTTCCATGTCGGCACGACTCACGCCCCAGTGGTCTGCAATACGCTGGGCGGCGTAGAACTGGTTGACGGGTGCGTTACCGAAACGCGCCTGCCAGCCTTTGCTCTCGGCAAACGGCGTGGTAAAGCCCAGGGGCTGGCCGGCGAGCATGGCCGAGGAAATGGGAATGGCGGTCATGGTCTGCACGCCACCGGCCAGCACCACGTCCTGCGTTCCACTCATCACGGCCTGGGCCGCAAAATGAATGGCTTGCTGGGACGAGCCGCACTGGCGATCAATCGTGGTGCCCGGCACGTTCAAGGGCATGCCGGCTGCCAGCCAGGAAGTCCGGGCAATGTCGCCAGCCAGAGAACCTATGGTGTCCACGCAGCCAAAGATCACGTCGTCGTAATCGGCTGCGGGAATGTCGTTGCGCTCAACCAGCGCTTTGATCACATGGGCGCCGAGGTCGGCACCGTGCACGGTGGCAAGAGAGCCCTTGCGCTTTCCGGTAGGAGAGCGCAGCGCATCAACGATATAAGCCTGGGCGCTCATGCGGCCACCTCTTCAGCAACGTTCTTGATAGCATCTTGCGCAGAGCAGGAGGCACATGAATCGATTTCTCGATCAAAAGTCGATCCGGGGCCCACCGGGGCATTGGGACTGCGCAGCAGGCCCTGAGTCAGGCGGGCCGCGTGGTATGCCTTGTCGCCCCAGGCAGCGTCCAGCACCCAGGCGCGCTTCATGAACATCTGCAGATCGACTTCCCAGGTGTAGCCCATGGCGCCATGCACCTGCAGGCTGTTGCGCGCGGCAAACCAGCTCGCTTCGCTGCACTGAAGCTTGGCGTGCGAGATACGCACGGCCAGATCGGGTTCACCGTGCTGCAGCGCGTAGAAGGCACGGTAGAGAACGGGTTTGGCAAACTCGATCTTGGTGACGATGTCCGACAGGTGGTGCTGCACGGCCTGAAAGCTGCCTATGACCTTGTCGAACTGCTTGCGCTGTGCCACGTAGTCCACCGAGAGATCCAGCATGCGCTGGGCCAGACCCAGCATCTGGGCAGCAGCGGCGAGTGCACCGCGCTCGCCGGCTGTGTCCCAGACCTTCTGGCCCTGAGTGCCGTCGAGCAAACGGGTGGCATCGGATGCCGTCCAGCGTACCTGTGACAGACGGCGCGAAGAGTCGATACTGCTCAGTGCCGTGATCTCGCACTGTGCAGGCCTGACCAGGTGCAACTCCAGGCCGGTGGCCGTGGCATGGGGCAGCAACAGCACATCGGCCAATGCCGCGTCCGCCACATTGAGGTTGACGGGATGGCCCACGGCCACGCGGCAGCTGCCTTCGGCAATCCTGGACAGCCAGACACGGCTCTCATGTCCTTGCGGCAATGCACACAGCATGCCCACAGCCACATAGGCGGTGTCGGTCAGGGAATCGGGCAGAGCGTAATAGCCCACCTCCTGCAGCAGCAGTGCCCAGTCCACATCGGCCATGCCCATGCCGCCATCGGCTTCGGGAGCGGACAGGCCCATCAAGCCTTGTTCTGCAATCTTGGCCCACAGCTCGGGACTGCGACCGGTCGGGGTTTCCCAGATGTCGCGCAGCAGCTCGGGGGCTGCTTCGGTCATCAGAAAGCGGCTGATCGAGTCACGGAATGCGATTTGATCTTCGGTAAAGGTGAAGTCCATGGTTGTCTCCCTGCCGATCAGGATTTGGGCAGGCCCAGCATGCGCTGAGCGATGATGTTGCGCTGGATCTCGTTGCTGCCCGCGTAGATGGGACCAGCCTGCGAGAACAGGAAACCTTCCAGCCATTCGTTGGCCTCGGCGTCATCGATGAGCTCGGCACGCGCGCCCAGAATGCGCATCGCGGTTTCGTGAATCATGATGTCCAGCTCGGACCAGACAATCTTGTTGGTGCTGGCTTCGGCGCCAATCTGTGCGCCCTTGTTAAGGCGGCCTACCGTGTGATAGGAAGACAGCGTGTATGCCTCCGCCCCCTGCCAGGCACGCAGCACAGCATCGCGAATCGAGTGATCGCGGTCGGCATCGACCTGATTGCGCAGATACAGGTCCACCAGCTTCTGCGCACTGCGCTGATAGCGGGCGGGAGAGCGCAGCAGCAGGCCGCGCTCAAAGCCGGCCGTCGCCATCGCCACATGCCAGCCCTTGCCTTCTGCACCCAGCAGGTTCTCCACGGGTACTTCGACATCGTCGAAGAAGATTTCGGCAAAGTGCTCACGACCATTGATGGCACGAATGGGACGCACGGTGATGCCGGGCGTATTCAAGGGCACCAGTATGTAGCTCAGACCATGATGGCGGCTCGATGTCGGATCACTGCGGAACAGGCCGAACACCCAGTCGGCAAAGATCGCACGGGTAGACCAGATTTTCTGACCGTTCAGGATGAATTTGTCACCCATGCGTGTGGCGCGGCTGCTGATGGCAGCCATGTCCGAGCCGGCGTTGGGCTCCGACCACCCCTGGGCCCACATATCGTCGCAGCGGGCCATACGGGGCAGAAAGCGGGCCTTCTGCTCGGGCGTGCCGAATTCCATCAGCGTGGAGCCTAACAGCAGAATGCCGTTCTGGTTCACGCGGGATGGAGCATCGGCTGCCCAGTACTCTTCTTCAAAGATCAGCCATTCGGTCAGGTCGCAGCCGCTGCCGCCCAAGTCCTTGGGCCAGGTCACGGCGCTGTAGCCGGCGCTGGCCAGCTTGGCTTCCCACTGGCGGTGCTGCTCGAAACCCTCTCGAGTGTCATAGCTCTGCAGTCGTTCCTTGGGCACATTGTTCTTGAGCCATTCACGTACCTGGGCACGGAAGGTCTTCTGCGCTGGGGTGTATGTCAAATCCATGGTTGTCTCCTCTTCGCGCTAGTGATGCTCAGAATTTGGCGTCGCGCTTTTCCACAAAGGCGCTGCGCGTCTCGGCGGAATCTGGACTCATATAGGCTTGCAGGGTGAATCCCTGCTCCCAGCGGTATTTGTCTTCGAGATTGCCGTCTTCGATGCCGGTCAGCGCCTCCTTGGCGATGCGGATCATGGCGGGGCTCTTGGCGGCAATCTTGTTGGCGATTTCCATGGCGACGTCGCGCAACTGCTCACGGGGAACAACACGCTCGATGGCCCCCAGGCGCAGGGCTTCCGCCGCAGCGATCATCTCGCCCGTAAAGAACAGATAGCGGGTCTTCTGCACGCCGAACATGCGCTGCAGATGGGCGGCACCGCCCATGGCTCCGCGGTCCACTTCAGGCAGGCCGAAAGTGGCGTCTTCCGCGGCGATCACGATGTCCGATGCCCCGCAGATACCGATGCCGCCGCCCAGCACAAAGCCGTGCACGGCCGCAATCACAGGCACCTTGTTCAGGTGCACGGCCTTGAACGTGGCGTAGTTGCCTGCGTTCACGTCGATGATGAGCTTGTCGTCGGTAGCCAGCTCCTTGATGTCCACACCCGCGCAGAAACCACGGTTCTCGGCACGGATGACGATCACGCGCACCTCGGGCCGGTCGCCCAGCGCCTGGATTTCCCGGGCCAGGCCATTCCAGCCGGCTGCATTCAAGGCATTCACGGGAGCACGGTCTATCACCAGCTCCGCCACGCCGTTGTCATGAATATTGGAGTGAAATTGTTGAGTGGACATATCCGGTCTCGTTGGCTTGTTGTTATGCGGGAGTCAATGCGTTCAATGCGTTGCGACGGTCCATGGCCTGGCGGACAATTCCGCCTATCACTTCCTCACAGCTGTCGAGCCGGCCAATCAACGCGGCCACCTGGCCGGCAGACATCACACCCTCTGCGGGATTGCCATCGACCATGGAGCGCTGCAACAACATGGGGGCATTGGCAGCCATCACGGTCTGGGCGACGGAAGACGAGTCTTCGCGCATGGCCTTCATGAAGATGCTCAAGGCCTGACCCGTGGTCATGCCGGTCTCGGCCTTCCACTGCAATGCCAGACCCAGGGCGATGCGCAAGCGCTTCATGGGGCTCGCTTTTTCGAGCATGGCCAGGTATTCGTTGGGAATCATGCGCTGGGGCATGCCATCGACCAGATGCGAGATGGCGATCTTTTCCGCATCCCTTGCAGCCAGATAGCGCTGCAACGTGGCGGCGGGCACCTTGGAATCACTGGTCATCAAGAACCGCGTGCCCATGGCAATACCCGATGCGCCATAGGCCAGAGCAGCCAGCAGGCCACGGCCGTCATAAAAGCCGCCTGCGGCAATCACGGGCACATCGACCGCATCCACTACCTGAGGCAGCAGCACCGTGGTGGGAACGCTGCCGGTATGGCCTCCCCCTTCACCGCCTTGTACGGTGATGGCATTGGCGCCCATCTCGATCGCCTTCTGAGCATGCTTCAAGGCCCCCACTGTGGGCATGCAGACGATGCCGGCATCACGCAGACGGCCGATCACCTTCTTGTCCGGACCTCGGCCGTAACTGACGGCACGCAGACGATGCTTCACAGCCAGGTCCAGCAACTGCTGAGCGTTGGGCTGGAACATATGGAAATTCAGGCCGAAAGGCTGGTCATCGGTCTCGCGCTTGACACGCAGAATTTCGGCTTCGATCCTGTCGGCGGGAATGGTGGCGCCGGCCAGAAAGCCGAAGCCGCCGGCGTTGGTAGTACCTATCACCAGATCAGCGCCCGCCACATAGCCCATGGCCGTCTGGATGACGGGGTAGCGGCACCCCAGCAGGTCGCAGATAGGAGTGCGCAGACTGCCCATATCGTTCATATTGCTCATGCCTTTGACTCTTCTTTATTGGCCTTTGCCATGGACCTGGCATCCTGGCCGCCCAGTTGCCCCATGCCCATCGCCTGACTGTGCGCGTGAGCAAAGTGGTGGTAGCCAAAAGCCATGTCCATGGTGGAACGCAGGCCCTGCAGCTCCTCGGCCTTGTTGACGACCATCTTGGTCAGCGCCAGGCCCAGACGCGGCTGGGCCGCCATGCGCTGGGCCATGGCATAGACCTGATCCTGCAGCTCGGCACGCGGAACCACGCGGTTGACCATGCCCATCTGATAGGCGCGCTCTGCCGGCATGCGCTCGCCCAGCAGCAGGAACTCCTTGGCAATACGCGGATGCAGTTCGTGGGCGTGGGCGAAGTACTCCACACCGGGGATGCCCATGCGCACCACGGGATCCTGGAAAAACGCATCGTCGCTGGCCACGATCAGGTCGCAGACCCAGGCCAGCATCAGACCGCCCGCCACGCATGCCCCCTGCACCATGGCAATCATGGGTTTGGGGATGTCGCGCCAGCGCCGGCACATGCCCAGGTAGACCTCCTGCTCACGGGCAAACAGCTGCTCGCCGCCGGGCTTGTTGGTGTGATCCCACCACAGGTGTGCACGGTCAAAGGACTTGTTGATGTCTCGGCCGGGCGTGCCGATATCGTGACCCGCACTGAAGTGCTTGCCTTCGCCGCGCAGCACGATGACCTTGACGCGATCGTCATCGGTCGCCTTGCGAAATGCAGCATCCAACGCATAGGTCATCTGCGAGTTCTGCACGTTGTTGAACGTGGGCCGATTCATGGTGACCGTGGCAATGCCGTTGTCCACGCTATAGAGAACGGGCTCGTCCGTTTCATAGACGGCTTTGTCCTCGCGTGTCACAAATTCGCTGGATGCATCATCCATATCAGACTCCCATGGCCGTAGCGCGCAGATTGTGCGGATCGAGCTGAGCCAGCAAGGCCAGTTGCTCGGGCGTGGGATCAGGTGTCACACCCACGCTCTCGGGAACATGGATCGGAAAGCCCGTGGCCTCCTTGACCTGCACCGCCGTCACGCCGGGATGCAGCGACACCAGGCGCACTTGATGACTGGGTCCGCCAAAGTCCATCACACACAGATTGGTGAAGATGAAGCGAATGTCGGTGGTCTCCTCCAGCGTCCAGCCCTTGGCCAGGCGCGCAGGGTTGTAGCCCACGCTGCCCACGGCATCGACCTCACCCGGGACAAAAACCTTGGTGCTGTGGTTGGGCACAAAGAAGGAATTCGCGTGGTTGATCGAATTGCCGGGGAAGCCGCGCACCCCCAGCATCATGGACTTGGGACGAGCGTAGTCGCTGCCCACCATGGAAATATTGCCCTGACCGAAGCGGTCCACCTGCACGGGACCCACCATGGCGTGGCGCTTGCCTCCCCAGACGTTGTCGAAGATGCGCGAGAAACCCATCCAGCTTTCACGCTTGATCTTGTATTCACCTCGTGGACCTACGGGCACGGGTTCATTGACCACCCAGGCTTCAGAGTCCGTCATCATCAGATCGGTGTTGATGGAACGCATGCACAGCGAAGCCGCCAGACGTGGCACCAGGCCAATGCCGGTGGCCAACACCTCGCCGTCGTTTTCCCAGGCACGTGCCGCGGCGCAGATGACGCGATCTACCAATGCAATTTCACTCATCTCTGTGCCTCCTCAGAACACGGGCAAGGGCAGGCGCTTGATTGCTTCCATGCCACCCACTTTTTCCAGATATTCCTGCTCCGTGCACTGCACGTATTTCTGCTGGTAGCTGCTCCAGCCGCCCTCCTCCTTGCTGCTGGCCGCGTATTCCTTGAAGTGCTTGACATCAAAGCCATACAGAGGAGCGCAGGACGATGGGTGAGCACCGCCGGGCAGATGCACGACACCTGTGGTTTCAGAGCGCTCCCAGAACACCAGGCGAGCGGCTTGCTCCGACTCGAAGCTGCTGGACTCGACCAGTTCGTCGCAGCTCACAAACGTATTGGTTGCGGCTCGCGCAAACAGGTCGTCCATATAGATATCGGGACCGGCAATCTGGCAGACACCGCGAGAGTCCGCGCGATCCACGTGCAGCAGGGCCACATCCAGATTGATGGCGGGCATCGCCACCCACTCCTTGCCGTCGTAGGGCGATTCGATAAGGCGAATGGAGCTGTTGTGCTTGAGCACATCGGTGCCCAGACCGACTCGGGTGGGAATATAGGGAATGCGCATGCCGGCAGCCTTCAGGCCCAGCACCATATGACCTTCGTCAATTTCCATGACCTCGATCTCACCACTCTGGCGGGCCTTGCGAAAGTACGGCTCCAGCGGGATGAAGTCCAGCGACACGAAGGCGAAGATCAACTTCTTGACCTTGCCTGCCGCACACAGCATGCCCACATCGGCACCGCCATAGGCCACCACGGTCAGATCCTTGACGGGGCTGCGCAGCAGCTCGCGCACCAGAGCCATGGGCTTGCGCCGGGGCCCCCAGCCACCAATCCCGATCGCCATGCCGTCCTTGATGGATGCCACAACGTCCTTCGCTGTCATCAATTTATTGGCCATGTCTCCAAGCCTCCTATCAGTTGTTTTCAGGGCGGCCCACGCTGAAGTCGTGCCCCCAGAGGCTTACGGTCGTGAACTCGTGCGTGATGTGGTGTTCCCAGTCGATGATGGCGCCGCCATAGCCGAACTCCAGGTCGAAGTTGGAGGGCGTCTTCATGTAGAACGAGATCATCTTGTCGTTGGTGTGCTGACCCAGAGTGGCAGAGAGCTTGACCTGGCTCTTTTGCATGCGGTCCATGGCACGGCCCACTTCGGGCATGTTGTCCACCTCCACCATCACGTGCACGCAACCCGAGGGAGAAGGGAATTCGGCCAGCGCCAGGCTGTGGTGACGAGCGTTGGCGCAGTGGAAGAAGTGAATTCGGACCGTAGGGCCGGCATCGCCTGCGGGCTTGAAGTTGTAAATATCCGAGAGGCCAAAGCCCAGCACATTGCGCACAAAGGCCACGGTCTTGTCAAAGTCGGGAGCAGGCAGCACGGTGTGGCCCAGACCATAGTCACCGGTGATGAAACGCGACACGCCCTGGGGCGATGCGAAATGGCTGAAGTCGGACTTGAAGCCCCAGACGATCTCATGACGGTTTCCGGACGGATCCATCACGATGGCCAACTCCTGCACATGGCGCTTGGCACACAGTTCGTGGCTGCCCATTTCGTAGTGCACATCAGCGGCCTGCAACACCTCGAGCGCCTGCTCGAAGGCTTGCTTGTTGGCCACTTCCCAACCGGATGCGGAGTATCTGTCATTGCTGCCAGGTTGAACCTGGAAGCGGAACTGACGCTCATCCATCTTGATCAGCAGATCGCCATCGGCAGTGGTGCTCGGCATCATGCCAAGCACGTCACGTGCGTAGCTGACCCAGCGATCCAAATCAGAGCTCTCGGCAACAACGTACGCTAGTCCACGTATTTCCATCATGATGTCGGGGCCTCCAACCCAAATCCTTTAGTGATGCAGAGGATTCTGAAGAGGAGAGCCTTTGCAAACATCGTCCATTGAGACTAACGATTTGCCGCTTCATCACCCAAATTTAATAGCACTCATACAAGAATCAGCATGTATTTCAGCGGAATAGACTAGATTGCTTTCAACCTTTTGAAACAGGCCGAACCGACACCCTTGCGACAGCCGTGAAAACCCTCGGTACAAAAAAAAAGGCCGCACCCCCATGCGGGAATGCGGCCAACACGATGAACTCAGTTTCTTGATGGATCAGACGGTCTGCACTTCCTCTGCAGACGCATAGTCGTTGTAGCCCCTGGCACCAGGGGTGTAGAGCGTGTTGCGGTCAAACCTGGCCAAAGGCAGGCCCTGGCGCATGCGCTGCACAAGATCGGGGTTGGCGATGAAATGCCGCGCAAAAGATACCGCCTTGCCCTCGCCTGCCTGCAACGCGGCTTCGGCGCTTTGCGCATCAAAGCCATCGTTGAGAATCAGGTTCTCGCCAAAGTTCTCACGCGCCAGCTTGAAGGCATCGATTGAAGGATCGAAGACTGCACGCATCACATGCAGATAGGCAATGCCCAGCTTGGCGGCCTGACGCATCAGCTCGGCATGGGTTGCCGCGGAGTTTTCATCCGCTGTGTCATTGAAGGTGTTGCCGGGGTTCAGGCGCAGCCCCACGCGATCGATGCCGATGGCCTCTCCCATGGAGCCAAGGCATTCCACGGCGAAACGTGAGCGGCTGCTGGCGTTGCCACCATATTCATCGGTACGCTGATTGGTACTGGAATGCAGGAACTGCAGACTCAGATAGCCGCTGGTGCCATGCAGCTCGACGCCGTCAAAGCCCGCATCCATGGCGCGCCGAGCAGCCGCAGCATGCCCGGCAATCGCCTTGCGCACTTCTTCGGTGGTCAATGCCTGGGGCTGGTCGAAATCCTGCATGCCTGCCGCATCGGTCCAGATCTTGCCCTGAGCCTGAATGGCGGACGCCGATACGGAACGCACACCAGCGGGTTTGATATGGCTGCTGCCGATACGACCGGAGTGCATGATCTGCAGCACGATGGATCCGCCACGCGCATGCACGGCGTCCGTCACACGGCGCCAGCCGCGCACATGAGCGGCAGTTTCGATGCCGGGCTGACGACAGTAGGCTTGACCCGTGACCTCGGGCCAGGCCCCTTCAGCCACGATCAGGCCGGCATCAGCGCGCTGGCCATAGTGCTCGGCCATGATGTCGGTGGGCGTGCCATCGGCATCGGCGCGGTTGCGCGTCATGGGGGCCATGACCACGCGGTTCTGCAGAGCAATCTTGCCCAGCTGGATGGGAGTGAAAAGCGTTTGACTCATGCCGGCTCCTTAGCGCACACGCATGCGCGGCGCAGGTGTGCCACGGCGCATGCTTTTGAGGAACTGCTCCAGCGGCGCGGGCGCGGCCACTTGCGGCAACTCATCCTTGTCGGGGCGCTGGGCCCAGAACTCCTTCCAGCTCGGGAACAGGTCGTGGAAAGCGCCATGGTAGGGCTCACGACCGGGCCAGCGCATCTTCATGTCGCCAATCGGTGGCTTGTTCAGATCCGTGGCATACCAGTAACAGGGCAGACGACGACGGAAGTACCACTGGCCGTCAATGCGCTCGTAGTCGTCCCAGTACAGCATCTGCATGATGACCCACTCGGCACCGCATTCATGCTCGTTCTTGGAGTAGACCACGCCGGTGGCGTGATCTCGATCCACAAACTCGATGATGTGCTGGCCCAGGTGGTGCGAGGTTCCCGTGAACTGGTCACGCAGCGTGCTGTCCTGCCAGGCCATGAAATGCGCCCGCCCCACTTTTTCCTTGCCCACCTTGATATCGGGAGCGAACAGGTTCACATGGGCGTCCATGTCGCGCATGTCCAGCGACAGGGAATACTTGCCAGCCAGTTGACGAATCGCATCCAGCGACTCCAGCCTGTCGATACGCTCTTCCAGCGTTTGTGGCCACTGATTCACGGGTTCACTCATCTCTTCAGCCTCTTTCTTACAGTGCCGTCACCAGCACCGCGGAGCGGCCGCCATCCACGGGCAAGGCGGCACCTGTCACATAGCTGGCCTCGTCGCTGGCCAGAAACAGCACGGCATTGGCCAGCTCGCCGGACTGACCCACGCGCCCCATGGGAATGAGTTTTTCGGTGTTCTTGCGCGATGCCTCATCAGCCAGCATGCCGGCCGTGGCAGGCGTTTCCACCACCGCCGGGATCACCACGTTCACGCGGATGCCTGCTGCAGCACCTTCGGCAGCCGCTGCACGCGAAAAGTTGATGATGGCCGCCTTGGCTGCCGAGTAACCCGACATAAAAGGTGTGCCCAGCGTGCCGCAGATGGAGCTGATATTGACGATGGAACCACCCTTGGGCCCCATCAGCTTCAGCGCAGTACGCGTTCCCCAGAAAGTGCCGTCCACCGATGTGCTGAAGTTGGCATGCCAGTCTGCCGTGGTCATGCCGTCGATGCCACCCCAGGTGTAGGCCATGGCGTTGTTGACCAGAATGTCCAGGCTGCCATGCTTTTTGGCAGTCTGCTCCAGCGCTCCGACAAACTGGGCTTCGTTGCCCACGTCGGCCACGATGGCCTCGGCACTGCCGCCTGCAGCCTTGATCCTGGCCACGACTTCGTCGAGAGGCTGCTTGCGGCGGCCGCAGATCACCACGGTTGCCCCCTCCTGTGCGAAACGCTCAGCCGTTGCGGCGCCGATACCGGAGCCACCACCGGTCACAAACGCAATCTTTCCTTCCAGACGCTTGCTCATGCTTGTCTCTCCTTAGAGGAAGGCGCTGCCGCCGTTGACTGCCACGTTCTGCCCCGTCACAAAGCCGCTGTCGTCGCTGGCCAGGAACACTGCCACCTTGGCGATGTCTTCTGGCTCAGCCATGCGGCCCATGGGCACGCCGGCGATGATGGCATCGGCCCACTCCTGGGGAATGCCCTGCATCATGGGCGTGTTGGTGGGTCCGGGAACCAGTGTGTTCACACGGATCTTCTTGGACGCCAGCTCCTTGGCCATGCCACGGGTCAAGCCCATCAGGGCGGCCTTGGAAGCGCAATAGTGCGCCGGACCGTCACCGCTGACAGCCGAGGTGCTGGAGATATTGACGATGGCACCGCCCTTGCCTTCCTGCATCTGCTTGACGGCGGCACGGGCGCAGTAGAACGCGCCGTTCAGGTTCACGCCAATCACGCGCTCCCAGGTCGCGTCAGGAATATCGGCAAACTGGTCCACCGAGCCTACGCCGGCGTTGTTCACCAGCACGTCGACGGCGCCCAGCTTTTCGCGGATTTCGACAAACAGCGCATCAACCGCAGCGCTGTCAGCCACATTGGAGGAACGGGCCAGATGCTTGCTGCCCTTGCCTTCCAGGGTCTGCCTGGCTGCTTCTTCATTCAAGTCCACGGCCACCACAGTGGCTCCTTCATCGGCAAAACGCTGTGCAATCGCTCGCCCCATGCCCTGGCCCGCCCCCGTGACCACGGCAACTTTTCCGGCTAAACGCATTCTTGTCTCCTTGTTGATGTGCAATCAAAACTTGGAGACAGCGTATGAAGAAATCGCCCTCAGCCCATCGTCCAAGAAGACTAAGCAAATTTTCTCGGAAAGCTATCAAATAAATAGCAATAAATACAATACAGATTTCTGCTCCAATGCATTTTCACACCTGTTAATCAGTTGGTGACAGCAATCCAGCGTCAGATGCATCCTCTCAACTTCACCACACATGGCAGCAGCAACTAACCGCCATAGGGGACAAATCCGCTCTCGTTTTCATTGACTTTGAGCGGTTTGGCTACGTACGGAAAAGCACGTTGCGGGCAAGCGCTGCGCTCGCATACCTTGCAGCCCATGCCGATAGGTGTGGCCGCTCCTATATTGCGCAAATCCATGCCTTGGGAATACACCAGCCGCGCGGCGTGCTGCAAGTCGCAGCCCAGGCCGATGGAGAAGGTCTTGCCTGGAGCCCCCCAGCCCTGGCCAGCATGGCTGATGGTGCGAGCAATCCACAGGTAGACGCGCCCGTCCGGCATGCTGGCGAGCTGGGGCACTATGCGGCCCGGCTGGGTAAAAGCCTCGTACACCACCCACAACGGGCAGGTGCCGCCTGTCTTGGAGAAATGAAAATGCGTGGCCGACTGGCGCTTGCTGATATTGCCGGCCCGGTCCACTCGTATAAAGAAGAACGGCACACCCGGCGCATCGCTTCGCTGCAGGGTTGAGAGACGATGGCAGACGGTCTCGAAGCCCACACCGAAGTGCTTTGCCAGCAAGTCTATGTCGTAGCGCAGGCCTTCGGCTGCACGCAAGAACTCCCCATATGGCAGCACAAATGCCCCGGCTACATAATTGGCCAGCCCCATGCGTGCCAGCCGGCGCGTGGCCTCGTCCTGCCAGGGCACGCTTTGCAGCTCCCTTTCAATCAGTGAATCAAACTCCAGCAGCGCCAGTTGCGTAGCCAGCTGAAATGCCTGCTGCATGGGACTCAGCTGCGGAGCCACATACAAGGTGCGCGTGAGCGCATCGTAGCGCCTATGGCTGCCCGCTTTCTCAGCGGTCCCGACATGAGCATGCAGAACCAATACACCATGTCGTGCCTGCAGCCGGTATTGCAGCCAATCATGCAGATGACCGCCTTGCTCTGCAGCCTGCCGAGCCAGCGCTTCAGCTGCACGATCAAGCGCATCAAGGTAATTGCGGTGGGAAAAAAAGAAATCACGCACCGCCTCGAACGGCATCTGGCGCAAGGGCTCAGCCAGCAGGCCTGCCATTGCGCCATTCCCGGCGACACCTCTGTGAACTGAGGTGTCGGCATCCGGCCCGGCGCGGCCATCACCCAGATGGGCGGTCAAGGCCTCCAGCCGCTCGGCGTCTGCCAGGTGACGCTGGTGCATGGCCAGCAGCATCTGTGCCAACTGCGGCAGCTTGGCTGCGACCTCACGCAGCTCGGGAAGCGGCACCGAGCCTTCTGGCTGAGGCATGGCGGCCACCGCATCGCGCAGCTGCGCCAGCAAGCGGGCCTCCTCATCCTCGGAGAACTGCTGGATATCGACGCCCAGCACCCGGTGAATCTTGAGCAGCACGGCCACCGTGAGCGGGCGCTGATCCTGCTCGATCTGATTCAGATAGCTCGGTGACAACTCCAGCGCCTGGGCCAGCGCAGCCTGCGTAAGACCACGCTCGGCACGCAGGCTGCGCAGACGCACGCCCATGAATGTCTTGGCCACTTACCTGCTCCCTATTGCCGGCTCCAAAGATTCGCAAAATTTGCAAATACATGCAATCACCTTCGCAAGCATTCACCAATTCAGCTCTGTACGCATAAAAAACAAATGCGTAGATTGCGAAGTATCGCAGACCGGCAAGGACCTGCACTGCACATCCAAAGGAGACACCCATGAGCACTGTGACAGCCCCAACATCCCCAATATCTTCAACCGCCATTAACCACGCCGCCGCAAGCTTCAGGCCAAAAAAGTCCGTCGCCCTCTCCGGCGTGACAGCAGGCAACACGGCACTGTGCACCGTGGGCAGGAACGGCAACGACCTGCACTACCGCGGCTACGACATTCTGGACATTGCCGAGGTCTGCGAGTTTGAGGAGATTGCCCACCTGCTGGTACACGGCAAGCTGCCCACCCACGCCGAACTCAAGGCCTACAAAGCCAAGCTCAAGGCTTTGCGCGGCCTGCCCGGCAGCGTGAAGACTGCGCTGGAACAGCTACCCGCCGCCAGCCATCCCATGGACGTGATGCGCACCGGTGTCTCCGCCCTGGGCTGCGCGCTGCCGGAGAAAGACGACCACAATCTTCCTGGCGCCCGCGATATCGCCGACCGCCTGATGGCCTGCCTGGGCTCCATGCTGCTTTACTGGTACCACTTCAGCAACTCGGGCCGCCGCATCGAGGTCGAAACCGGGGACGACTCCATCGGTGGCCACTTTCTGCATCTGCTGCATGGCACAAGGCCGTGCGAGAGCTGGGTGCGCGCCATGCATACCTCGCTCAATCTGTATGCCGAGCATGAGTTCAATGCATCGACCTTCACGGCCCGCGTGGTGGCAGGCACGGGCAGCGATATGTACTCGGCGATTACCGCTGCGATAGGCGCTCTGCGCGGCCCCAAGCATGGCGGAGCCAATGAGGTGGCGTTCGAGATCCAGAAGCGCTACGACAACCCGGCAGAGGCCGAGACCGATATCCGCCGCCGCGTGGATGCCAGGGAAGTCGTGATCGGCTTCGGCCACCCCGTCTATACCGTGAGCGACCCTCGCAATGTGGTCATCAAAGGCGTGGCCAAAAAGCTCTCGGACGAGGCCGGCAGCAGCAAGATGTACGACATTGCCGCGCGCCTGGAATCGGTGATGTGGGAGGTCAAGAACATGTTCCCCAATCTCGACTGGTTCAGCGCCGTCAGCTATCACATGATGGGCGTGCCCACCGCCATGTTCACGCCGCTGTTCGTGATTGCCCGCACCAGCGGTTGGGCGGCGCACATCATCGAGCAGCGCCAGGACAACAAGATCATCCGTCCCAGCGCCAACTACACAGGCCCGGACGACCTTCATTTCGTGCCTATCGAGGCACGCCAGTAAGCTCCAGCAATGTCTGCCCAGCCCATGCAAGCCCATTCCCTGTGCATTGCCATCGCCGACAAGCTACGCGAGCGCATTCTGAGCCATCAGTTACCGCCCGGATCGGACATCAATGACGGAGCACTGGCACAGGAGTTTGGCGTGAGCCGCACTCCTGTGCGCGAGGCCATGAAGCTGCTATGCCATGAAGGATTGCTGACGGCTCAGCCCCGGCGCGGCATGAGCGTGACCTGCCTGAGTGCAGCCCAGGTGGCCGAGGCTCACTTGCTGAGCAGCCTGCTGGCTGGCCATCTGGCGCGGCAACGCCAGATGCAGACTGCCAGCACGCAGCTTTGCGAACAGTTGCTGCGCGTGTCGCAGGCCCGGCTCCAACTCGCACTGGGTACACAGCTCGCCATGCAGCCGACAAGCCAAGCGCCGATGCTTGCCCCATTGCCTGCGCCCCTTTCACAATCCCCGCACTGCCACAGTGCCGGCAGCGCAGAAGCCTCACTCTCGGCTCTGGCCTATTGAGACTCCTAAAAGAATCCCCGAGACAATGACCCACCATACCTACCGCAAACCCTTGCCCGGCACTGCGCTGCACTACTTCGATGTCCGGTCCGCCGTCGAAGCCATACGCCCCGGCAGCTGGACCACACTGCCCTATACCAGCCGCGTCCATGCCGAGAACCTGGTGCGGCGCAGCGATCCGGCCCACCTGACCGAGTACCTCACGCAAATCATTGACCGCAAGCGGGAGCGCGACTTTCCCTGGTTCCCGGCCCGCGTGGTCTGCCATGACATCCTGGGCCAGACAGCGCTGGTCGACCTGGCCGGCCTGCGTGATGCGATTGCCGAGCAAGGTGGCGATCCGGCCGCTGTCAATCCCGTGGTGCCCGTGCAGTTGATCGTCGATCATTCGCTGGCCGTTGAGTGCGGTGGCTACGACCGTGAGGCCTTCGAGAAAAACCGCGCCATCGAAGACCGGCGCAATGAGGACCGCTTTCATTTCATCGACTGGTGCAAGCGAGCCTTCAAGAATGTGGAGGTGATCCCACCGGGCAACGGAATCATGCACCAGATCAATCTGGAGCGCATGAGCCCTGTGATCCACGCTATCGATGGTGAAGCATTCCCAGATACTCTGGTAGGTACCGACAGCCACACGCCACATGTCGATGCACTGGGAGTGATCGCCGTGGGCGTGGGCGGTCTGGAGGCAGAAAACGTGATGCTGGGCCGTGCCTCGTGGATGCGCCTGCCCGAAATCATTGGCGTACAACTGGCCGGCACGCGCCAGCCAGGCATCACTGCCACCGATATCGTGCTGGCCTTGACGCAATTCCTGCGTCGACAAAAAGTGGTGGGGGCATATCTTGAATTTTTCGGGGAGGGCGCACGGAGTCTGACGATTGGCGACCGCGCCACCATCTCCAATATGGCTCCCGAATATGGAGCCACGGCGGCCATGTTCGCGATCGACGAGCAGACGATCGACTATCTGCGTCTGACGGGGCGCGAGCCCGCACAGGTGCAACTGGTCGAGAACTACGCCAAACAGGCAGGTCTGTGGGCAGACAGCCTGGAGAATGCCGAATACGAACGTACGCTGAGCTTTGACCTGTCCAGCGTGGTGCGCAATATAGCCGGCCCTTCCAATCCGCATGCTCGCCTGGCAACCAGCGAGCTTGCAGCAAGAGGCATTGCCGGTGAGTGGACGCAGACCGAAGGGCAGATGCCAGATGGAGCGGTCATCATTGCAGCCATTACCAGTTGCACCAATACCAGCAACCCACGCAATGTGATCGCGGCCGGCCTGCTGGCGCGCAATGCGCGCAATCTGGGCCTGGCGCGCAAGCCCTGGGTCAAGACCTCGCTGGCCCCCGGCTCCAGAACCGTGCCGCTGTATCTGCAGCAAGCCGGCCTGCTACATGACTTAGAAGCGCTGGGCTTTGGCGTGGTGGCCTTTGCCTGCACCACCTGCAACGGCATGAGTGGCGCACTCGATCCGGCCATTCAGCAGGAAATCGTGGATCGCGACCTCCACACCACAGCCGTGCTTTCGGGCAATCGCAACTTCGATGGCCGCATCCACCCCCATGCCAGACAGGCATTCCTGGCCTCGCCACCGCTGGTCGTGGCCTATGCGATTGCAGGCACCATGCGCTTCGATATCGAGAACGATGTGCTAGGCGTCTTCCAGGGCCGCGAAATCCGTCTCAAGGACATCTGGCCCGGCGATGAGGAAATCGACGCCGTGGCCAAGGCTGCCGTCCAGCCCGAGCAGTTCCGCGCGGTCTACGAGCCCATGTTTGCCATCCGCTCAGACCAGGGCGGGAAGGTCGAGGCACTGTATGACTGGCGCCCGCAGAGCACCTATATCCGCCGTCCGCCCTACTGGGAGGGGGCGCTGGCCACAGAGCGCACGCTGCGCGGCATGCGCCCTCTGGCCATCCTGCCCGACAACATCACCACCGACCACCTCTCGCCCTCCAATGCCATCCTGATGGACTCGGCCGCAGGCGAGTATCTGCACAAAATGGGTCTACCCGAGGAGGACTTCAACTCCTATGCCACGCATCGCGGCGACCACCTGACCGCGCAGCGCGCCACCCTTGCCAATCCCAAGCTCCTCAACGAAATGGTGGTGGACGACCAGGGCAAGGTGCGCCAGGGCTCTCTTGCCCGCGTCGAGCCCGAGGGACTGACCATGCGCATGTGGGAAGCCATAGAGACCTATATGCAGCGCAAGCAACCGCTGATCATCATCGCCGGCGCCGACTACGGCCAGGGATCGAGCCGTGACTGGGCCGCCAAGGGCGTGCGTCTGGCCGGTGTGGAGGTCATCGTGGCCGAGGGCTTCGAGCGCATTCACCGCACCAATCTGATCGGCATGGGGGTGTTGCCGCTGGAGTTCCTGCCCGGCACGAGCCGCCACACACTGGGGTTGAATGGCACCGAGAGCTTTGATGTCATCGGCCGGCGCAGCCCCCAGGCCACGCTTACACTTCATATCCACCGAACGACAGGTGTCCGCACTGAAGTGCCGGTACTGTGCCGCCTCGATACCGCGGAAGAGGTCTCGATTTACGAGGCCGGTGGCGTGCTGCAGCGCTTTGCCCAGGACTTCCTGGCGGACAGCGCAGCGGCCGATTCCACATCGACGGCTGAACTTGTGAGCTAAGGAGCAGCTATGAGCCAGGCACGCATACTGATTGTCACCCAGCCCAAAAGCCCGGTACGTCATCGCCTGCGTGCCCGGATCAGCGCTTTGGGCCTTGATAAGGAACTGGGCGAGCGCCTGTTCTCTCCAGACAACTGGCACCAAACCTGGTGTGGCCCGTTTGACTCCGGGCAAGAGGCACTGCTCGCCTTGCTGGCCGCAGGCAATGCCGTGCAAGCGGCGCAGCTGAAGGCCTTCGAGCTCAGCTTCAACCGCATTCGCGGTGAGGAGGGCGAGCGCATTCACTGGTCTTTGCTAACCCGCGGACGTCCGGAGCCTTTCAACCAACTGCTGGCAACGCTACAGACCGAGTTGAAATCCCACGGTTTCAAGGATGACGGCCATAGACCGCACATCACCATCAGCTACAAAGCTCTACATGCCCTGCCCACTCGGCGTATCGATCCCGTCGACTGGCTGATCGATGAGATCCAGCTGGTCGAGCGAACCGGCACAGGCAAGCAGTTACGCTACCAGCTACTGCATCGCTGGCCATTGGCTTCCGGCTCTCCGCCTCGTCCTCAACAGCTACGCCTGTTTCACTGATTCAAGGCTCAAGCCCTGGCTTGAGCCTTGAATACCTTGTTTGTTTGCCATTCCATGTCCCTCACTTCGCAAATCCGCATTCCCGCCACCTATATGCGCGGAGGCACCAGCAAAGGTGTGTTCTTCAAGCTTCAGGATCTGCCCGAGGCGGCCCGGCAGCCCGGCCCTGTTCGCGACGCCATCTTTTTGCGCACTCTGGGTAGCCCCGACCCTTATGGCAAACAGATTGACGGCATGGGCAATGCCTCATCCTCCACCAGCAAAGGCGTGATCCTCAGCCGGAGCGCAAGCGCCGATCACGATGTGGACTATCTGTTCGGCCAGGTCTCCATCGATCAGCCTTTTGTGGACTGGAGCGGCAACTGCGGCAACCTGAGCGCTGCCGTCGGCCCCTGCGCCATTCACATGGGTCTGATTCCGGCCGAGCGCATTCCGCAAAACGGCGTGGCCGTCATTCGCATCTGGCAGGCCAATATCGGCAAGACCATCATCAACCATGTGCAGATCCGCGATGGTCAGGTGCAGGAAACCGGGGACTTCGAACTTGACGGCGTGACCTTTGCCGCTGCCGAAGTGGCCCTGGAGTTCCTGGACCCCGCCGATGAAGGTGAGGACGGAGCTGCCATGTTTCCCACCGGCAATGTCTGCGACGAGCTGGATGTGCCCGGCGTCGGCCGCTTTTGCGCGACCCTCATCAATGCCGGCATTCCGACCATCTTTCTCGATGCCAGAGAGCTGGGCTATACCGGCTGCGAACTGCAGGATGCCATCAACAGCGATAGCCCCGCCCTGGCCAGGTTCGAAGCCATCCGCGCCCATGGCGCACTCAGGATGGGTCTGATCAAGGATCTGGGTGAAGCTGCCACACGCCAGCACACGCCCAAGATAGGCTTTGTGGCTCCTGCGCAAAGCTATATCGCCTCAAGCGGTAAAGCCATTGCAGCCAGGGATATTGATCTGGTGGTTCGGGCGCTGTCCATGGGCAAGCTGCACCACGCCATGATGGGCACGGCCGCCGTCGCCATTGGCACGGCTGCCGCCATTCCCGGCACGCTGGTCAATCTGGCGGCGGGCGGCGGCGAGCGCCAGTCCGTACGCTTTGGCCATCCCAGCGGCACCCTGCGTGTGGGGGCCGAAGCCAGGAGCGACCAGGGTCAATGGCAGGTCACCAAGGCCTTGATGAGCCGCAGCGCCCGCATTCTGATGGAAGGCTGGGTACGGGTGCCTGGCGAGGTGCTGCAGGCCTGACACCGGGTATTGCCCTGCCGCACGCAGGCCTGGGCAGGGTTCAAGCGCTCAAGATGACGCTTTCAATCCGGTGGCGGCCTTTGTTCTTGGCCGCATAGAGCTGCCGGTCCACGGCTTCGATAAAGCTGGCAGGTCGATCATGCTCTGCCGGCTGCACCGTCCCCGCACCAATGCTCATGGTGACCCGCCTGCCATGGGGCGACAGTGCATGCACGATGGACTGCTTCTGGATCAGGCGCTGGCAGCGCTCGGCCACTTTTTGCGCAGTTTCGGCATCGGCTTCGGGCAGCAGCACCACAAACTCCTCGCCACCGTAACGCGCCACTAGGTCACGCTGTCCGTCCAGCGCCAGGCTCAGGGTCTGGGCAATATCCACCAGACATTTGTCGCCCTGGATATGACCGTATAAATCGTTGTATTGCTTGAAGAAGTCGACATCGAACAGCAGCATGGACAGGGGCTTGCCATCGCTGCGCGTGCGCTCCCATTCCTGCTCGAAACTGGTATCGAAGCAGCGCCGGTTGGCAATGCTGGTCAGACCATCCTTGAAGGAAAGCACCTCCAGCTCCTTTTGCAGACTCAGCAGCCTTTCCTCGGTCTTCTTGCGCTCGCTGATGTCGAACATGAAGCCGATCAGCGCTTCGGCCTCGCCTTGCGCATTGCGCACCACATGGACCACATCGCGAATCCAGACATAGCCGTTGTCCTTGGTCAGCGCGCGATAGTCAGCCTCATGGTCCACGCCCGCCTGGGACTGGCTCACGCAGAAATTCACCACATATTCACGGTCCTCGGGGTGCATACGCATGGCCCAGTCTTCGACACTGACCCAGCTTTCACGGCTCCAGCCAAGCAGGCTCTCGATCTGAGGGCCGATATAGGCGAACTTCATGGTCGCCCAGTCGATCTTCCAGGGAATGGCCTTGGTGGATTCCAGCAAGGTTCTATAGACCGCACTCTCGTTCTCGAGCTCGCTCACGTCGGACATAACCCGTCTCTCTCCCGATCTCAATCGATAAAACATCAGGCTGGCTATGGTGCTGGTCTTGACCCGGCCCACCAGACAGCGGAGCCTGCAGTCTTTCACACCCAGAAAGCCCGAGGCACAGCCCAATCTCCGCTTGCTGGTGATTGTTGCGCCGGATGCCGCAATTCACGCTATGCACTCACGATATTGGCCGAAATCATACGCATGGTGCACTGCAGGCGCTCAAGCAGTGTTGCTGCTAAGCCTTCATGCGCCGCCACAAAGTGGCCCGGCTGATGCCGAGAATTTCACAGGCCTGGCGCTGATCACCTCCGACCGACTCCAGCACTTCGCGCAATCGCTTCTGTTCGGCAAGGCGACCCGCGTCTCTGAGCTGTGCCTGCCGAGCCGCGGCAGGCTCGGCCAGAGCCAGGCCGTCGGCGCACTCCGGGAAGACTTCAAGCAAGCGCGCCATATCCAGAAGGCCACCCCGGCCTGAGTCCAGATAGTCGCTGCAGGCCAGCAGGCGCTCCACCCAGTTGTCCAGTTCACGGACATTGCCGGGCCAGTCATGCGCCGCAGCCCTGGCCAGCAGTGCATCGAGCTGCTGCTCCACTCTGTCATGCAGTGCGCGAGGCAACCCGCTTGCAGCGCTCAGGCGCTGAGCCAGCATGGCGCGGCCCAGTTCAGCAACATCGGCACCACCTCGCATTTGCAGCGAAGGCGTGCTCAGGCGCAGCACCGCCAGCCGGTAGTAGAGATCGCGCCGGAACCGGCCGCGCTCCACCTGATTCGCCAGATCCGCATGGGTGGCGGCAATCACGCGCACATCCACGGGAATCGGCGTGGTGGAACCTACGCGCAATACCTCGCGCTCCTGCAGCACGCGCAGCAGCCGCGATTGCAGTGCCAGCGGCATGTCGCCAATTTCATCGAGAAACAGGGTCCCGGTATGCGCTGCCTCGACCAGCCCGGTCTTGCCGCCGCGCCTGGCCCCGGTAAAAGCGCCTTCCTCGTAACCGAAAAGCTCGCTCTCCAGCAGGCTTTCGCTGAGCGCCGCGCAGTTGACCGCCAGAAATGGCTGCTCCGCACGCCGTCCCGCGCTGTGAATGCCTTGCGCCACCAGCTCCTTTCCGGTCCCGCTTTCACCCAGAATCAGCACCGTCGCATCGCTGTTCGCGTACTGCCTGGCCAGCAGTCGCACGCGCTGGGCAGCGGGGCTGCTGCCCAGATAGTCCTCAATGCGCCAGCGTACACCGGCGGCTCTTTGCCGCTGACTGGCGCGCAGGCTGCGATCGGCCCGCTGAATGACAGCTGGATCGCGGCAGACCAGCAAAGCGCCGGTCACCAGCCCGTTCTCCACAATTGGCGCACGTCGCACCACCAGGGTACGCAGGGCCAGTTGCACCACCTCTTCTCCGCCCTCCTCGCCAGCGAGCGCCCGAGCCGTGCCCAGGGCCGGAGCCACCTCTTCCAGCATGCGGCCGTGCAAGGCATCGACCGGGGCTCCGAGCAAGGCGGCCATTCGTGGGTTCAGCGCGCAAATACGGCCACGCTCGTCCACGGCAGCCACACCATCCTGCAGTTGATGCAACACGGTTTCCAGCCGTTGATGCCGGTCGCGCTCGGCACGTCGATGACGGGCCAGCAGCATGGCGTCGCTGAGTGCCTGACGCACCGAAATATCGGAATACAGCAACACGCTGGCCATGCCCGCCTGCTCTGCCAAATCGGCCACCAGGCCCGGCGCCACCACGGCACCAACGCCTTCCGCCTTGAGCTTTTGCACGCAGGCCGGCGCGTCATGCGGACCTTGATAGGCGATCTGGACCAGTCCCAGGCCGAACAGGCTGTCGAACTGGGCCACCACGGGCGACGGCACCTCGAAGTTGACCAAGCCGACGCGCGGAGCTTCTTCTGTGGTCTGCAACTTGGCCTGGCGCAGCGCCTGCAGCAAATCCAGGCCACGCACTTCTACCATGGCCATTGGAACGTCCACGCGCTCTCGAATCCAGGCACCACTGGCTCCCGCCCCCACCAGGGCATCGATGGGCTGGCGCAGATTGAGCGCCTGCACCTGGGCTACCGCATCATCGAAGGAGGCCGAGATATGCGAGAACCTGGCCTCACCCGACCAGAGCTGTGCCAGCCGCTCCAGCACCCGCCCCACACGGTAGCGGCCTACGGTGACGATGTGGGGCAAATGCGGCTGGCCAGCTGCCGGCAGACGTTTGACGCCATGATTCGATATCGCATTTGTTTCATTCATGAAAATTATTATTTCATCATCGAAACAGAAGCCATACACAACCGCAGATGGACACTCCACAAAACTCCAGAAATTCCAATGATTTCAAATGCTTGGAGAACAAAGGGTTTTCCCTAGATACGTCTGGCACAGTGCTTGCGGCAACAGCCCATACCAATAGGGATTTGGATCCAGGAGATATCCATGTTTTTGAACCGTCGCAATCTTGTTGTCCAGGCCTTGACTCTTTCCGTGCTGGGCGCAGCTGGCCTGGCCCAGGCCGCCGACTGGCCCACGCGCCCGATTCGCCTCGTGGTACCGTTTTCCGCAGGCGGCGCCAATGACTTGATGGCCCGTTCGGCGGCCGAAGGCGCTTCCAAGATCCTCGGCCAACCCGTGGTGATCGACAACCGCCCCGGCGCAGGTGGCACAGTGGGTGCCGATATCGTGGCCAAGGCCCAGCCCGATGGCTACACGCTGCTGGTCAGCGCGGCAGGCGTCATCTCCAACAGCATGATCAAGAAGACCATGCCTTTCAAGGATGATGCACTGCAGCCCGTGGTGATGATTGGCCTCGCACCTTCGGTGATCGTAGTGCCCAAGAACGCGCCCTATAACAATCTGCGCGACTTCGTCGAAGCTTCGAAGAAGGGCGCAGGCTTCAACTTTGCCACCGCCGGCACGGGCAGCACGCCTCACTTCGTGGCCGAGATGCTGAATGTGAAATACGGTGCCAAGCTGCAGCCCGTGCCCTACAAGAGCGGTTCGGAGAGCACCACGGCCGTGCTGGGCGGCCAGGTCGAAGGCACGTCCGAAGCCAGCATCATCGCGCTGCCGCACATCATTCACGAGGGCAAGTTCAAGCCTCTGGCCACGACCTGGACCCAGCGCATCTCGGCCTACCCCCAGCTCTCCACTGCTGTGGAGCAAGGCTTTGCGGATCTGCAGATCGCGCACTGGGCCGGCATTCATGCCCCCAAGGGCACACCGCCCGCCATTCTGGACAAGCTGGCAGCCGCCGTGGACAAGGCCATGAAGGAGCCTGCCACCGTCGAAAAGCTCAAGGGACTGGGCATCGAGCCGGTCGGCGGCACACGTGCGGAATTCGTGAAGTTTGCCGATGCCGAGCGCAAGCGCCTGGGCGAGATCGTCAAGGCAGCTCATATGCAGGAAAAGTGAGATTCACAAAAAACATAGCATCCAGCGTATACCCCATATACGCTGAAGCCTGAAAATAGTACTGAGAGCTGATTCATGATTTCCCGTAGAAACGCCTTGCTGCGCGCCACTGCCTGCGCTGCCGCCACCACCGCCTTGCTGGGCGGCCCCTCTGCCGCTCTGGCCCAGGGCTCTGAAGCCTGGCCCACCCGTACCGTCAAGCTCATCGTGCCCTATGCGGCAGGCGGCTATGCCGACACCCGCGCACGCCTGATTGCCGACTCGCTGGGCAAGGTGCTGGGCCAGCCCGTGATCATCGACAACCGCGGCGGTGCCGGTGGCGTAACGGGCACGGACGCCATCGCCAAGGCCAACGACGGCCACACCTTCGGCTTCGGCTCACCCGGCCCTTTGGTCACCAACCCCATGCTGATGAAGAAGATGCCTTATGACGCCAAGACGGCGTTCAAGCCCATCATCCTCATCGAGCAAGCCCCCCTGTTTCTGACCACCGCTCCCAATCAGCCTTTCAAGAGCGTGCAGCAACTGCTGGCCCATGCCAAGGCCAAGCCTGGCGATCTGACCTATGGATCCTCGGGCGTGGGCGGGGCCCATCATCTGTCGGGCGAGCTGCTGGCCTACCAGACCCAGACCCAGCTGACCCATGTGCCCTACAAGGGCGGCTCGCTGGCAGCCACCGACCTCATGGGCGGCCATCTGGCCATGATGTTCGAGATGGGCTACTCGGCCCTGCCCTCCATCAAAGCCAAAAAGATCAATGCCCTGGCCGTCTCCAGCAAGACACGCCTGGCCGTGCTGCCCGAGGTGCCCACGCTGGACGAAGCCGGGGTCAAGGGCTTTGAGTCGTACAACTGGCTGGGCATGATTGCGCCGGCCGGCACGCCCGACGCCGTGGTGGCCAAGCTCAACCAGGCCGTCAACGAAGCGCTCAAGACCGACAAGTCTCTGCGCCAGATGATCGAAAGCAGCGGCGGCCAGATCATGGGCGGCACACCCCAGGCCTATGGCAAATATCTTGAAGCCGAGCGCGCCAAGTGGGGGCCCGTGATTAAGAACGCGAATATTTCGCTGGACTGATTCCCCCTGAGCTGCTTCGCCGCCCTGGGCGCGAGGCAGCTGCTGCCAGGCAGCGCCCTGACTCGTCAAGGCTGACAGCCGGCCGCGCAGGGCAGATAAGCATCAGAGTCTTTTTTATCAAGAAATCTCATGAACCCCAAACAACAACTCAAAGCCCTGGCCGATGCCCGCCGTGGCGTCATCGTTCCCGGTGCATTCAACGCCATGTCGGCGCGGCTGATTGCCGATCTGGGCTTTGAAGCCATCTATGTGACCGGTGCCGGCGTGACCAATATGTGGTTCGGCATGCCCGACCAGGGTTTCATGGGTCTCGGCGATATCGCCGACCATACGGCCCGCATCCGCGACGCCGTGGAAGTGCCGCTGCTGGTCGATGCCGACACCGGCTTCGGCAATGCCGTCAACACCTACCACGCCGTGCGCACACTGGAGCGCGCCGGTGCCGACTGCATTCAGCTCGAGGACCAGGTCAGCCCCAAGCGCTGCGGCCACTTCAATGGCAAGGCCGTGATCGAAACCGACGAAATGCTGGGCAAGATCAAGGCCGCCGTCGATGCGCGCCGCGACAGCGGCACTCTCATCATGGCCCGTACCGACGCGGCCGCCATCCACGGCTTCGAAGCCGCCATCGAGCGTGCCCAGCAGTTTCAGGAAGCCGGCGCCGACATCCTGTTTGTCGAGGCCGTCACCCAGGCCGAAGAAGTGCGCGCCCTGCCTCAGCGCCTGCAAGCTCCCCAGCTCATGAATATGGTCATTGGCGGCAAGACCCCCATCTTCAACGCCGATGAACTGGGCGAGCTGGGCTATGGCTTTGTGCTCTACGCCAATGCCGCACTTCAAGGGGCCGTGGCCGGCATGCAAAAGTGCCTGACCCTGCTGCGCGACGATCACAAGGTCGATGAGGACCCTGCCATCGTCGCCCCCTTCCTTGAACGCCAGCGGCTGGTGAACAAGGACTTCTGGGATGGGCTGGAGCAAAAGTACCAGTAATCCGGTCTCCGGACCCAGCGCCTGAATCGCGTGCAGCATTGATACATCAGGCGCCGCACGCCATGTTTTCAGGCCGGTGTGACCATGGCCGGCAGCATTCACTCCCTCGACTACGGCCTCGAAACCGGATGCGCAGGGAGCTCTGGGCGTCATCCTCTAGCGCAGCGTGGCCCCATCGAGCACCAGCCTGACCCGCATCAAGGCATGCCGAAGTTTTTCGAGCGACACCGAACCCAAGGCCAGCCGCAGTGCTTGCGGCACTTGCACGCCAGTGGCGAAGGGTTCGGCCGTTGACACGGAAATTCCTGCCGTCTGCAGCGCCATCGCGACCTGATCAGCCCTCAGCTCGTCAGGCATGGGGAGCCAGACAAAATACGAACTGGGGTGGCACATACAGGGCAGCCCCTTGAAGACCTGCGTCACCTGTTTCTGACGCATCTGGGCGTCCTCTCGCTTCTGAGCTTCCAGCCTGGCAACCGTCCCGTCTCTCAGCCAATTCACAACCATGGCGGTCATGACGCCGGGGGTGTTCCAGGTCGTTGCGCGTATAGCTCGTTCTATCCGAGATATCCAGGCTGCCGGCGCAGCCACAAAGCCCACCCGCAAACCCGTGGCGACACTCTTGGAAAAGCCTGAGACATATACCGTGGACTCAGGCAGCAGTGCGGCCATGGGCAGTGGTGCATCCGGAGCAAGAAACGCATACGCGGCATCTTCGATCAGCAACAGGCCATGGCGACGGATCAACGCTGCAAATGCATGACGTCGGTTGATGCTCATCACCCATCCAAGCGGGTTATGGAGAGTCGGCATTGCATAGACCGCGCGCACCTTGCGGCGTTGGCACAGCAACTCCAGCGCATCGAGATCCGGCCCCGAACCAGCTGCCGGAATGGCAATCAGCTCAAGCCTCAGCTGTTGCGCCAGCACCTTGAAGCCCGGGTAACTCAAAGCATCAACAGCCACTACATCGCCCGGTTGCAGCAATGCCATGGCCGTGCTTGCGAGTCCATGCTGCGCTCCATCCACGATAAGCACCTGCTCGGCAGGAACCGTCAGCCGACGGTTTTCAAGGTATAGGGCGATAGCAGCTCTCTCATGGGCCCGGCCTCCGTGCGGCTGATAGCGCAGCAGTGCCTCCAAATCTCCACTGGCGGCAAGTTGACGCAATGCGGAGCGCAACAACTCGGCTTGGCCAGGAAGAGCAGGAGCGTTGAAGTTCAGGTCCAGCATGCCTACCGCAGCGGCATGCTGGTCGATACCGAGGCCACGTGGCAGCGCGGTTTCGCGCACAAAAGTTCCTCGCCCCGTTTCGCCGCTGACCAGGCCCATGGCCTGCAGTTCGGCATAGACACGAGTCGCCGTAACCAGGGCCAGTCCCTCCCGGGATGCCAGTTGCCGGTGGGTGGGCAGGCGTGTGCCCGGTGCCAGCCGGCCTTCGCGAATTTCCGAGGCTAGCTGGTCCACCAGCTGCTTGTATCGGGCAATCGGCATATAGAACCTGTATCCATGACAATTATTTGAGTGTATTGGACCTCATCTCTAGCATGAGCATTGATACAAGTTCACATCCGGAACATCCCAATGCATATCGCAATCCTGACTTTCGAAGGCTTTAACGAGCTCGACTCACTCATTTCTCTAGGCATACTCAACCGCATCAAGCGACCCGGCTGGCGGGTGTCGATTGCCTGCCCGAGCGCACGCGTCAAGTCAATGAACGGAGTGGTCATCGAAGCCCAGGCCACTCTGGAGGACGCGAGTGCTGCAGATGCGGTCATCGTGGGCAGTGGAATGCAAACGCGTGAGGTCGCGCGCAATGCCGACCTCATGTCGAGACTCAGGCTGGACCCTGCACGGCAACTGATTGCTGCACAGTGCTCCGGCACGCTGATACTGGCCAAGCTCGGCTTGCTGGATGGCGTGATGGCGTGTACCGACCTGACAACCAGGCCCTGGGTTGAAGAGGCTGGCATTCGCGTACTGGAGCAACCATTCTTCGCAAACGGCAATGTGGCTACCGCTGGAGGTTGCCTGGCTGCGCAATACCTCGCCACCTGGCTTATTGCCCGTGTCGAGGGGATCGAGGCCGCCAGGAGCGCATTGCATTACGTGGCCCCTGTGGGTGAAAAAGATGTCTATATGGCCCGGGCCATCGCCAATATCTCGCCTTACCTGCCGGCCTGACTTGCTGCATCAGCGTGATCGCGGAAGCGCGCTGAAGACCTCAGACAACTCGAATGCGGCCGGTCGCCGGTCCCGGTAAAGCCTCCGAGCCCGGACTCTTTGCAAATTCCGGATTGTTCGCTTGCACAAAATCGCTGATGTCCTCAGCTTGAGAACACCCTGGCAGTCAAAACGATCCTCATTCTGGCTGCTGCAGGCAAGGCACAGCAGGCACGGCTCTGACAATGGCTCAGGCCGCCTTCCAGCCTTGCAGCATCAAATCCAGCGCCTGCAAGGACTCGTTCAGGCGCTCGGGTGGAGCACCCTCCTCGGCAATCCAGAAAGCCGCTTCAATCAGGCAGCCGTTGAGTAACCTTGCCAGCGCCGCTGCACTGGCATTCACGATCACCCCCTCGTCGATGAGCTGCTGCAAAAAACCGGCGATAAAAGCAATGCATTGCTGGTGCTGCTGACCTTGGTCGGTGCCAGTGAGCACAGAGCGTGCATCCTGCAGCACGATGCGACGAATTTCTGCCTCCTGCGCCATGGCCAGATAGGCGCGGCAATAGGCCAGAAAGCCTTCCCATGGATCGTCATGGCCTCGCAGCACAAGCTCCAGCCGCTGGTCCATTTCTTCATCCATCTGGGCCACCACGGCAGCCAGCAGGCCGGGCTTGCCACCAAAGTGGTGATAGAGCGCGCCGCGCGTCAAACCGGCCTGCGCGGTCAGCTCGTCCATGGCGGCCTGGGCGTAGCCATGCTGGGCGAAAGCGCTGCGCGCAGCACTGATCAGCTTGGCCCGCGTGGCTTCGATCATGCTGGCACGACTCTGGCGAACTTGGGTCACTGCGAACTCCCGGCAATATTCACATACAAAGCGTATGCCAATCATACGCGCTACATCCCAAGCTCCTAGAATGTCACTCGCATACACGATGTATGCAAATGAATCTATTCAAGGGTTTCCATGTTGAATGCTTACCGCAAGCTGTTTACGGCGCCGGGCAGCACGGGCTTTGTGCTGGCCGGGCTGCTGGCGCGACTGCCGCTGTCGATGACAGGGATTGGCTTGATCACCATGCTGTCGCAGCAGCGCGGCGCCTACACGCTGGCAGGCATGGTGTCGGCCTGTTTCGCGCTGTCGATTGCCGTTCTGGCACCGCGCATCTCGGCGCTGGTTGACCGTTACGGCCAGTTCAGGGTGCTGCCGTTTGCGGCCGCCAGCAGTGCGCTGTCGATGCTGGCCCTTCTGGCCTGCGCCCACTGGCAGGGGCCGGACTGGCTGCTGCTGGTACTGGCCGCTGCCGTCGGCAGCCTGCCCAGCATGCCGGCCATGGTCCGCGCCCGCTGGACGGCGATCTACAGTGGAACGCCTCAGCTGCAGACCGCGTTTGCACTGGAAGGCGTGCTCGACGACCTGGCCTTTATCGTCGGCCCACCGCTGTCGGTGGGTCTGAGCATGCTGCTGTTCCCCGAGGCCGGCCCGCTGGCAGCAGCGCTGTTCCTCATCATAGGCGTAGGCCTGTTTGTGGTGCAACGCCGTACCGAACCACCTGTCAGCCCCCATACCAGCTCGGAAACAGGCAGGGCTTCGTCGATGCTGCGCCAGCCCGTGGTGCGCACGCTGGCGCTGTTCATGCTGGCACAAGGCGTCATCGTGGGCGTGATCGATGTGGCCAGCGTGGCCTTCGCCACAGCTCAGGGCCAGCCCGGCATGGCCAGTGTGGTGCTGTCCTTCTATGCGCTGGGCTCCTGCGCCATGGGCTTGCTGTTTGGCACGCTACGCCTGCAGATGCCGCTCAGCCGCCAGATCGTCTGGGTCGGGGCATCGGTCGCCATCTCCGCCCTGCCCCTGTTGCTGGCCAGCAATCTGACGGCACTGACGCTGGCCGTTCTGCTGGCAGGCATTACCTTTGGCCCGACGATTACCGTGGCCATGAGTCTGGTGGAGCAGCAGGTACAAGCAAACCGACTGACCGAGGGCATGACCTGGCTGCTGACTGGCCTCGCCAGCGGTGTGGCCCTGGGCGCTGCCGCTGCCGGCTGGCTGATAGACCACTGGGGCGCACAGCAATCGTTTGTGCTGACGCTGCTGGCGGGCGGCGCCATGTGGCTGTGGGGCGTGCAAGCCGGACGGCAAGCCGACCGTGCATCCGCACCGGGCATGACGGCCATCAACATGTGAGTCAGCCGCTATTGCTTATTTAGCCGTCGGCTGCCGCTCTTCTCAAGAGTCGTCCTGCGCGGATGCGGCAGCCGGCAGAGCCAGACCAGGTGCTCGTGCCAGCGCAATAAAGGCCTGCAGATAGTCGGTATGCAACTCTGCCTCACGCGCGCCGAGGTAGATTTGCTTGGCTATGCCCTTGCTGCCCAGCTTCACGGGTACGACTGCCATCTTTTCGGCATATTCCAGAGCCAGCCAGCGCGGCAGAGCCGCGACGCCCCGCCCGCTGGCGACCATCTGCATCATGATGTCGGTGGTCTCTATGGTTTTATGGCGCCTGGGGGCAATGCCTTTGGGTAGTAAAAACCGGGTATAGATGTCGAGCCGATCCACGGCCACGGGATAGGTAATCAGCACCTCGCGAGACAGATCGCCGGGCTTGACATGGTCGACCCGGGCCAAGGCGTGATCCGCAGCCACGACCAGCACCTGCTCATAGTCAAAAACGGGCTCGAAATGCAGACCCGGCTTGAACAACGGATCGGGCGTGACCAGCATGTCGATCTCATAGCCGAACAGCGCACCGATGCCGCCAAACTGGAACTTCTGCTTCACGTCCACATCCACGTCGGGCCAGGCGGCCAGATAGGGTGAGACGATTTTCAGCAGCCACTGGTAGCAGGGATGGCATTCCATGCCGATGCGCAAGCTGCCGCGCTCTCCCAGAGCAAATTGCTGCAAACGCGACTCGGCCAGATCCAGCTGAGGCAGCACGCGATTGGCCACTGCCAGCAGGTATTGACCCGCCTGCGTCAGGCGCAGGCTGCGCCCTTCACGCAACCAGACATCGGTGCCGAGTTGGGCTTCCAGCTTTCTCATGCTGTGGCTCAGGGCGGACTGTGTGACGCACAGCACATCAGCTGCCGCAGTCAAAGAACCTTGTTTTTCAACCTCTTGCACGATGGCGAGATGGATACGCTCAATCATCTGTGAACACAATTCATGGATACATGAGAAACAACCATTTTACTTCATGTATCGATTCCAGGAACATCCAGTCCGCTGACCCGAGCCACTCTGGCCATGGGCCGAAGATCACAAGACTGGATTTCTGCATGACGACTATTCACAACCTGGGCTTTCCTCGCATCGGCGCAAAGCGCGAACTGAAGTTTGCGCTGGAGTCCTACTGGAGAGGCGAGACCTCGCGCGATGCGCTCAAGGCGCTGGGCGCCGAGCTGCGCCAACGCCACTGGACCGCGCAGCAAGAGCTGGACTGGGTGCCTGTGGGTGACTTCGCGTTCTACGACCAAGTACTGGACATGAGCTTTACGCTGGGCAATCTGCCCGAACGGGTGCAAGGCTTTGAAGGCGATGCGCTGGACAACTACTTTCGTGTGGCCCGTGGTCGTTCGGCGGTCGCGACCGAATCCCCTAGTACCGGCCACACCCACTGCTGCGCTGGCATCGCCGCAGCCGAGATGACCAAGTGGTTTGACACCAACTACCACTACATCGTGCCCGAGTTAAGCTCGACCACCGAATTCAAGCTCGATGCGTCGCGCCTGCTGGAACAACTGGCCGAAGCCAGGACACAAGGCATCCAGGCCAAACCCGTCCTCATAGGCCCCGTCACCTATCTGGCGCTGGGCAAGGCCAAGGACGGCACCAGCAAGCTGGAGCTGCTGCAGCGGCTGCTGCCCGTCTATGCCCAACTACTGGATGCGCTGGCGACCCAGGGTGTGGAATGGGTGCAGATGGATGAGCCCATCCTGGTCACCGAACTCGATGCCGACTGGCAACATGCGTTCAACACTGCTTACCACCACCTCAAGAGCTGCAGGGTCAAGCTGCTGCTGGCGACCTATTTCGGCCAGTTGGCTGAAAACAAATATCTGGCAGCAAACCTGCCCGTAGCCGGCCTGCACATCGATGCCATCAACGGCCAGGACGATGTGCAACAGTTGCTGGGGCTGCTGCCCGCGCACAAGGTGCTGTCTCTGGGCGTGATCAACGGCCGCAATATCTGGAAAACCGATCTGAATGCCGTGCTGGACTGGGTGGAGCCGCTGGCAGAGCGCCTAGGCGACCGTCTCTGGATTGCGCCATCCTGCTCCTTGCTGCATGTACCCGTGGATCTGAACAGCGAACAAAAGTTGGATGCCGACATCAAATCCTGGCTGGCCTATGCTCTGCAAAAACTGGATGAGCTACGCGTGCTGGGCAAGGCTTTGCGCGATGGCCGAGATGCTGTCACAGCCGAATTGGCCGACAACGCTTCTGCTCTGGCCGCGCGCCGCACATCGCATCGCGTCCACAACCCTGCCGTGCAAGCTGCGGTCAAGCAGATCAGCTCCCAGTTGGGCCAACGCCAGAGCAGCTACGAAGCGCGCTCTCCGAAGCAAGCCCGGCTGCTCAAGCTGCCAGCCTTCCCGACCACCACCATCGGCTCTTTTCCCCAGACGGCAGAGATCCGCCAGGCACGCAGCGAATTCAAGGCCGGTCGCCTGGAATTCGCCCGCTACCAAGGCACCATGCGCGCCGAGATTGAACGCTGCGTGCGAGAGCAGGAGGCTCTGGGGCTGGACGTTCTGGTGCATGGCGAGGCCGAGCGCAATGACATGGTCGAATATTTTGGCGAGCAACTCGACGGTTATGCATTCAGCCAGTTCGGCTGGGTGCAGTCCTATGGCTCACGCTGCGTCAAGCCGCCCATTCTGTTCGGCGACATCAGCCGCCCCAAGGCGATGACGACGGAATGGATCCAGTACGCCCAGTCCTTGACCCGCAAACCCATGAAAGGAATGCTGACAGGCCCGGTCACCATCCTGAACTGGTCATTCGTGCGCGATGACCAGCCGCGCGCCACATCCTGCTATCAGCTGGCTCTGGCGATTCGCGCGGAAGTGCTGGATCTGGAAAGAGCCGGCGTGCGTGTGATCCAGATCGACGAGGCTGCATTGCGCGAGGGCTTGCCATTGCGCAAATCACAATGGAAGGAATATCTGCACTGGGCCGTGGAGTCCTTCCGCATCAGCGCCAATGGCGTTGCCGATGAAACCCAGATTCACACTCATATGTGCTATTCGGAGTTCAACGACATCATTGCTTCGATTGCAGCCATGGACGCCGATGTGATCACCATAGAGACTTCGCGCTCGGACATGGAGTTGCTGGAGGCCTTCGAGCACTTCGATTACCCCAATGAGATCGGTCCGGGCGTCTATGATATCCACTCCCCCAATATTCCCACCAAGGCAGGCATCGTGGAGCTCATGCAAAAAGCCGCAAAACGCATTCCCACGGACCGCCTTTGGGTCAACCCTGACTGCGGCCTCAAGACGCGCCAGTGGGCAGAAGTGATTCCTGCACTGCAGCACATGGTGGAGGCTGCCAGAACATTGCGCCAGTCTGTCAAAGTAGCCGAATCCGTCTGAAAGCAGGCGACGCGCCAGCCTTCTCCTAGTTGCCCAGGCATGCCCTGGGCTTTTTCATACCGAGATGCACGATCGGGTGACGCAGATTCGGCGCCCAGCCTGCAAGGCAGGCTGGCACATAGAGCCTTTCGGCATCAAGCGCCCAAAGCAAAAAGCCCTGCAGACTTTCATCTGCAGGGCTTGTGCCACAAGTTTGGAGGCGCGAACCAGAGTCGAACTGGTCTAACCGGATTTGCAATCCGGGGCATAACCGCTTTGCTATCGCGCCGCTATCACAAAAACCTGGAGCGGGAAAACGGGTTCGAACCGTCGACCTATACCTTGGCAAGGTATCGCTCTACCAACTGAGCTATTCCCGCATTCAAAAAGCCTTCGCCTTCTGATGCGAACCTGTATTGCTACAGGTTCTGAAAACCTGGAGCGGGAAAACGGGTTCGAACCGTCGACCTATACCTTGGCAAGGTATCGCTCTACCAACTGAGCTATTCCCGCATTCAAAAAGCCTTCGCCTTCTGATGAGAACCTGTATTGCTACAGGTTCTGAAAACCTGGAGCGGGAAAACGGGTTCGAACCGTCGACCTATACCTTGGCAAGGTATCGCTCTACCAACTGAGCTATTCCCGCATTCAAAAAGCTTTCACTTTTTGATGCGAACCTGTATTGCTACAGATTCTGAAAACCTGGAGCGGGAAAACGGGTTCGAACCGTCGACCTATACCTTGGCAAGGTATCGCTCTACCAACTGAGCTATTCCCGCATATCTACCGAAGCCCAACATTGTACAACGTTGTTTGCTGCGATGGATGAATTGTAGCTCAGTTCTGAGCTCTCCCAGAAAAAACGCCACAATTTTCACAAAACAAGCATCAATGCTTGATGGCCGCCTCTACCGGCTTGGCATCGGTGGACGCCACGGCAGCTACAGCCTCCTCAGTCAAGGGATCCGGCACGCGCTCCAGCGCCACCTTGAGAACCTGATCGATCCATTTCACAGGAACGATTTCCAGACCGCTCTTCACATTATCGGGAATGTCCTGCAAATCCTTGGCATTCTCTTCAGGAATGAGCACGGTCTTGATGCCGCCACGCAGAGCAGCCAGCAGCTTTTCCTTGAGGCCGCCGATCGCCGTGACTTCACCGCGCAAGGTGATTTCACCGGTCATGGCCACATCAGCTCGCACGGGAATGCCAGTGAGAGCCGAGACAAAAGCTGTCGTCATCGCAGCACCGGCGCTGGGGCCATCCTTGGGTGTAGCGCCGTCAGGCACGTGCACATGGATGTCCTTTTTCTCGAAGGCTTCATCCTTGATACCAAGCAAACGAGCGCGACTACGCACCACGGTGCGAGCAGCTTCGACCGACTCCTTCATCACATCGCCCAGAGAACCTGTGCGCGTAATGACGCCCTTGCCTGGCATGGTGGCGGCTTCGATGGTCAGCAGATCGCCGCCGACTTCAGTCCAGGCCAGACCCACAACCTGCCCCACCTGATTGGCATGCTCGGCACGGCCATAGCTGAACTTGCGCACGCCCAGATATTCATTGAGGTTGTCGGCATTCACCTCCACCTTGGGCTGAAGCTTGCCAAGTTGCAAGCCCTTGACCACCTTGCGGCAAATCTTGGACAGCTCGCGCTCAAGCGAACGCACGCCCGCTTCGCGGGTGTAGTAGCGCACGATGTCACGAATCGCGGCTTCGGTCACTTCCAGCTCGCCGTCCTTCACGCCGTTGTTGGTGATCTGCTTGGGCAGCAGATAGCGGATGGCAATATTGGTCTTTTCGTCTTCGGTATAGCCCGACAGACGAATCACCTCCATGCGATCCAGCAAGGCCGAGGGAATGTTCATGGAGTTGGAGGTCGCCACAAACATCACGTCGGACAGGTCGAAGTCGACCTCCACGTAGTGGTCACCAAACTTGTTGTTCTGCTCGGGGTCCAGCACTTCCAGCAGCGCGCTCGAAGGATCGCCACGGAAGTCCATGCCCAGCTTGTCGATTTCGTCCAACAGGAACAGAGGATTACGCGTACCGACCTTCTCCAGGCTCTGCAGCACCTTGCCGGGCATGGCGCCAATATAGGTACGGCGGTGACCGCGAATTTCCGCCTCGTCTCGCATGCCGCCCAGCGCCATGCGCACGTACTTGCGTCCTGTGGCCTTGGCAATGGACTGCCCCAGCGAGGTCTTGCCCACGCCGGGAGGACCCACCAGGCACAGAATGGGCGCCTTGACCTTGTCCACACGCTGCTGCACGGCAAGATACTCAAGAATGCGGTCCTTGACCTTTTCCAGGCCGAAGTGATCTTCGTTCAGCACTTCCTCGGCATTCGCCAGATTGTGCTTGATCTTGGTCTTCTTGCTCCAGGGCAGTCCAGTCAGCACTTCGATGTAGTTGCGCACCACCGAAGCTTCAGCCGACATGGGCGACATCAGCTTGAGCTTCTTGAGCTCGGCCTCAGCCTTTTTGCGAGCATCGGCAGGCATCTTGGCGAGCTTGATCTTTTTCTCGATCTCCTCGATGTCGGCACCGTCTTCACCCTCGCCCAGCTCCTTCTGAATGGCCTTGACCTGCTCATTCAGATAGAAGTCGCGCTGGTTTTTCTCCATCTGGCGCTTGACGCGGCCACGGATGCGCTTGTCGACGTTGAGGATGTCAACTTCGCGCTCGAGTTGCTCGAACAGGTTTTCCAGACGCTCCTTGATGTCCACCAGATCCAGCACCGCCTGCTTGCTCTCGAGCTTGAGAGGCAGGTGCGCCGCAATGGTGTCCGTCAGGCGACCGGCATCGTCGATGCTGGCGATCGAAGTCAGGATTTCCTGAGGAATTTTCTTGTTGAGTTTGACGTACTGGTCAAACTGCTGGGTCACGGCACGGCGCAACGCTTCGATTTCGCTTTGCTCATGGGCATCGCCTTCGGGCTCCACGGGCGTCACAGATGCCGTGAAGTGAGACTCTTCGTCGGCAACCTGCTTGACCAGCGCGCGCTGCTGGCCTTCCACCAGCACCTTCACGGTGCCGTCGGGCAGCTTGAGCATCTGCAAGATGGTGGAGACACAGCCCACATCAAACATGTCTTCCGCTGCAGGCTCGTCCTTGGAGGCCGTCTTCTGCGCCACCAGCATGATGCGGCGGTCGCCTTCCATGGCCAGCTCCAGAGCCTTGATGCTCTTGGCACGCCCCACGAACAGCGGAATCACCATATGCGGAAACACCACCACATCGCGCAGCGGCAGCAGTGGCAGGTCCAGCTCGGTAGAAGGCAAAGGGGTTTGTCCAGACATAGGTATCCTCGGTTTCTCAGCGGTAGATGGTCCGCTTACCGGTGTATTTCAACCCCTGGGGGCAAATTGTTTTTGCCGCCTCAGGGGCATTGCCTTTCAGCCGCAGGCGACAAAACGAGCCCATTGGAGGGCCCGCCTTGCACGCAAGCACAGTATCAGGCCTTTTTGGCCGCTTCGCGGTAAACCAGCAGCGGCTCCTTGCCGTCTTCAATGGTGGCTTCTTCCACCACTACCTTTTCCACATTCTCGGCGGTCGGCAACTCGAACATGGTGCTGATCAGCGCCTGCTCGACGATGGAGCGCAGGCCACGGGCACCGGTCTTGCGAGCCAGGGCCTTGCGGGCGATCGCCTTCAGGGCCGCAGGGCGGATCTCCAACTCCACACCCTCCATGGCCAGCAGCTTGCTGTACTGCTTGACCAGCGCATTCTTGGGCTCGGTCAGGATCTGCACCAATGCCTCTTCGCTGAGTTCGGCCAGTGCCGTCACCACGGGCATACGACCCACCAGCTCCGGAATGATGCCGAACTTGATCAGATCTTCAGGCTCGATCTCGAGGAACATCTCCGAGATGGAGCGCTGCTTCTTGCTCTTGACGGTAGCGCCAAAGCCTATGCCTGAAGCCTCGGTGCGGTTCTCGATGACTTTTTCCAGTCCAGCGAACGCACCGCTGCAGATGAACAGGATATTGGTGGTGTCGATCTGCAGAAAATCCTGGTTCGGATGCTTGCGTCCACCCTGGGGAGGAATGCTGGCCATCGTGCCTTCGATCAGCTTGAGCAGAGCCTGCTGCACGCCCTCACCCGAGACGTCACGCGTGATGCTGGGGTTGTCCGACTTGCGGGAGATCTTGTCGATCTCGTCAATGTAGACAATACCGCGCTGAGCACGCTCGACATCGTACTCACAGCTTTGCAGCAGCTTCTGAATGATGTTCTCGACGTCCTCGCCCACATAGCCAGCCTCGGTCAGCGTGGTGGCATCGGCCATCACGAATGGCACATTGAGCTGACGCGCCAGCGTCTGGGCCAGCAAGGTCTTGCCCGAACCCGTGGGACCGATCAGCAAGATATTGCTCTTGCTGAGCTCCACATCGTCCTTGCCGGCCTTGTCCTTGTGGTTCAGGCGCTTGTAGTGGTTGTAGACCGCCACGGCCAGCGTGCGCTTGGCCTGCTCCTGACCGATCACATAGTTGTCGAGATTGGCCTTGATTTCGGCGGGCGTAGGCAGATCGCCGCGACCTTCCTTGGCGTCGGCGGCAGGCTGTTCGTCGCGAATGATCTCATTGCACAAGTCGATGCACTCGTCGCAGATGAACACGGACGGGCCGGCGATCAGCTTCTTGACCTCGTGCTGGCTTTTGCCGCAGAAGGTGCAATACAAATTCTTTTCGGTGGAAGAGCCTTTTTTATCGGCCATGGGGGCTGTGCCTCGTTACGAAAAAACGAAAATTAATGATAACCAAAGACAAGGCGGCGTAGGCCATCAGGGACAAACGCCGCCGAGCAAGCCCCGGGAGCCAGTCAGCAGCTCCCAGGTTTTTCATTGCCAGCACCCGCAATCCCAATCAGACATGAGACTCGGTGCTATGCATTTCAGGAACGCTTGCTGATTACCTGGTCGACCAGGCCGTATTCCTTAGCCTCATCGGCGGAAAGGAAATAGTCGCGCTCGGTGTCGTTCTGAATCTTTTCCAGGGGCTGACCGGTACGCTCGGCGAGTATTTTGTTCAGGCGCTCGCGGGTCTTGATGATTTCGCGGGCATGAATTTCGATTTCGGTCGCCTGACCACGTGCACCGCCCAGAGGCTGGTGAATCATGACCTGGGCATTGGGCAGTGCATAGCGCTTGCCCTTGGCTCCGGCCGACAGCAGGAAAGCGCCCATGCTCGCCGCCATGCCGGTGCACAGCGTCGAGACATCAGGCTTGATGAAGTTCATGGTGTCAAAAATCGCCATGCCTGCCGTCACGCTGCCGCCGGGGGAGTTGATATAGAAGGAAATGTCCTTGTCAGGATTTTCGCTTTCCAGGAACAACAACTGGGCTACCACCAGGTTGGCGGTCTGATCGTTAACCTCGCCCACCAGGAAAATCACGCGCTCCTTGAGCAGACGCGAATAAATGTCATAGGAGCGCTCACCGCGACCCGACTGTTCAATGACCATGGGCACCATGCCCAAACCCAATGTATCCAATGCGCTCATGTTTTCTCCAGTGCTATGCGCCTACTGTAGCCGCATTCTGAAAAGAAAATGGGGCTTGCGCGCAAAAGCACAAGCCCCGCAATTCAAGTTATCGGAACTCGCCTAGGGCAAGCACCGACAAAAGATCCAGCCCTTAGGCTTGACCCATCAGCTCGTCGAAGGAAACGGCCTTGTCGGTCACCTTGGCCTTGCCCAGAACGAACTCGGTCACGTTGTTTTCGATCACAACGGCTTCCACTTCAGCCAGACGATTGCGGTCGCCGAAGTACCAGCGCACCACGTCTTCGGGCTTCTCGTAGCTGGATGCCAGCTCTTCCACATGAGCCTTGATCTGTTCGGCAGTGGCTTGCAGGTTGTTGGTCTTGACCAGCTCGGCCACCACCAGGCCCAGACGCACGCGACGCTCGGCTTGGGGCAGGAAGATGTCTTCAGGGATTTCAGCCTTGGCTGCGTCCTTGATGCCGCGCTGTTCCAGTTCGGCGCGTGCGCCTTCCAGCAGGCGGCCCACTTCAGCTTGCACGGAAGCCTTGGGCAGATCCAGCTCGGCCACGGACACCAGGGCGTCCATCACGGCTTGCTTGTTGCGGCCTTGAACGCGGAACTTCACTTCGCGCTCCAGGTTCTTCTTGATGTCGTCGCGCAGGGCTTCAACAGAGCCGCCGTCCACACCCAGAGTCTTGACGAACTCTTCGTTCACTTCGGGCAGGTTGGGAGCTTCCACCTTCTTGACGGTCACCAGGAAGTCGGCGGTCTTGCCAGCCACATCGGCGCCGTGGTAGTCAGCAGGGAAGGCCAGAGGGAAAGTCTTGGACTCGCCAGCCTTCATGCCGCGGGTTGCGTCTTCGAATTCCTTGAGCATCTGGCCTTCGCCGACCAGGAACTGGAAGTCTTCAGCCTTGCCGCCGGAGAAAGTCTCGCCGTCAATCTTGCCTTCGAAGTCCACAGTCACGCGGTCGCCGTCCACGGCTGCTTCACCGGCAGCGCGCTCGGTGAAGGTGCGACGCTGCTTGCGCAGAATGTCCACGGTCTTGTCGATGGCTGCGTCGTCCACGCTGGTGGACAGCTTTTCCACTTCGGCTGCAGTCAGATCGCCGATCTTGACTTCAGGCATGACTTCAAACACGGCATCGAATTGTGCTTCGCCTTCGGGAGCGCCTTCCTTCTCGGTGATCTTGGGCTGACCGGCAACACGCAGATCGGCTTCGTTCACGGCAGCGGCAAAAGCCTCGCCCACCTTGTCGTTCAGCACTTCGTATTGCACGGAGTAGCCATAACGCTGAGCCACAACGCTCATGGGCACCTTGCCAGGACGGAAGCCGTCCATCTTCACGGTGCGTGCCACCTTCTTCAGGCGAGCATCAACTTCAGACTGGATCGCAGACAGGGGCACGCTCAGCGTGATCTTGCGCTCGAGCTTTTCAAGAGTTTCAACGTTAACGGCCATGATTTTTCCTAAGAGGGATGAGGACCGTGCAGATTGCCAAGCAACCCGCACCGTATTGCGCAAAGTCACAGTGCGCGCATACCCAACGACATGCGGCACCACAAATTTCCAGAGCCTGCCCCGGTCATTTGCCCCAGCGTCTGACGCCAGGCATTTGTTCAAATCAGGAACAGGCGAAGCCGACCATTATAACGAGGCGCCGCGCAGGCTCCGCCATCGCCCTACAGGGGTTTGCCTTAAAAGCTGACGCCGCGCCTGCAAAGCAAGGCAGGAAAAGAAAAAGCCCGTAACGGCTTGGGGTTACGGGCTTGGGCAGCAGAGAGTGCCTGTATCTGGTGCGCGGAGCCGGACTCGAACCGGCACGGTGTTGCCACCGTCAGGACCTAAACCTGGTGCGTCTACCAATTTCGCCACCCGCGCGGTCAGCAATGCGCAAATTTACGCTTACTGAGGTCAAGACGCAGATTCTAGCCGCAAAACCGGCGCTCTTTCGCGCAAAACAGGCTCAGGCTGTGTCCTTTCTGATGCGAAAAGCCGCCGCATACATGGCGGGCAAAGCCAGCAAGGTCAGCACGGTCGCCACAATCAGACCGCCCATGATGGCCACAGCCATGGGCCCCCAGAACACGCTGCGCGACAGCGGAATCATGGCCAGCACGGCAGCTGCTGCGGTCAGCACGATGGGACGCAGCCGATGCACGGCAGCCTCCACAATCGCGTCCCAGGCCGGCACACCCTGAGCACGTCCGCTCTCGATCTGATCGATCAGGATGACCGAATTGCGCTGAATCATGCCCATCAAAGCCACAACGCCCAGCAGTGCCACAAAGCCAAAGGGGCGATTCAGCAGCAGCAAGGCCGCAGCCACACCAGGAATGCCTAGCGGACCGGTAATAAACACCAGCAGCGAACGGCTGACGCTGCGCAGCTGCAACATGAGCAGGGTGAAAGTCAGGAAAAGCAGCACCGGGACTCCTGCCACGATGGCACCCGACCCCTTGGAGCTTTCCTCCACGGCACCAGCCACCTCGATGCGATAGCCGGTGTCGCCTGCAGCATGCCAGCCAGCCTCCATCTTGCGCAACTGCGGCAACAGCTCGTTGGTCAGCGTTGCACCTTGCAGGCCTTCGCGCACATCGCCTTGAACGGTAATCGCGAAGTTTCGCTTTTCGCGCCACATCACACCCGGCTCCCAGACCATGACGGGCTTGGCAATCTGCGTGAGCGGAATGGACTGCCCGTTTGCCGTGGTGACATAGACACCCGCGATATCGGTAATTGCATCGCGGTCCTGCTTGGGCGGGCGCATCACGATATCGATCAGCTTGTCGCCTTCACGGAACTGCCCCACTGTGGTGCCGCTGAAGTTCATGCCCGTGGCTTCGGCGATCGACTGGCTGGTCACACCCAGGGCACGCGCCTTGTCCTGATCGACCTGCAGGCGGATGACCTTGACGGACTCGTTCCAGTTATCGTTCACGCCACGCATATCGGCATTGGCCTGCATGAGCGCCTTGACTTCATCGGCGTAGGTGCGCAGCTTGGCGGGGTCCGAACCCATGACACGGAACTGCACCGGATATTGCACGGGCGGCCCGTTGGGCAGCAGCTTGGAGCGCGCCCGCACCTCGGGGAATTCCTCGGCCATCAGCGCCGGCAACTGCCTACGGATTTCCTCGCGCGCCTTCAGGTCTTTGGCCACCAGAATGAACTGGGAGACGTTGTTCTGCGGAAACACCTGGTCCAGCGGCAGATAGAAACGCGGTGCTCCAGAGCCTATCCACTCGCTGACGGACTCCACTCCGTCGAGCTGCAAAAAGCGCTTTTCCACGCGCAGCGTCACTTCCTTGTTGGCCTGCAAGGACGTGCCCTCGGGGAACCATATATCGACGAGTACTTCTGGGCGGCTGGAATCTGGGAAGAACTGCTGCTGCACCTTGCCCATGCCCGCCAGACCCAGCACGAACACTAGCACCGTCGCGCCAATCGTCAGCCAGCGGTGCTGCACACACCAGTTCACCATGCGGCGAAAACGGTTGTAGAACGGCGTATCGAACAGCTCATGTTCACCTGCATTGGTGTTGATGCCCGCTTCTTCGGCCGAGACCTCACCGGATGCCACTTCGGGCGGCAGCTTGGCGGCATGCGGCGGCTTCTTGAGCAGCAGCAGGCCCAGATAGGGCACGAAGTACACCGATGCAAACCAGCTGAGCACCAGCGCAATCACCGTCACCGCAAAGATGGCGAAGGTGTATTCACCCGTCATGGACTTGGCCATGCCGATGGGCAGAAAGCCCGCTGCCGTGATCAGCGTGCCGGTCAGCATGGGCTTGGAGGTGATTTCATAGGCAAAGGTGGCGGCACGGTACTTGTCGTAGCCCTCCTCCATCTTGCGCACCATCATCTCCACGGCAATGATGGCGTCGTCCACCAGCAGGCCCAGCGCAATGATGAGCGAGCCCAGCGACACCTTGTGCAGACCGATATTCCAGTACCACATAGCCAGGAAGGTTGCGGCGAGCACCAGCGGAATGGTGATTCCCACCACCAGCCCGGGGCGCGGGTCGATATACCAGCGCTTCCACAGCGGATGCTGCCCCGGGCGCTTGTGCAGACCCAGACTCAGAAAGCTCACGGCCAACACCACGACCACAGCCTCGATCAGCACCTGGAGAAACTCGCTGACCGAATCCGCCACCGCCTTGGGCTGGTTCTGCATATTGCTCAGCGTCACGCCCACGGGCAGGCTTTTGGCGATGCGCTCCGTGGCCTGCGTCAGCGCCTTGCCCAAGGCAATGATGTCGCCGCCCTTGACCATGGACACTCCCAGCGCCACCGTAGGCTCGCCCTGAAAGCGCACCATGACATTGGCCGGGTCGGCATAGCCGCGACGCACCTCGGCGATGTCGCCCAGCCTGAACTGCGCTCCGCCCTGGCCGATGATGGGCATGGCACGCAGTTGCTCCAGATCGTTGAACTGACCTTGCACACGCAACACAATGGTTTCAGCCGGCGTCTGCAAGGTACCGGCCGATGCCACGGCATTTTGCTGGTTGAGCTGATCGAGCACCTGCTTGAGGTTCAGCCCCATCTGCGTGGCGCGGTGCGACAGCTCCACATAGACCTTTTCGTCCTGCACGCCGAACTGCTCAACCTTGGCCACATCGGGCACCTGCAGCAGTTGCTGACGCACATCGTCGGCCAGGGTCTTGAGCTCGGCATAGCTGAAGCCCTTGGCCTGCAGCGCATAGATCACGCCATAGACATCGCCGAAATCGTCGTTGAAGAACGGCCCCTGCACGCCCTGCGGCAGGGTGTAACGCATGTCCCCCACTTTCTTGCGCACCGTATACCAGAGCTGCGGCACTTCCTTGGGGGGAGAGTAGTCCTTGACCTGGAAGATGACCTGCGACTCGCCGGGCTTGGAATAGCTGCTGATCTTGTCGGCATAAGGCACCTCCTGCAGCGTTCGCTCGATCTTGTCCGTCACCTGCTGAGCCACCTGCTCGGCAGTCGCGCCGGGCCAGTAAGTGCGAATGACCATGGCGCGGAAGGTGAACGGAGGATCCTCGTCCTGGCCCAGCTGGAAGAAGGCCGTAAAGCCCAGCAGCATCAGCACGACTATGAAATAGCGTGTCAGCGCCACATGATCGAGCGCCCAGCGAGACAAATTGAAATGCGCGCCACTGGTCTTCTTGTGTCCAGCGCCGCTCATTTGCCCGCCTCCGCAGCCACCGCAGGCTGACCCACACCTGATTCATGAGCATCCTGCGCTTTACCTGCCTGCGTTTTCGGCTGATTTGATGCAGAGCCCTGCAGCGGCTTTGCATACTTATCGCGATATACCGTCACCTTCTGCCCAGGGGTCAGCACATGGGCGCCCGTGGCCACCACCTGCATACCAGGTTGCAGACCCGAGGCAATCACCGCCTCATTACCGTCGGCGCTGGTAATCTGCACCGGCTGCAGCTTCACCGAGCTGCTGGCCGCGTCATAGAGCCAGACGGCCGTACCCTGACCATTACCGCCCTCCTGGCGCAAGGCCGTGGTTGGCAACTTGATGACCTGGCTGCCCATGGCTTCGCGGCTCACACCCATGCCCTCGGGCATGACATGCACGGTCGCGCCCAATGCAGGCAGGTCCGTACCTTGCAGCGCAGCCTTGACCACATAGGTGCGTGTGGCTGGGTCGGCACTGGCCGCCACCTCACGCACCTGTGCGTTGATCATGCGCGACTCATCCGACCAGGGACGCACCTTCACGCCCTGGCCCGGCTTGATGGCACTGCGCCGGTCCTCGGGCACGCTGAACACCGCATCGCGCGCGCCGTCCTGGGCAATCCTCACCACGGGCGTGCCGGCCGCAACCACCTGACCGGGTTCAGCCTCCACGGCGGTGACCACGCCATCGGCATCGGCCTGCAACTGGGTGTAGTTCTCCTGATTGGACCGGCTCGAGAGCTGGGCACGGGCCTGATCGAGCGAGGCCTGGGCAGCCTTCAGATTGGCCTCGTAGCGCTCCATCTCCGCGGCGCTGATGAAGTTCTGGGCGCGCAGCGTGCGAAAACGCTTGGCATTGGCCTCGGCCAGATCGCGCTGCGTGGTGGCCGAGGCCAGCTGGGCACGCGCGGCATCGGCGCTGAGCTGGTAATCGCGCGCATCCAGTCGCGCCAGCACCTGTCCGACCTTCACATGCTGGCCCAGTTCCACCTCGCGCCTGGTGATCTTGCCCGCCACGCGAAAGCCGAGGCGAGACTCCACACGGGCCCGCACATCACCCGAGTATTCCTGGGCAGATTCGATCGGCCCCTCACCCACGGTCACCAGCTTGACTGCGCGCACCGGCTCGGGCGCGGCCTCTTTCTTGGAGCATGCCGACAGCATGGCCGCAGCCGCCACTATGGACAACGCCAGCAAGGGCGCGGCAGGCCGGTGTGACAAAGACAACATTGCAAAACGACGAGAAGACGAAACAGCCATGGTGTTCTGGGCTTGTAAAAATAGGAAAAGCGCAGCTGCCGGGCAGGCCGCTGCACCAAAGTCAGCGCTGATTGTGCACGCACGTGCGCTTTTGCGTCGTCTTTTTATGGGCTGTCGCCAGCCGGCAAGTCCACCCGGTCCACAATACGTGGCGTGAACCATATGCCCTCAGCGAGCCCCGCCGCCAACGCGCCGGCCAGCATCACCCACTACGAAAATTTCCCTGTCGCCTCCTGGCTGTGCCCGCCACGACTGCGTGCGCCCATCGCCGCCATCTACCACTTTGCGCGCACCGCCGACGATCTGGCCGACGAGGGCCAGCATGGCACCGAGCAGCGCCTCGCACAGCTGCAGCAATATGCGGCCGATCTGCAGCAGCTGGGCAGCGCCAGCGAAGCCGCCATGCTGATGCGCACCGCCTGGCCGCATATCTTTGGCCCGCTGGCAGTCCAGGTCCAGGCCCATGGTCTGCCCAAGCCCTTGCTGTCCGACCTGCTCAGCGCCTTCGAACAGGACGTGCGCATGACGGCCGCCCAGGACCGCTACAGCGATATGGCTCAGTTGCTGGACTATTGCCGCCGCTCAGCCAACCCGGTCGGTCGCCTGCTGCTGCATCTGTATGGCGTGGCCAACGCCAAGGCACTGATCCAGAGCGACGCCATCTGCACCGCGCTGCAGTTGATCAACTTCTGGCAGGACCTGAGCCAGGACTTGCCGCGCCAGCGCCACTACCTGCCTGATGCCGACCTGGCCCGCCACGGCATTGCGCGCAGCGCCATCAAGCCGGACGCAGCGGCATTGACGCCAGAGCTGCAGTCCCTGCTCGACGAGCTCAACCGCCAGGCCCGCAGCCTCATGCACCATGGCGCGCCCCTGGTACATCAGTTGCCCGGCCGCACGGGCTGGGAGCTGCGCCTGGTCGTGCAAGGCGGTCTGCGCATTCTGGACAGACTGGACGCCATGCAGGGGCGCAACCTCTATCAGCGCATCAAACTGGGCAAGCTCGACATGGTCGCCATGCTCTGGAAAGCCGTGCGCATGCGAGCGAACAGATAGCCCCTATCCCTTGGTGGACCCACGCAAGTCGCTATTGAATTTGAAGTCTGACTAGGCGCATGCCGCGCATTTCACTGTTGTGTCGGCCAACCGCCCTCGTCATGGGACAATGCTCCCCCTATGAATCCGGATCAGTACGTCCAAGACAAAGCCGCTTCTTCGGGCAGCAGCTTCTATTACGCCTTCCTCTTCTTGCCCAAGGAGCGCCGCGCCGCCATCACGGCTTTCTATGCTTTCTGCCGCGAAGTGGATGACGTGGTGGACGAGGTCACGGACCCCGGCGTGGCAGCCACCAAGCTGGCCTGGTGGAAGACCGAGGTGCACAGGGCATTCACCAGCCAGTCCGCTCATCCCGTGATGCAGGCACTGATGCCTCACGCCAAGACCTATGGCATCGAAGAGCGCCATCTGCAGGCCGTCATCGAAGGCTGCCAGATGGATCTGGATCAGACCCGCTACCTGGACTTTGCCGGTCTGCAGCGCTACTGTCATCTGGTCGCCGGCGTGGTAGGCGAGGTTGCCGCCCGCATCTTCGGGCAGACCGAGGAGCGCACCACCGAATACGCCCACACCCTGGGCCAGGCCCTGCAGTTGACCAATATCATCCGCGACGTGGGTGAGGATGCCATGCGCGGGCGCATCTACCTGCCTATCAGCGAGCTTCAGCAGTTCGACGTCAAGGCCCACGAGATCAACAAGCGCGAGTATTCGGATCGCTTCACGGCGCTGATGCGCTTTCAGGCCGAGCGTGCCCACAGTCTGTATGACAAGGCGCTTGGCCTGCTGCCCGATGCCGACCGCCACGCACAAAAGCCCGGCCTGATGATGGCAAGCATCTATCGCACCCTGCTGCGCGAAATCGAGTCCGAGAACTTCCAGGTGCTGCACCAGCGCATCAGCCTCACGCCGCTGCGCAAGTTCTGGCTGGTCTGGAAGATGCAGGCACTGGGACGCATGTAAGCGCGCCATGCAAGTTGCCATCATCGGTGGCGGCTGGGCCGGCATGGCTGCCGCAGTACAGCTCTCGCTCAGCGGTCATCGGCCCACGGTTTTCGAAGCCGGCCGCCAGCTGGGTGGCCGGGCCCGCAATCTGGAGCTGCCGGGCGGCACCATCGCCGACAACGGCCAGCACATTCTGATCGGCGCCTATGCCGAATGCCTGCGGCTCATGCGTGTCGTGGGCGCGGCGCCAGAGCAAGCCCTGCTGCGCAGGCCACTGGCCATGCGCTACGCCGATGGCAACGGCCTGTCCTTCCCCGACCTGCCGGCGCCGCTGGACGCCTTGATCGGCATTGCCACAGCCAACGGCTGGTCGCTACGCGAACGTGCCGCCCTGCTGGGCCGTGCCCTGCGCTGGCGCGTTCAGGGCTTTCGCTGCGCAGAGGCTGCAACCGTTGCCGATATCTGCAGCGGTTTGCCAATGCGCCTGCTCGACGAATTCATCGAGCCGCTGTGCGTTTCGGCCCTCAATCTGCCAGCCGCACAGGCCAGCGGCAGCATCTTCTTGCGCGTGCTGCATGATGCGCTGTTCGCGGGCACGGGCGGCTCGCACTTTCTGGTGCCACGCTGCGGCCTTGGCGCTCTCTTTCCCATCCCGGCTGCGCAATGGCTGCAAGGCCGCGGCCATGCGGTGCATACGGCCAACCGCATTCAGGAGCTGAGCCCCCAGGGCCGGCAATGGCTGCTGCGCAGCTCCAATCCAGCCATTGCCGCGGAGCTGGAGCAATCGCGCTTTGATGCCGTGCTGCTGGCCTGCCCACCTCAGGAAGCCGTCCGCCTGGCCCTGCTGGCGGCCGAAGACCAGCGCCTGCCCGCCCGCGACGCGGTGGCTTACCAGCACTGGGCACAGACCGCGCAGGCGCTGGAGCACACGGCCATTGCCACGGTCTATGCGCGCACCAGCCATCGCCTTACCGCCGGGCTGCCCTGGCAGGCACTGCAACCCGGCAAGCAGGCTCCAGCCCAGTTTGTGTTTGACCGCGGGCACCTGCAGCCATCAGATGACACCCAGCAAGGCCTGATGGCCTTTGTCGTCAGCGACTGCCGCACGGACCGCCAAGCCCTGGAGCAGCAGGTGCTGGAACAAGCCCGTCAGCAACTGGGCTGGCAGGACATTCAAGCTGTGCTGACCGTGGTTGAAAAGCGCGCCACATTTGCCTGCCGACCCGGCGTGAAGCGCCCTGGCGTGGAGCTGGGCCATGGCCTCTGGGCTTGCGGCGACTATCTGAATGGGCCCTACCCGGCGACGCTGGAAGGCGCGGTGCGTTGCGGGATAACGGCAGCCGACGAACTGGTCCGGATGGACCAGGGTGAGCAGCTCTAGAGCAAACCCTATCAGCACAATCCTGATGCCTGGATAGTCCTGCTGCACCAGGTTTGACAGCGATTTGACAGCCACAGTTGCAACCATGGCCGAAGAGGCAATCTCTCAGCCGCCAAAAGCCAAAAAGCAACGGAGACAACATGGCATCCACGTTCGACAAGTCCACTCGCGAAGTTCTGAGCATCTCGCGCCGCCATCTGCTGACCGGCGCCGGAGCCCTGGCCTGCAGCAGCCTGCTGCCCGGCATGGCCCGCGCTGCCGATGACGGCTGGCCCAGCCGCCCGATTCGCTTTGTCGTGCCTTTTGCGCCTGGCGGCAGCTCTGAAATCGTGGCCCGCTCCACCGCCGCAGAGCTGTCCAAGACCATAGGCCAGAACGTATTCGTGGACAACAAGCCCGGCGCTGCGGGCAATATCGCCATGCAGGAGGTGGCTCGCGCCGATGACCAGAGCACGGTCATCCTCGGCCATATCGGTACCCTGGCCGTCAACCCTTATATTTTCGACAAGCTGCCCTGGGACCCTAAAAAGGACTTTGTGCCCGTGAGCCTGCTGGCCAAGGTGCCCAGCCTCTATGTGGTGCACCCCGATCTGCCCGTCAAGAACATTGCCGATCTGGTGGCCTATGCCAAGAAGAACCCCGGCAAGCTCAGCTATGGCTCGGCCGGCAACGGCAGCGCGGGGCATCTGGCATTCGAATACCTGAAAATGACGACCGACATCTTCATGCTCCACGTGCCCTACCGCGGCACCGGCCCCATGATGACCGACCTGCTCTCGGGCCGCCTTGATGCTGCCTCGGTCGGCGCCGCCGCGCTGCTGCCCTTCATCAAGGCCGGCAAGGTGCGCTGCATCGCCACCGGCTCGACCAGGCGCCTGCCGCAATTGCCCGATGTGCCCACGGTGGCCGAACAGGGCTTTTCGGGCTTCGAGATGACCCAGTGGTACGGCATGCTGGCCCCTTCCAGCCTGCCTCGCGCCCATGTAGACAAGCTGGCTGCAGAGTGCGCCAAGGCCGTCAAGGCGCCCGATGCACTCAAGCGCCTGCAGGGCGACGCGGCCGAGCCCATTGGCAGCACGCCGGAGCAGTTTGCCCAGTTCATCGCCACCGAGCAGAACCGCTGGCAAAAAGTGCTCAAGCGCGCACAGGTGAAACCGGGTTAACCCACTGAGGCACCGCTCCTTCCCCCTTCTTTTCGGAAGGGGAAAGGTTCTCGCTGCGGGGCGGACCTTGCTCGAGTAGTGAGCCGGTCAGGCCGCCCCATGTATCGGCTCAGCGGCTCTCTATCCACCATTGGATGATGATCTTGGCGAGATAGCCTACAAAGCCCACACCCAGGCCCAGAAAGATCACAAAGGTGCCGAACTTGCCTGCCTTGGATTGACGCGCCAGCTGCAGGATGATGAACACCATGAACAAGATGAAGGCGCCCACGCCCCAGGTCAGGAAAAAGTGGGCAAGCTGTTCTTCCGTATATCCGAATATCACGACAACCAGGTCCTTACAGCCTTTGCCAGGCCCTGGTCGCGCAGCGCTCAGACGGCAGGCACTATCTCGTCATCTCTGGCGGGGAATGCAGAGGCATCCACCAGGTCTCGATAGGCGTGCCAGCTGGCATGGCCCAGCAGGGGCATCACAACCACCAGCCCCAGCAGATAGCTGCCAAGGCCCAGCAAAGTCAACATCACAATCAGCGCCGCCCACAAGGCCATAGGGCCAGGGTTGGCCAGCACCACGGACCAACTGGTCAACACGGCCTGGCGCACGGTCACTCGCCTGTCCAGCATCAGCGGCATGGCCACCACGCTGGACGCAAAAATCGGAGCAGCCAGAAAGCTGCCCAAAGCCATCCATTGCACAAATAGCTGACCATCCCTGGCCAGCACCACATGCGCAATGAAATCCTGCAGGGTCTGCACGCGCACGGGCGACATCACAGTGATCAGCGATGCCGAAATCAGCACCCAGCCCGTGGCGGCCAGCGCCAGCAAGGCGCCGAACCGAACCATGCACCAGTACCCTCCCCGGCCCGTGGCATGGCAGCTCTGCCACTGCGTCCAGGTGCGGCGGATCAGACCCCAGTCTGCCACCTCACCGCGCTCCATGGCCCGGCTGACGGCATAGAGGCTGGTGGCCACCAGAGGCCCCACCACCAGAAAGCCCGACAAGGCCCCTGCCATCAACCAGAAGCGATTGTGCCCCAGGGTCAGGATTGCTGCACCGATCAGGATCAAGGCAAGACCATGCGCCAGACTGATTAACGGAGCGTTAGAAATGTCCTGCAAGGCTCTGGACAACCACACCAGAGGCCTGCTCCAGGCAATGGTTCGCACAGGTGCCAGTGGAGGCGTGTGAAGACAGGCAGACAGGCAGGTAGGCATAGGCGGTCCTTGTTCGCTGACCCGCACTGCTCCCGCTCGTCCCGGTCAACGATCTGCCAGCCCCTGACACAACTGCCAAAGGCTGGCGACTGTGACGTGGGGTTCAGCTCCCACGCAAGGCCATGCTACCTGCCCGCGGTTGAGCCAGACTGCGTGCATACCCGCATCCATGGCGCCTCGGGCATCCAGCTCCGCATCGTCGCCGATGTGCAGCACATGCTCGGGGGCCACGCCAGCCGCATCGGCTGCGGCCTGGAAAAACCGCGTCTCGGGCTTGGCCATGCCGGCTCCGCTGGCAGACAGCGAGGCATGGAAGTGCTCGCCTATCCCCACCACATGCACATTCGCATTGCCATTGGACAGGGCCACCACCGGCCAGCGCTGCGAGAGAAACTGCAGCGCCGGCAAGGCGTCGTCAAACAGCTCTACCCGCTGGCGAGCGGCAAAGAACTCGTCAAAGGCCGGTTCGGCCAGGGCAGGATCGTCACCGGCACGGCTCAGCGCCAGCCGGATGGACTCGCGGCGCAGGCCGCTGAGGTCGGCTTTCAGATCCGGGCGCAAGGTCACGATTTCATGGCGCAGGGCGCGCACCTTGTCTGTATCGCCCAGGTGCTCGGCCGTAGCGGGAGCATGCTGCGCGAGCCACTGCAGCAAAACAGCCTCTGCCTTGGCAATCGTGGGCCAGATGGGCCAGAGCGTGTCGTCCAGATCCAGGCTGATGGCACGAATCTGGCCGCTGTGGCGCAGGCGCTGAAGGGTTTCAATGGCTGAGGCGGTGGTGTCTTGGGGTTGCATGTCCCGAAGAATAGCTCCCCGGCTAATGCCGCAGAGCGGCTGCGCCTATCCGATTAGCTGACACAATTGCGCCATGCCATCACGCTTTGCGCCCGAACCCCGCTTCCGTCACGATCAATCCGCACGCACCGGCATCCTGCTGTGCAATCTGGGCACGCCGGCCGCGCCCACGGCCGCCGCAGTGCGCCCGTATCTGGCGGAGTTTCTCGGTGACGATCGTGTGGTCGAGATTCCCAAGCTCGCCTGGTGGCCGATTCTGCACGGCATCATCCTGCGCACCCGTCCGGCCAAGTCGGCCGCCAAGTACGCCACCGTCTGGCATGAAAAAGACGGCTCCCCGCTGCTGCACTGGACCACACGCCAGGCCACTTTGCTGCGCGGCTGGCTGGGCGAGCGGGGCCACAATGTGCTGGTGCTGCCAGCCATGCGCTACGGCACGCCGTCCATTGCGGCCCAGTTGGATGCGCTCAAGAAAGACGGCGCAACGCGCATCCTGATCCTGCCGCTGTACCCCCAGTATTCGGGCACGACCACGGCCAGCGTGTTCGACGCCGTCTACGACTGGGCCAGGACCCAGCGCCATATTCCCGAGCTGCGTTTCGTCAACCGCTACCACGACGATGCCGGCTATATCGAAGCGCTGGCACAGCGCATAGAAGCCCATTGGCGCGGCCATGGTCGCGGGGAGAAGCTGGTCATGAGCTTTCATGGTGTGCCTGAGCGCACCCTGCATCTGGGCGACCCCTATCACTGCGAATCGCACAAGACGGCACGCCTGCTGGCCGAGCGACTAAAGCTCGGCAACGAGCAGTATCTGGTGACCTTCCAATCGCGTTTTGGCAAGGCCAAATGGCTGGAACCCTATACCGAGCCTTCGCTGATTGCCATGGCCCAGGCTGGCACTCGGCGCGTCGACGTGGTCTGCCCCGGCTTTACCAGCGACTGCCTAGAGACGCTGGAGGAAATCAAGCAGGAAGCGCGTGAGGCCTTTTTGCATGCGGGCGGCCAGCAGTTCGAGTACATAGACTGCCTCAACGACAGTGCGCCCTGGATCACCGCCCTCAGCGATATTGCCCAGCAGCATATGCAAGGCTGGCCCACCGGGCGCGAGGACGATGTCGATCTCAAGGCCCGCGCCCAGCACGCCAAGGCGGCCGGTGCGCCGCAGTAGGCGGCCATCCAGCGAACTGGCACGGCATATGCTGCCTCCGGCAGCATGCATATTCACGCCCGCTCCATTCGCTATTTCGACATGATCCGCCGTTGCGGCTCCATACGCGAAGCCGCACGCCATCTGCATGTGGCGTCATCAGCAGTCAACCGCCAACTGCTGCAACTCGAGGACGAAATCGGCAGCCCGCTGTTCGAGCGCCTGAGCTCGGGCCTGCGGCTCACGGCCGCCGGCGAAGTTTTTTCGCGCCATGTGATCACGGTGCTGCAGGACGAGCACCGCCTCAGCACCGAGCTGGAGCTGCTGCGCGGCGTGCGTCGCGGCTCGGTCAGCGTGGCTGCCGTGGAAGGCCTGAACGCCGACCTGATGCCGGCCGTGCTCACGCAGATGCACAGGCGCTACCCCACGATTCAGATTCATGTGCGCACCTGCGGCTCCCAGCAGGCGGCACAGGCCGTGATTCAGGGCGATGCGGACGTGGGCATAGGCTTTTCCGTCAAGCGCCACGACAATCTGCGCCAATGCACCATGGGCCGCTTTGCGCTGGGTGCCATCGTGCCGCCCAAGCACCCGATTGCCCAGCTGGAGCGCGTGGACTTTGCGCAATGCGCGGCCTTTCCGCTGATTCTGCCAACGCCCGAACTCTCCATGCACGACTTGCTACAGCCCTTGCTGGCGCACCACAAGCGTGCATTGCAGGTGTTGCTGGAAACCTCGTCCATCGAGCTGGCCAAGAGTCTTGCCGAACGCGGCGTGGGCATTTTCTTCCAGAGCAGGCTGGGACTGGAGCGCGAGCTGCGCGAAGGCAGGCTGGTCCATGTGCCGCTGGATACGCCCACCACGCTGTACTCCGAACTCGGCGTCTATGTGCGTGCAGGACGCACGCTGCCATCGGCACTCGACGCCTTCAACCGCATCGCGGCCGATGCCATAGAAAGCCGCGAGGACGAGGAAAGCGTCGCCCTGCGTGAATGGGTGGCCCGCACGCAGGCCGCCGCTACGGCGGCTTCCGCCAGTAGCTGAGCCCGCCCTCTCCTACGCTTGCACCGGCATTGTGCGCATCGCTTTTTGCGAATGCACCAATGCCGTGCAGCGCTTTACCCATCAGCGACTAGCGCTCACATTTTTAGATCACCCCGCAGCAAAAGCTGCGCTATCCAGCACGGGCTGCGCTTTCTAAACTGACTCCAGTTCTTCAGTTTCTGGACGCCATTTGTGAGCATCTCTGCCCTCCCCCTCATCGACATCAGCGGCCTGCACAGCCATGACCCTGTGGATCAGCATCTGGTGGCCGAGCAACTGCGCCAAGCTTGCGAACAGCGCGGCTTCTTCTATATCACCGGCCATGGCATAGACCCGGCGCTGATCAGCAGCCTGTTTGCCGCCAGCCAGCGCTTCTTCGACCTGCCCATGGCCGAAAAGCTGGCCGTGGACAAAAAGCTCTCTCGCTGCAATCGCGGCTATGAGCCGCTGCGCGCCCAGACGCTGGAGAGCGGCGCACCGCCCGATCTCAAGGAAAGCTTTTACGCCGGTGCCGAGGTCGCGGCCAACGATGCGCGCGTGCTGGCCGGCCGCTTCAATACCGGCCCCAACCAATGGCCCGAAACCCTGCCCGACTTCCGCGCCGTGATGCAGAACTATTACCAGGCCGCCTACAGCCTGGGCGCGACCATTGTGCGCGGCCTGGCCTTGTCCCTGGGCGTGCCGGTCAGCCACTTCGACGGCTATCTCAAGGAGGCCGCCGCGACCCTGCGCCTGCTGCATTACCCGCCCCAGCCCGCCAACCCTGAACCCGGCGAGAAAGGCTGCGGCGAGCACACGGACTTCGGCGGCGTGACCTTGCTGCTGCAGGACGAGGCAGGCGGCCTGCAGGTCTGGGACAAGGACCTCGGCAGCTGGATCGACGCGCCCCCCGTGCCCGGCGCCTTCGTCGTCAACATCGGCGATCTGTTCGCGCGCTGGACCAACGACCGCTATGTCTCCACCTTGCACCGGGTCATCAATGTCTCGGGTCGCGAACGCTATTCCGTGCCCTTTTTCTTCACGGGCAATCCGCTGCACAAGGTGGAATGCATTCCCACCTGCCTGGACGAGGGCGAGCAGCCCAGATACCCGGCCGTCACGGTGGAGCAGCACCAGATCGAATGCTATCGCCGCACCTACGGTTGACGGAGGCCGCGATGACAAGCTCACGCAATATGGTGCTGATCCACGGGGCCTGGCAAGGCAGCTGGGCTTTTGCGGCCTGGACGCCGCTGCTGCAGGTCCGAGGCTGGAAGGTGCTTGCCGTCAATCTGCCGGGCAACGATGCCGCCGCCGAAGACGACAGCTGCGCCAATCTCGACGGCTACACCGCCCATGTACTGCGCGTGCTGGAGTCGCTGGACGGCCCTGCCGTGGTGGTCGGTCACAGCGGTGGCGGCATGACGGCGTCTCAGGTCGCCCAGGCAGCCCCCGAGCGGGTCAGCGCCCTGGTCTATCTGGCCGGAATGATGCTGCCCAGCGGCATGAGCTATGGCGATGTGATCGCGCAATGCCGCGCTGCCGATCCGGGCTTTGACTACCAGGGCATAGGCCCGCATCTGGCCTGGAACGAGCAGCGCAATGCCAGCAGCGTGCCGCTCGAAGCCGCCATGGATTTGTTCCTGCATGACTGCCCTCCAACCGCAGCGCTCAAGGCGGCCAGCCGTCTCTGCGTCCAGCCCGAAGCGGGCCGATCCATGGTGAACCGGCTCAGCGCCGAGCGTTTTGGCCGGGTGCCACGTATCTATGTGGAATGTCGTCAGGACCGCTCCGTGACGCTGCCGCTGCAGCAGCGCATGCAGCAGCTCACGCCTGGCGCCAGGCGCATCAGCCTCGATTGCGGCCATGTGCCCCAACTGGCCTGCCCTCAGGCCCTGAGCGACGCCTTGCTGCCAGTTCTAGATGAAATTCAATCGAAACCGTTTATGAGATTGCGCATGCCGCTCATCAATGTATAGCAACCAATTACCCCGAACTCGCATTCTTCAGGAGTTATTCATGACGCGTCCCACCACCCACTTCAAACGCTGCGCCCTTTTCGCCATGCTCGTCACCTGTGGCGCAGCAGCCCAGGCGGCCGACAAGCTCACGGTGCAGCTCGACTGGCTGCCCGGGGGCGACAAGTCCTTTGTCTATGCCGGCGTGCAGCAAGGCTTTTTCAAGGACGAAGGCCTGGACGTGAAGATCGTTCCCGGCCGGGGCTCGGCCGATGCCGTGACCAAGGTGGCCTCTGGCTCTGCCGATGTGGGTTTTGGCGGCATCTCGGCGCTGATGATGGCCGCAGCCGAAGGCAGGATTCCCGTCAAGGCCGTGATGTCGCTGTATTCCAAACAGCCCGATGCACTGTTCACGCGCGCCGACAGCAAGATCAGGAACCTCAAGGACATGGAAGGCAAGACGGTGGCCATGCCCACCTTCTCCTCATCGAATGCCCTGTGGCCCATCGTGCTGCAGAAGAACGGCGTGGACGCCAGCAAGATCAAGGTCATCAAGTCGGACCCGGCCACACTGGCTCCCATGCTGGCCCAGGGCCGCGTGGACGCGACCATCAACTGGGTGACCGTGGCTCCGGCCTTCGGCGCCGTGCTCAAGCAGGCCAGCAAGGAGCTGTCGGTCCTGCCCTGGACGCAGTTCGGTCTGGACGGCTATGGCTGGTCCGTCATGGCCAGCGACAAGACCATCAAGGAACGTCCCGAAGTGCTCAAGCGCTACGTGCGGGCACTGGGCAAGTCGCTGGAGTTCTCCATCCAGAACCCGCAAAAGGCGGCCGAGTCGCTGAAGGCCCAGGTGCCCGAAGCCGACACAGCCGTGGTCAAGGCCGAATTTGAAGCCTCCATCCCGCTGCTCAGGAACGAGATCAGCCAGCGCGACGGCCTTGGCAAATTTGAGCCCCGGCTGCTGGCTGCCACCTGGGGCTGGGTGGCCCAGTCCATGAGTTACGAACTCAAGAAGGTCGACCCGGAAACGCTGGTGGATCGCCGCTTTCTGAGCCAGTAAATCCCATGTGAGGGCGGCGCAGCGCCGCCCTCGCGCTCCCGCCCTTGTTCTTTCCTTGATCGCCTGCCATGCAATACGTAATCGATCTGAACGCGGTCACCCAGACCTTTGTCTCCAGCGATGGCAGCCCTGTCACGGCCCTGCAAGGCGTGGACCTGCATCTGCGCCGCCACGAATTCGTCTCGCTGATCGGCCCCTCGGGCTGCGGCAAGTCCACCATATTGCGGCTGATTGCGGGCCTGATCCGCCCCAGCAGTGGCGAGGTGCGCATCTTCGATCTGCCCGTGACCGAACCACGCGACGAGATCGGCATGGTGTTCCAGAAGCCGACGCTGCTGCCCTGGCTCTCGGTGCTGGACAACATCACCTTCCCCATGCGCCACAAATACGGCCATGTGGAAATGAAGGAGGAGGCCCGCGCCCAGCAACTGCTGGAGATGATCGGTCTCAGGGACTTCGGCCACAAGCGCCCCCACGAACTCTCGGGCGGCATGCAGCAGCGCGTCGCGATTGCACGCTCCTTGCTGCATGACCCGGACATCTTGCTGATGGACGAGCCCTTTTCGGCGCTGGACGCACTCACACGCGACGAAATGAGCCTGGAGCTGCTGCGTATCTGGAACGAGCGCCCCAAGACCGTGGTCTTTGTGACCCACTCCATCCAGGAGGCCTTGCTGCTGTCCGACCGCATCGTGGTCATGAGCGCCCGCCCGGGCCGTGTGGCCGACATCATCGATGTGCCGCTGGCACGCCCGCGCAGCATGGCCACCCTGGCCGATCCCGTGTTCACCGAAATGGCCAACGAGATTCGTCTCCAGGTCTTCAGCAAACACCCCGCACACACCTGAAGATCCTCCCGCAGCCCCAAGAGGCCCCCTATGTCTGCCCTCATACAACGCCATGCGTCGCTGCTGGTTTTCCTCGCCGTCCTGCTGTTCTGGGAGTGCGCCTGCCGCCTGGCGCATATACCCGAGTACATTTTTCCCGCTCCCAGCCAGATCTGGCGCTCTGCTGCCGAGATGGGGCTGCAGCGCTGGCTGGAGCATGTCACGGCCACCCTGCAGGTCGCGCTCATAGGCTATGCGCTGGCGATCGCACTGGCCATTCCGCTGGCCATTGCCATCACGCGATCGCAGCTGCTCTCGAAAATCATCATGCCCTGGCTGGTGGTGATCCAGTCCACCCCCATCGTGGCCGTCGCCCCCATCATCGTCGTCACTCTGGGTGCAGGCCTGCTGCCTCGCGTGGTCATCACCACGCTGATTGCCTTTTTCCCGCTGGTGGTTTCCACGGCCCTGGGCCTGGCTTCGGTGCCGGCAGAGCTGGTGGAGCTGTCGCGCTCGCTGCGCGCCACCACCAGCCGCCAGTATTGGCAGATTCGCATGCCGTTTGCAGTGCCCTATGTGTTTTCGGCCCTCAAGGTCTCCATCACGCTGGCCATTGTGGGCGCCGTGGTCGCCGAGTTCGTGGCTGCGGAAAAAGGCCTGGGCTATCTGATCCTGTTTGCCACCTCCTCCTTCAAGGTGCCCGTGGCCTTTGCCGCACTGGCACTGCTGGTGCTGTGCAGCCTGCTGCTCTATGGTGGCGTGCAGCAGTTGCACAAGCGCCTCTTTCCCTGGAGCCAGAGCACTCCCGCCTGATCAACACAAGGACCGCCGCCATGACAGACCAGAACTTCCCCCCGCAGGGCCTGACGCCCTCTGCCGAACAAATCCAGCGCAATCTGCGTCGCGCCCAGGCCGTGGCCCAGCGCGCCACGCAAATGGGCCACCACCCTTTCGGTGCCGTGCTGGTGGGCCCCGATCAGGAGACCGTGCTCATGGAGCAGTGCAATATCGACACCGTCAATCACGCGGAATCGACCTTGGCGCGCATGGCGGCCACCAATTACACGGCCGAGTTTCTATGGAGCTGCACGCTCTACACCAATGTGGAGCCCTGCTGCATGTGCGCCGGTACGGCCTACTGGGCCAATATCGGTCGCATCGTGTTCGGCATGACCGAGCACCGGTTGCTGGAATGCACTGGCAGCCATGGCGAGAACCCGACCATGAGTGTCTCGTCGCGCTATGTCTTCGACCACTGCCAGAAGGCCGTGGAGCTGATCGGCCCCGTACCCGAGATGGAGGCCGAGATCGCCGCCCAGCAGCAAGCCTTCTGGGCGCAGCGCTGAGGACCACGCCCGCAGGAGGCTGCCATGCTGCTCACCCACCCCTCGTCACCCCAGGCCGCGCAGGCCCTGGCCCGCAAGCTCGGCGATGCCGCCTGCTTCATCGCCGGGGGCACGCTGCTGCAGCAGTCATGGGCAGAGCCTCGCCTGGCGCCGTCGACCACGCATTTCATCAATGTGATGCACTGGCCCGAGATGCAGCAGATCAGCCTCGGCCCGCAATACCTGCACATCGGTGCAGGCATGCGGCTGGAGGCCGTCCGCTGTCACCCCTGGGTTCAGCAACACGCCCCCGTGCTCGTCCAGGCCCTGGATCAGCTAGGGGCCATGGGAATACGCCGCCTGGGAACCCTGGGCGGCAATATAGGCTGGGGCGAAGGCGACTGCTGCCCGGTATTGCTGGCCATGGATGCGCAGGTCGAGTTGACGGACGGCAACCTGCAGTCGCTGGCGCAGACGCTCAAGCTCATGGACCGGCCTCTGATGCTGTCGTTCCTGCTGCCGCGCGGCGATGTGATGGAGCCACGGCCACTGGTGTTCGAGAAAGTCGGCTATCGCGCGGCATTCTCCCCCGCGCGCCTGCGCATGGCCTTGCGCTGGAGCGATGCACAAAAGCGCCTGAACCTGGACCGCATTGCTGCGGCGGCCCCTGGCATAGGCGTGCACCGCCTGCAAGCCACGGAAAAGCTGCTGAGCTATGCGCAGGAGTTGCAGATCCGTCCCTCCCTCGGCGATATACGCACCACCTGCGAGCAAAGCCTGCCTCCCGATCTGGCCCGGATTGCCAGCCGCCTGATTGCCGGACATTGCGGGCTGCTGGCCTGAACCATCATGGAATTCCCCCCCCCTCATCACATCCGCGAGCTGAGCCTTGAGGCTTTACCGACCCGGCCCGATGCCAGGACCAAGCTCGGCGGCAACCCGGGCTTTCTGAGCGACCGCATTCAGCCGGGCCAGCTGCGCGCAGCGATTCTCGGCAGCCCCCACCCCCATGCGCGCATTCTGAGCATCGACACCAGCGCCGCCCAAGCCCTGCCAGGCGTCCATGCCGTGGTGACCCATGCCGATATCCCGGGCCTCAAGCACTACGGCTTGCGCAAGGTGGACCGGCCCGTGCTCTGCATCGACAAGGTGCGCCATGTGGGCGACCCGGTCGCCGCCGTTGCGGCCGTGGACATGGAGACGGCGCGCCAGGCTCTGGCGCTGATCCGGGTTGACTACGAACCCCTGCCCCCAGTCTGCGACCCGGTCGCAGCCCTTGACGGAACGGCGGCCTCCGAGCAGCCGGTCCACCAGGGTGGCAATCTGCTGCATGCCGCCAGCCACCGCCAGGGCGACATGTCTGCGGCCCGGGCAAGCACAGTGCACCGGGTGCAGGACAGCTATGTCACGCCACGCCAGATGCATGCCTTTCTCGAGACCGAAGGCGGTGTCGCCGAGCCCGATGGCGCGGGCGGCCTGCGCCTGTTCTTCGGCGGCCACAACCCCGCGCGGGACAAGCAGGTCATCGCCGACATGCTGGGCCTGCCTCACGACAGAGTGCATGCCGTGGGCACGCCCGTGGGCGGCTCCTATGGCGGTAAGGACGAGCTGACGATTCAGCCGATTGCGGCCCTGCTGGCCTGGAGGACGCAGCGCCCAGTGCGGTTGCACCTGACACGTCCACAATCTGTGGATCTGGGTGTCAAGCGACATCCCATGCAGATCGACATGCAGACCGGCTGCGATGCACAGGGGCGGCTTACCTACCACCAGGTGCAGATAGTGGCAGACACCGGGGCCTATGCCACGCATGGCCCCGAGGTGCTGGATGCCGCTCTCGAACATGCCCCCGGCCCCTACCGGTATCTGGCACTGGACCTCGGCGCCAGGCTGGCCTATACGAACAACGGCATCGCCGGTGCGTTTCGCGGCTTCGGTGCCGTGCAAGTGCAATTTGCACTTGAGCAGCAGATGGACAGACTGGCTGCAATGGTCGGCATGACGGCTGACGCATTTCGCGCCCTCAATCTCGCCGCTCCCGAAGCACCCGGCCCGCTCGGCCAGCATGTCGTGCCGTTTGACGGCCCCCAGCGCGCACTCGATGTCGCCCGCCAGCAAGCGCTGTGGCGCGGGCCGCATCGCTGGGCCAGCGCGGACGGCCGCCATCTGCACGGCGTGGGCCTTACGCTGATCCACCGCAGTGACGGCTTTGGCAAGGGTGGGCCCAGCGACTGCCGCATGGAGCTGGCCCTGGCCGCCGACGGTGCGATCGAGCTGCGCTGTGGCTTCACCGAGCTGGGACAGAACCTGGTCGGAACCATACAGAGCCTGGGCGCGCAGCATCTGGGCTGCGCAGCCGACGCGATCCGGCCGGTGCTGGGCGATACCCGGCTGACGCCCGACTCGGGCCCGGTGGCCGCCTCACGTGCCACCACGCTGGTATGGCGCGCCTTGCAGGAGGCGGCCCGGCCCTGGCAGCAAGCCTTGCTCCTGGCCGCCGCAAGACTGCTGCCCGATATCCCTCTGCGCTGCGGCGCATGGGGCCTGGAAAGCGCTGCGGGCCTGTGCCTGAGCTACGCCGATCTGGCAAAGGCATCGGGCGAACAAGCGCCCTGTATCTCCCTAGACCTGCGCGCAGAGGACCCGGCGGGCAACGCGCATGACACCCACTTCGTCTTCGGAGCCTGCGCCGCCATTGCCCAGGTACGCGTTGACAGCTGGAGCGGCATGGTCAAGGTTCAGCGGCTGGTGATGTGCACGGCGCTGGGCCCCGTGGCATCGGCCCAGGGCTATCTGGGCCAGATGGAAGGCGGCGCCCTCATGGGCCTGGCCATGGGCACGCAGGAGGAGCTGGCCTGCCTGGACGGCCACTACCAGGCACGTAATCTCGACGGCTATCTGATCCCCACGCTGGCCGATGCCCCTGATATGCAGGTGCTGGCGATCGAGAACCTTCCCGAGGGCGATCCCATAGGACCGCGCGGAGCCGGCGAGATCAGCGTCAACCTGGCCCTGCCCGCAGTGGCCAATGCCCTGGCCGCCGCACTGCAGCGCCCCATCACCCAACTGCCCATGACCCCGGAGCGTGTGATCGCGCTGCTGGAGGCGGGCGCGGAGTCCTCCACACCATGACGATGACCCACATCCCGGAGCACGGCGGCAAGCCACCCGCAGCCAGCGCAAAGGAGGCTTCGGCTTTTGTGCTGCAGCTGAATCTGAACGGCCAGCCGGTCAGCGCCAGCTGCAGCCCCGATACCCGGCTGCTGACCTTGCTGCGCGAGCACTGGCACCTCACCGGGGCCAAACCCGGCTGCGAAGTGGGGCGCTGCGGCGCCTGCATGGTCTGGCTCGACGGCGAGCCCGTGAATGCCTGCCTGCTGATGGCCTATCAGATCCAGGGCCAGACCGTGCGCACCATCGAGTCCGTGGCACAGGACAGCGCCAGCGAACCCGTGCGCGACGCGCTGGCGCGCTGCGGCGGCGTGCAATGCGGCTATTGCACCTCCGGCATGGTCATGAGCATGAGCTGGCTGCACCAGCAGCAGCCTCGCCCCACAGCCGCCGAGGCCGAGGCCCAGATGTGCGGAAACCTTTGCCGCTGTACGGGCTATGGCGGCATCCGGCGGGCAGTGCAGGAGCTGTTTCCGTCCGGGCAAAGCGCATGACCATTCAATATTGATAGCCGCAATCGCTTACTCACAAAGCGACTCAGCCACTTTCAATCACATTTATCAGAAACCACGCTGTTTGTTCGCGGGTTCATGACCCCAGGCAATAAGCAGACAAGTTTTTCTTGGTTGGCCTTGTCGCGGCAAGGCCGGACAATAGAGGCCCTGGGCATAGCCATGCCCCTGACGAATCGGCTTTGCCGACTCCTGCCATGAAAAACTCTCTGACAAGCTATGCGCTGGTTCTGGGCTTGGGCCTGGGCACCAGCGCCTGGGCGCTCGCAGCCCAACCCCTGCTCAACCCCGAGCAACTGCAGCCACTGCTGCAGCAGGCCGATGTCCGCCTCATCGATATCCGCGACCCCAAAGCCTTCGAGGCCGGCCATATCGCCCAGGCCGCCAACGCCCCCTACGGCAAATGGCGCGGCCCCGCCACCAATCCCGGCGAGCTGCCCGACCAGGCCAAGCTGGTGGCGCTGGTGCAGTCCCTGGGCCTGACGCCAGCCACGCATGCCATCGTGATCTCCAGCGGTGCCGATGCCACGGACTTCGGTGCCACGGCCCGCGTCTACTGGACGCTCAAAAGCCTGGGTCTCCAGGAGCTGTCCATCGTCAACGGCGGCATGAAGGCCTGGGAAGGCGCAGGCAAGCCCCTGGCCAAGACCCGCACGCAGATCGCACCCAGCAGCTACGCACCGACCTTTGACGCCAGCTGGCTGGCCACCCAGCAGGACGTGGGCAGGCATCTCGACCTCTCCAACGCGGCTCTGGTGGACTCGCGTCCCGACGCCTTCTATCTGGGCAAGACCCGTGCGCCCGCCGCCAAGCTCTCGGGCACCCTGCCCGGCGCCCAGCAGCTGGATTTCAACCAGTGGTTTGTGCCAGGTACTTCGCAGTTCGTGGATACCGCCAAGGCCAGGGAGATCGCCGCAAAGGTCCAGCGCCCGCAAGGCCAGGACATGGTGGCCTTCTGCAACACCGGTCACTGGGCGGCCACCGACTGGTTCGGCCTCTCCGAAATGGCCGGCCTGCCCAATGTCAAGCTGTATGCGGGCTCCATGGTGGACTGGACGCAATCCAAGGACGCGCCGCGCATGGCCAACCAGCCAGGCCGCGCCCAGTCATTGGCCTATGACGCCCAAAAATGGTGGGAAAAAACTTTTAAATGACTCCCCTGAGTCGCTTCGCGCCTTCCCCAAGCCGGGCGCCCCCAAGGGGGACAACAACTTCGCTGCAGGGCGGCCTTTGCTCGTTGTATCTGATCTGGGTGCATGCCCTTTGCGGAAAGTGCGTCGCAGTCCTTACCCATCAATTCCATAAAAATACATGAAACGACTTCCCATAACGGCCTTGCTGGCCGTTTTCTTTGGCTGGCTGCTGTGGTCGGTCTCGGTGCGCCAGGCGGCGCTGTTCGCTGTGGGCATAGGCCTGGGCGCGGTGCTGGCCGGCAAGCGCTTTGGCTTCACCACGGGCTGGCGCATGCTGGTCGAGGAAAAGGACGGCAGCGGCATCTTTGGCCAGTTGCTGCTGCTGGCGCTGGCTGCAGCCCTGGCCATGCCTTTGCTGGGCCATTTCCCCGAGCTGACGGCAGCTCTCGGCCCCCCCAGCATCAGCCTGCTGGTTGGAGCCTTTGTCTTCGGCCTGTGCATGCAGATCGCCGACGGTTGCGGCAGCGGCACGCTGTACAAAGCCGGCATGGGCATTCCCATGAACGCGGCCATACTGCCTTTGTTCGCGATCGGCAGCTTTCTGGGCAGCCTGCACCTGGGCTGGTGGCTGGACCTGGGCAATACGGCACCCGTGGGTCTGGTCACGCAATGGGGCTGGGCTCCAGCGCTGATCGCCACGCTGGTCGCACTGGCCGTGATAGCGGCAGGCGTGGCCCTGTATGTGAAAAAGGCCAATGCCGCCCTGAACCGCCCGGCCAAGCCGCTGCTGGTGCGCAAATGGCTGGTCGGCGCCGTGCTGCTGGCCATCCTGGCCACGCTCAATCTGATCATTGCGGGCCAGCCCTGGGGCGTGGTCTACGGCTTTGGTCTGTGGGCCGCCAAGATCGTCAACGCCACGGGCGCCGTCGATCTGGCCAGCAACTGGTTCTGGAGCCAGCCCGGCAATGCGGCACGCCTGCACGAGACCGTGCTGCTGGACGTGACCAGCATCACCAATATCGGCATTCTGGGCGGCGCACTGTGGATTGCCGCCGGCAAGCCCGCGGCAGCCAAGGCACTGACAGGCACGCAATGGGTCGTGGCCCTGGTGGCGGGACTGGTGCTCGGCTATAGCTCGCGCCTGGCTTTCGGCTGCAATGTGGGCGCCATGCTCTCGGGCATCTCCACCGGCTCCATCCACGGCTGGATTTGGGTCCCACTGGCATTTGCAGGCACCATCTTCGGCCTGCGCATCCGCCGCCATTTCGGCTTCTGAGCAAGGAACAACCATGACCTCACCAAGCACCTTGCGCACCCTATTCTGGGCTCTCCTGCTCGTCTTTCTGGCCTGGGACTTTCATACATCGCCGGCCATCGACCTGCGCTTTGAAGCGCCGCTGATCGCAGCCGGCTCCGGCCAGGCAGCACAGGGCGGACATTGCTCCATGCCTGCCGGCAAATAAGCGCCTCGATCCGCTCGACGCCTTGCCCAAGGAATGGTCAGGGCGTTTTCTTTGGCGCCTGCTCAGGCCCGGGGCTTTTCCAGCTCGAAGCCCGCTGCCTCCCAGGCCGTCAGGCCACCGGACAATGGCCGGACGTTGTGAAATCCCGCACGCTGCAATTGCCGGGCCACGCGCGCGGCGGAGATCTCGTCGGGACAGTCGCAGTACACAACCAGGCCATGCTCATGCCGCTCGCGCGGCAGCAAGTGCTCGTAGGCCGCCTTGCCCTTGCCCTGATGCTCCAGCCAGGAGCTGGCTCCGGGAATATGACCCTGACCGAAGAGCAGGGGTTCGCGCACATCGATCACCGTCGGCGTGATGCCCTGGGCGTTGAGCCCTGCCAGTTCCTCGACCGACATGCGCGGCATCTTCAGCGAACGCACCACGCGCTGCCTCTGCCACCATTTGCGCGCCACGAAGACCGCGAACGCCACGCACAGCAGCAGCAGCCCCCATTTGCCCAGCGCCGTCAGCACATCGAGCAGATCCTGCACCGTGGAGCTGAACAGCGAGCCCAGAAACACCGCCGAGCCCACCCAGATCAGGGCCCCCAGCGTATCGAACAACACAAAGGTGCGCAGCGGCGTGCCCACCACACCGGCCAGCGCACTGGCAATGGAGGCAAAGCCCGGCACGAACTTGGCCACCAGCAGGGACTTGGCACCCCAGCGTCCATAGACGGACTCGGTCTGGCGTATGCAGGCATCGGGCGAGAGCGAAATGCGGCAGATACGTCCCAGCACCCTGTGCCCATAGGCCCTGCCAGCGTGGTACCAGAGCACATCGGCTATCAGCGCTGCGGCCACCGCAATCACGGTGAGCCAGCCCAGACGTGCCAGGCTGCCCCCCTCCAGCGCTCCGGTCACCACCAGCACCGGATAGGCCGGGATGGGCGCGCCCAGCTGCTCTATCAGCACATTGAGAAAGACAATGCCGAAGCCGTATTCCCGAATCAGATCCACGACAAAACCCATGACCCACGCTCCTTACCCCGACCAGGGTTAGCCACCAATGCTAGCGAGACGCGAACATCCCCGGAGCTGCGAGGTTGTTGCGCGTCAAGCCTGGTGCAGATGGGACAGAACGGCCTCGAAATGCGTGCTCACATTGAGCGCCGGCGCATGGCCGCAGTCCGGCACCTCCAGCCAGGTCAGCAGACCTCGAGCACCGGGGCCACGCTGCTGCATCTGCTCGGCCACCGGCTTGAGCACCAGATCGGACTCCTCGCCGCGCAGCAACAGCACGGGCAGTTGCAGCGCGTCATAGTGATCCCAGAGCAGATAGTCGTTGTCATGCTCGGTGAACTGCTCGATCATGCGCGGATCGTAATGCGGGGTGACGCGGCCGTCATCGCAACGACGCGTGCTGGTCTCGGTCAGCTTGCGCCACTCGAAATCGCTGAGCCAGCCATAGGGCTTGTAGGCCGCGCGGAAAAAACCTTCCAGTTCGGCGACGGTGTCGAACACCGGCGGCCGGCCCGCGTAGCTCTTGATGCGGGCCAGCGCAGTCTCGGCCAGTTCGGGCGCATTGTCGTTGAGCGTGAGCGTGAGAATGCGCTGCCTGAGATCCGGCTCGAACAGGCCGGATGCACAGACCGTGCCTATCGCTCCGCCCATGCTGGTGCCTACCCAGTGCACCTGCTGCAGCGCCAGCGCATCCATCAGCTCGCGTGCCAGCCGGGCATAGAAGCGCAGCTGATACTCCTCGCGCGGGTTGCGGCTCCATTGGCTCAGGCCGCGGCCCAGCGTATCCGGGCAGATGACGCGATAGCCTTGCACCGCAAGAAACTGCGCCAGTGCATCCATGTCGCGCCCCGTGCGTGCCAGGCCATGCCAGGCGATCACCGTAGCCTTGGTCGGGCCTTGCGGCTTCCAGTCAAGGTAATGAATCTCGTAGCCAGCGCAGCTCGCATAGCAGGATGCCGGCACGATGGCCGCAGAAGCGCAGTGGTTGGGCATGGCAGGTTTCAGCATCAAAAAGGCCTCCAGCGCATATGTGATAAGCGCTATCAGCTATCAACTTCGGTAGTCAGCCGGCAGCCGTAGCCACCGGCCGGTCATGCGTATCAGTCCGGCACGCGGATGGCTCCGGCACTGACCTCTATCCTGTCGGCCGCTGCCGGCGTGCCGGCAATCAGCGGCAGATTGGCTGGCTGTATGGCCGGTGCCTGGCCCGGGTTGCCACCACGCGGCACGGTGCGCACCACCTGGCTGGGAGGCAGCGCCTTGCCGTTGGCAAGGTGGTCATACATGGCATCGAGCGCGCGGTTCAGATAGACATGCAGCGGGATGTAACGCGTGTCATAACCCGGCAGCACGGTGGGCAGGCCGATGAAGCTGTCGAAGTGCTGGGCATTCGTGACCTCCACATAGCTGAGCTTGCTGGCAGCGCCTTCCACTTTCCGGTTGAGCGCCACATAGGGCCGCGTCGTGTGGTTCACGGGCAGCAGCGCATCCGCGCGGCCATGGACGATGATGGCCGGCTTGCCCTGCAGATTGCCGTTGCGCCTTGTCTCGTCGACACCGGCCTGCAGCGCCCTGGCGGCGCCATCATTGCCCGTGACGAGATTGCGCAGGCATAGCGCACCCGGCGTGTTCCAGTCGGCCAGGCCCGAGTTCACCGAGACGGAGAGGAAGTCGCGCGCGGCACCGAACTTGCCCTTGTTGTTGATGAGCTGCACGCCGCTCGATGGCGGCACGCCGTTGCCCGTGGAGAACATGCTGGCCAGCGCCTCTGGGGCCAACGGCGTCACTGCGCCCGCAGCCGTCGCACCGGCATAGCTGTAGCCGCAGAGGTTGTCCTTCACGCTGGCGCGCGAGAGCGAGTTGGCAAAAGTGACCGACACGGCGGGCGCCACCTCAAAGGCGGCCAGCGAGGCGTGCAGCTCGCTGGACTCCGGCTCCCAGCCATAGTCGCGCAGCTTCTGCAAAGCTTCTTCGGCCTGGGCCGCCGTGGTCGTGGCATTCAGCAAGCCGGCAGTCCTGAGTGCCGCGCAGCGGTTGGGCGCAATCGGCAGAGCCGTGCTGGCAAACCCCGCAGCAAACGCAGCCGCATAGGGAGATCCGCTGACCGATGCCGCCAGCGAGGCGCAGGATTGATAGAGGTTGGCATAGCTCGTGAAGTCCACCAGCGTCTTGCCCACCACAGGCAGTTCCGTGCCGCCGCGCTGCACGGTCACGCCGGGGCTGGCAGGCAACTCCACCGCAGGCTCGGACACGGCCACGCCGTTGATCAGCCCCTGCGAGTCCTGCTCGGCGGCGGCAATCGCCGCGCCGCCGCCGTTGGAGATGCTGGACGCGATGACGATGGTGTTGCTAGGCTTGAGCGTCCGCAGGCGTTCGCCCAGAATATTGCGGTCCCCATAGCGCTCGTTGAGCACGTAGTAGGCGAACTCCACGGCCTGCAGCGTGGTACGGCCCCAGTCCTTCTCTGGGTTCTGGCCCGAGTGCGCATGCTTGAAGGCAAAGCGGTTGGGCGTGGCAGTGTTGAAGGCGGCCAGTTCGCCAGCCGTGAGCCCTGCATTGAATGCAGCCTGCTTGCCCGCTGCGGCAGCCGTGCTGCGCGTGCCGTCGATCAGCGGCACGGTGTCGTTCATGAGGTCATGTGGCGCGGCGCCCGTGCCCTTGTCGGAATAGGCCACCGCGCAGCCGCGCTTGAGCCCCCATTCGCCCGTGGTGATGGCGCCGTACACGCCGCGCGAGCCCGAAGCCGTGGCGGTGATGATGCAGGCCTTCCTGGGATCGAAGCTGGCCGGCACCTGCACCATGAGCGTGACGTTCTTGCGGCCCGTGCCGTCGTCCGAGAACGCGATGTACTCGGTGCCGGCAATCCTGCCTTCGCCGGCCGTCACCCGGCCCTGCGCATCCACATTGGGGCCGTAGAGCGTGCCGTAGCCGCCCGCCGCAGTCATGTCCAGCATGGCGCGGTAATTGGTGTAGATGGCCAGGCGGCGCAGCTCGGCCGCCGTGGGTTGGAGCGCGCTGGCAAAGCCCGGCGCCGTGGCCACGGCCAGGCCGCTCTTGCCCAGGCCCGCGGTCAGCAGGTCATCGCTGCTGCCGTCATAGCTCTGCTGCCGCACCGTGCCCAGGTAACCGGGTTTGGCATTGAGCTCGCCTCCATCGCCGCCCCCGCAGGCGGTCAGCACGGCGGCCGCCAGCACCGCAAGGGCGCTAAGGGAAAGAGGCGGCAAGGCAATCGCATAGGTCTTCTGCATGGGCTTTGTCTCCTGTCGTAGTGAAGGCGGTCAGAGAAGGGATGCCAGTAAAAGATGTCAGGGCTTGCGCGCCGCAGCCGCGCGCAGCCTCCCCACGACACCCGTGGGGAAGTAATAGACCGAAAGCACGAACAGCAGGCCCAGCCACAGCAGCCAGCGGTCGGGCGACAGCAGTGCGGCCAGCCAAGGCAGACTGGCACTGGCCTCGCTGGCCATGCGCAGCAGATCCTGCAGATAGCTCTGGGCGATCAGGAACACCACCGCGCCTATCACCGCGCCGTAGATGGTTCCCATGCCGCCGATCACCACGATGAGCAGGCAGTCCATCATGATTTCGAACGAGAGCGAGGTATCAGGCCCGTTATAGCGCAACCAGACAGCCAGCATGGCACCCGCCACGCAGGCAAACAGGGCCGATAGCACGCTGGAGGTGGTGCGGTAGACCACCACGCGGTAGCCAATGGCCTCGGCACGGAATTCGTTCTCGCGGATGGCTTGCAGCACGCGGCCGAAGGGCGAATTGACGATGCGCAGCAGCATCAGCACCAGGGCCACGGCCACGACAAACAGCAGGTAGTAGCTGAGGATCTTGCCGTCGATGGTCACGCCGAAGATATCGTTCTCGAAAGGCTCGAAGCTGGGTGACAGCCATTCGGGCATCTTGAAGGTCAGGCCGTCCTCGCCCCCGGTCCAGTCCGACAGCTGAGATGCCAGAGTCTGGAAGGCCGCCGCCACGGCCAGCGTGATCATGGCGAAGAAGATGGCCCGCACGCGCAACGAAAACAGGCCTATGGCCAGCGACAGCAGCAGCGAGACCACGAGCGCACCGCCCAGCCCCGCGGCCAGCGCGCCCCAGCCCGCGCCCAGGCGCGTGGAGGCAATGGCCACGCCATAGGCGCCTATGCCGAAAAACATGGTGTGGGCAAAGCTCACGATGCCGGTATAGCCGAGCAGCAGGTCGAAGCTGGCCACCAGCACCACGAAGATCAGCACCTTGGCCGCCACATTGAGCGCCTTGACGCCGGGGAAGAGAAACGGCGCCAGGGCCAGGCCCGCGAAGATGGCCAGCAGCAACACGGCCAGCACGCGGCTGCGCGGCAGGTCGCCGGAGAGCAAACGGTTGAGCATCAGACTAGCCTTTCAAACTTTCATGGCGCCACGTATGCAGCCGGCATGCACCAAGCCAGTTGCCACCGAGCAAGGGCCTGGGCCGGCCGCGCCGCCCCGCAGCGAGGGTGGCGTCCCCCTTCCAGGGGGAGGGCGCGAAGCGACTCAGGGGGTATCTCATCTGTTGGCAACCGGATAGATGCCCTGGGGTCGCCACAACAGGACGGCCACCATGAGCGCAATATTGGAGAACAGCGCCACCTTGGGCACGAGGAAGCCCGTGTAGTTGGCCATCAGCCCGACGAGCAGCGCACCGATCAGCGCACCGCCCGTGCTGCCCAGACCGCCGATGATGATGACGATAAAGATCAGCACATTGACCTGGGCGCCCATCTGCGCCACCACGTTCTGCTGGTACAGGCCCCACATCACGCCGCCCAGGCCGGCCAGGGCCGAGCCCGCGACGAACACGGCCACGAACAATCGGCGCACGCGGTAGCCCAGGGACTCGACCATCTCGCGGTCCTGCACGCCGGCGCGGATCAGCAGACCAATCTTGGTGCGCGCCAGAGTCCAGGCCAGCACGGCGAACACGGCAGCCCCCACCAGCACGGCAAAGACCCGGTATTTCTCCACGGCCGCGTCGCCCAGCAGCCAGGCGCCCTTCATGGCTTCGGGCAGTGGCAGCGGAATCTGCTGCGGCCCCCAGATGACTTTGATCAGCTCCTCGCCGATGATCATGCCGCCCATGGTGATGAGAATCTGCTTGAGATGCTGACCGTAGACAGGCCGCACGATGAAGCGTTCGAAGGCCAGGCCCAGGGCCCCCGCCACCAGCATGGCCACGACCATGGCCGGCAGCACGGCCACCAGGTTGCGCCACAGCTGCGCCGAGCCCGTCCAGTCGCCCATGGCACCGAGCACGCTGGTGGCGACGAAGGCGCCCAGCGCGATGAACACGCCATGGCCGAAGTTGAGCACGTCCATGAGGCCGAACACCAGGGTCAGGCCCGAGGCGATGACGAAGATGATCATGCCCATGGCCAGGCCCGCCACCGTCAGCGTGAGCCAGGTGCTGGGAGAGCCCACCAGGGGCAAGGTAGCCAGCGCCAGCAGCGGCACCAGCAGCAGCGGCTTGTAATCCAGGTCCTTGCGCATCATGTCTTTACCTCGGCACCAACTTTCATATCCATAGCTGCCAGCGCTTGAGCTGCTTTTTGCTTTGATTTTTGTGACCTCATAGCGCCAGCCCCAGCAGCGACTGCTGCAGTTCCTCGTCGGCCGCAAGATCGGCCATGCGGCCCGCGTGTACGACACGGCCGTTGTCCATTACGGCTACGCCGTCACCCAGGCGCTTGGCGAAGGCAAGGTTCTGCTCGACCAGCAAAATGCTCACGCCGCCGGCCTTGAGCTGGGCGAAGGCCTCGATCATGTTGTTGATGATGGCCGGAGCCAGACCTTTGCTGGGTTCATCCACGATGAGCAGATCGCGCGGCTCGACGATGGCGCGCGCCACGGCCACCATCTGCTTTTGCCCGCCGCTGAGCTTGCCGGCCGGATGGTCCCAGAATTTCTGCACGGCCGGGAACAGCTCGTAGATCCAGTCCAGGCGCGAGCGGTCCATGCGCGCAGCATGCGAGGCCGAGCGTGCAGCCAGCAGCAGGTTTTCCTTGACCGTGAGGTCGGCAAAAATGCCCATGTTCTCGGGCACATAGGCGATGTTGAGCTGGGCAATCGCCGGCGTGGCCAGGCGCGTGATGTCCTGCTGGCCGAAACGGATGCTGCCCTGGCTGGCCTGCCACAGGCCCATGATGGTGCGCAGCGTGGTGGTCTTGCCCGCGCCATTGCGGCCCAGCAGCATGGTGACCTCTCCGCGCGGCACAGCCAAGTCCACGCCGTGGAGGATGTGATAGGCGCCTATATGGGTGTGGACGCCAGACAGTTCAAGCAAGTTGCCGCTGCTCATGCCTGCTCCTTCACCACATTACCCAGGTACGCCTGCTGCACCACGGGCGAGGCAATGACTTCGGCCGGTTTGCCGTCAGCCACCAGCGTGCCGTTGGTCAGCACGATGATGCGGTCGGCCAGTTCGCGCACCACGTCCATCTTGTGCTCCACCAGCAAAATGGTCTTGCTGCGGTCCTTCTTGAGTTCGCGGATCAGGTCGAGGATCACCGGCGCCTCGTCATGGCTCATGCCCGCCGTGGGCTCGTCGAACATATAGACCTGCGGCTCCAGCGCCATGAGCAGCGCCACCTCCAGCTTGCGCTGGTCGCCATGCGGCAGGGCCGAAACCGGCTCATCGCGCCGCGTCCAAAGCGCCACCTGCTCCAGGATTTGCTGCGCGCGCGCCAGCAATGCGCGGTGGTCGCTCCAGATGCTCCAGAGGTTCATGCCGCGCCGGTGCGCGCCCTGCACGGCCAGGCGCACGTTCTCCAGCACCGACAGGGCCGGAAACAGATTCGTGAGCTGGAAGGCCCGTCCCAGGCCGGCGCGCGTGCGCGCCGAGGGTGCCAGACCCGTAAGGTCGCGCCCCTGCAGCGACACCCGGCCCTCCGTGGCCCGCAGCTGCCCCGAGATCAGATTGAAGTAGGTGGTCTTGCCCGCGCCATTGGGGCCGACGATGGCCGTCAGCGTGCCCGGCTCGAAGGAGCAGGTCACACTATTGACCGCCACATGGCCGCCAAAGCGAATGGTGAGCTTGTCAGTGGTCAGCATGAGAAATAGGCAAATCAGCCCCTAGCGCCCTATACACAAGCGCATGCAGCTATCAAAAAGTGAACTTAACCTTGCCCGCGCGCTGACCAAGTCAGAGCCGCCTCGCGGCGATGGCGTCGTCCCCCTCCCAAAGAGAGAGGGGACGCCCGGTTAGGGGTAGGCGCGGGGCCGCCTGGGCGAAGTAACTCAGGGGGTGGTTAGCGTCCGTTCCGGACGGGAACGTTCATTTCTTCAGGCTTGATCTCGCGCACCAGCTCGGGCACGCCCCAGGCAAAGGCCGGGTCGTTCTTGATCCTGAAGTGGTACATGCTCTGCATGGCCTGGTGGTCCTGCTTGCGGAAGGTCATCTGGCCCTTGGGCGTATCGAAGCTCATGCCCTCCATGGCCTTGATCAGCGTATTCGCCTTGGTGTCGCCATTGGTCTTCTTGAGCGCCGTGACGATGGCCATGGCGGCCGAGAAGCCACCCGCCGTGAAGAAGTCCGGTGGCGCCTTGAACTGCTTGTAGTTCATGGACACCAGCGCCTCGTTGACCGGGTTCTTGGGAATGCCGTAGTAGTAATAGGTCGCGCCTTCCATGCCCGGCAGGTTCTTGTAGGCCGCCATGGCGGGCAGGATGTTTCCACCCGTGGCGATCTCGATGCCGTAGCGCTTGAGGTCCATGTCGGCGATCTTGAAGGGATTGCCGGCGCCGGCCCAGACGATCCAGATGATCTTCTTGCCAGGCTGGTCCTTGAGCTTGTCGATCAGGCGCTGGGCGCCGGCCGTGAAGTCGGTCGTGGCTGCGGGCAGGTACTCCTCATGCACCAGCTTGCCTTTTTTGACAGCCTCCTTGAAGGCCTTGACGCCGTCGCGGCCGAAGGCGTTGTCCTGGGCCAGCGTGGCGATGGTCACGCCGGGCTTGTCTATGGCCACGGCATTGCCGATCGCGTCCTGGCTGGAATTGCGGCCCGTGCGGAAGATGTACTTGTTCCACTTGTCGCCCGTAATGGAATCGGCCACGGCAGGCTCGACGATCAGGATCTTCTTGTACTCCTCGGCCACTGGCAGCATGGCCAGCGCCACGCCCGACGCGCTGGGCCCCACGGCCAGATCGGCCTTGTCGTCCGAATACGCGGTGGCCAGCTGGCTCTTGCCGAGGTCGGGCTTGCCCTGGTCGTCCTTCTCGATCACCACCAGCTTCTTGCCCGCCACCGTCATGCTGCCACCCGTCGCATATTCCAGGCCCATCATCAGGCCCGCCTGGGTCTGCTTGCCGTAGGCTTCCAGAGGCCCGGTCTTGCTGTAGACATGGGCAATGCGGATTTCGGATTGCGCCAGGGCGCCGGGAACATGAACCACCATGGCCGCCAGAACGGCCGCCTGCAGCAGGCTGCGCTTGTGCATGTATTGTCTCCTTGAGGATGGATGCGGTTGTCCGCTTGTCTTTCTATGGTGTGCAGACAGCAGTCTTCGTGCCAGTCTGGTTTTCCTCTGAAGAGCCATCATACGCAGCTCCATATCGACTGAAAATCAGACAATTAATGTCTTTAATTCATACAGTGACTGATTTCAATACAAATCAACAGCCGCCTTAGGGCCCATCCCAGGCTTTGCTCAATCCGCCATGAAAAAAGGATCACCGGGGTGATCCTTGTGGCTTTCATGCGGCATCGCGTTTTCCGTCCAGCTCCAGCAGCCGCACGGCGTTGTCCTTGAGAATGCCGGGCATGACCTCGGGTTTGAAGCCGGCGACCTCGAAGTCCTTCATCCAGCGCTCGGGCGTGATCAGCGGGAAGTCGCTGCCGAACAACACACGGTCCTTGAGCAAAGTATTGGCGTACTGCACCAGCTGCTTGGGGAAATACTTGGGACTCCAGCCCGAAAGATCGATCCAGACATTGGGCTTGTGCAGCGCCACCGAGATCGCCTCGTCCTGCCAGGGAAAGCTGGGATGGGCCATGACGATCTGCATATCGCCGAAGTCCACGGCCACGTCGTCCAGCAGCATGGGGTTGCTATAGGCCAGACGCAGACCGCCGCCGCACTTCATGCCGCTGCCGATGCCGCTGTGGCCGGTGTGGAAGATGGCGGGCAGCTTGTAGTGGTTGATGACATCGTAGATGGGCCAGGCCATGCGGTCATAGGGATGGAAGCCCTGCACCGTGGGATGGAACTTGAAGCCCTTGACGCCGCATTCGGTGATCAGGCGCTCGGCCTCGCGCGCGCCCATCTTGCCCTTGTGCGGGTCGATGCTGGCGAACGCCACCATCATGTCGCTGTTCTCGCGCGCGGCATCGGCAATCTCTTCGTTGGGGATGCGGCGGCGACCCAGTTGCGCCTCGCTGTCCACCGTGAACATCACCAGACCGATCTTGCGCTCGCGGTAATAGGCAATGGTTTCGTCGATCGTCGGGCGCAGCGAGCTGCCGAAGTATTTGTCGGCCGCGCGGTCGTACTCCTCGCCGTAGCTGTCAAAGGGATTGCGGCAGCTGACTTCCGCATGGGTGTGGAAGTCGATGGCGATCAGATCTTGATGATTCATGGGTGGGCCTGCTTTGGGTATTGAGTCAAATCAGCCTCAAGCGCTTGTCACGCCTGCGGTACCTGCTCTCGAAATTGAATAAAGAAATCAATGCTGGATGGATTGGCCATGGCATCGGGGCTGGCCACCTTGGCGGCGTCCGCTCCCAGCAGCAGCTTGCGCACCGGCACCTCCATCTTCTTGCCGGTGAGGGTGCGCGGAATCTCGGCCACCTGAACCACCACATTGGGCACATGGCGTGCCGAAGCCTTGGTCTTGATGGCGTTCTTGATCTGGGCGGTCAGCTCGCCCGTCAATGCCTGGCCTTCGGCCAGAGTCACGAACAGCGGCATGAAGGAAGGTCGACCCAGATATTCGAGATCGACCACCAGGCTGTCCTTGACGGCGTCGAGCTCCTCGACGACACGGTAGATCTCCGCCGTGCCCATGCGTATGCCGAAGCGGTTGATGGTGCTGTCCGAGCGTCCGTAGATCACGGCCGTGCCGCGCTCGCTGAACTCGATCCAGTCACCATGGCGCCAGCAGCCGGCAAACACGTCGAAATAGCTGTCGTGGTAGCGCGCTCCGCTCTTGTCGTTCCAGAAGAACACGGGCATGGAGGGCATGGGCTCGGTGATCACCAGCTCGCCGACTTCGCCGACCACGCTCTGCCCCTGTTCGTTGAAGGCATAGGCGGCCACACCCAGCTCGCGGCACTGAATCTCGCCCGCGTTGACGGGCAGTATGGGCGCGCAGGCCACAAAGCCCGAGGCGATATCCGTGCCGCCGCTGATCGAGGCCAGCCACAGATCATTTTTGACGTTCTCGTAGACCCAGGCATAGGCATCGAGAGGCAGCGGCGAGCCCGTGGAGTTGATGGCACGCAGCTTCTCGAACTGGCGCCCCTTCTTCGGCGAGACGCCATCCTTCATGCTCTTGGTGAGGAAGGCCGCACCGCAACCGAAGATGCTGACCTGGTATTGGTCGATGAAGTCCCAGAGCGCATCGTCGCTCGGCGCCGTCGGGTTGCCGTCGGACAGGACCACGGTCGCGCCGGCCAGCAGGCTGCCTATCATCAGGTTCCAGACAATCCAGCCGGTGCTGCCCAGGAACATGAAACGATCGCCGGGCAACACGTCGTGCTGCAGGCGATTGGTTTTGAGATGGGTGAGCACGATGCCGCCATGACTGTGCACCATGGCCTTGGGCAGGCCGGTGGTTCCCGACGAGTACACCACCCACAGCGGATGGGAGAACGGCAGGCGCTCGAACTGCAGCGGCGCTGCATGGCACGTTGCATCGGCCCAACTCATGCAGTCACGCCAGGGCACGGCCGCGTGTTCGGCATCGCTGCCGAACAAGGGCCCCGGCACATGAATCACCCGGGCAATATCGGGCAGACCCTGGAGTACCTCGTCCAGCACTTCACGGCGATCGAACTGCCTGCCGGCATAGCTATAGCTGTCGGTCGCGAAAATCAGCTTGGGCGCAATCTGCTGGAAGCGATCCAGCACCACGGATACGCCCATCTCCGGCGCGCAACTGGACCAGATGGCGCCAATGCTGGCACAGGCCAGAAACGCCACCACGGTCTGCGGCACATTGGGCAGATAGGCCACCACGCGATCGCCACGCACGATGCCCAGACCGCGCAGGCTTGCCGCCAGGGCGCCCACATCGCGCTGCAGCTGCTGCCAGGAGACTTCGACCGGGGTCTGGCCCTCGCAGCGCGCAATGATGGCCGGACGCTGGTCGCTGGCCTGGCGGAAGATGTGTTCGGCATAGTTGAGCCGGGTTTCGGGAAACCACTCGGCACCCGGCATCTTGCGGCCGGCCAGCACCTGCGTCGGGTCACCATCGGCCTGAATGCCGAAATAGTCCCAGACGGAGCGCCAGAAGCCTTCGATATCCGTCGCCGACCATTGCCACAGCGCTTCATAGTCGGAGAAGTCACGGCCACGGCTGTCGCGCAGCCAGTCCATGTAATGCCACAGGCCGCTTTGCTCCTGCTGCTGCTGCGTGGGCCTCCACAACTCCTGCCCTTGTACCAATGCCATGCTGTCTCCGGACTCAAATTAGATATTTTTTATAACTATAAAAACAAACCAAGTCCTACTCACCAAGGGCAATCCCTAGCATGACTCAGAAATTCAGCTTCTCGAGCCGGTCGTAGAGCTTGGCGCGCGATATGCCGAGCGTCCTTGCAACGGCCAGCTTGTTGCCTCCATGGGCCTGCATCGCGGCCCTTATCGCACGGGCTTCTAGCTCGGCCATTTGCTCGGCAAGCGGCTTGAGCAAATCGCCTGCCGCAGCCACGGGTTCCTGCGCCAAGGGCGGCCGATGCGGAACCTGCAGCTCTACCCCGGACGAGCGCAGCACCTGTGCCAGCAGGCCGGCATCGATGTGCGAGTCGTCGCAGCGCATGGCTGCCTGCTCCAGCACATTGCGCAGCTCGCGAATATTGCCGCGCCAGGCCTGTGCGACCAGCAATTCCAGCGCCCCCTTTCCCAGCTCCGGTGGAACCATGTCGTTGCGCAGCGCCAGGTCCTCGCAGAGCATTTCCACCAGGGCCGGGATATCGCTGCTGCGCTCGCGCAGCGGCGGCACGCGCACGGGCAGCACATGCAGCCGGTAGAACAGGTCTTCCCGGAAGCGCCCGTCGCGCACCATCTGCAGCAGATCCCGAGAGGTGGCGGCCACCACGCGTACATCGAAATGCACGATCTGGTTGGAGCCCAGCGGCTCGATCTCTCCCTCCTGCAAGGCCCGCAGCAGCTTGGCCTGCAGACTGGCGGGCATGTCGCCGATTTCGTCGAGAAACAGGGTGCCGCCATCGGCGAGCTTGAACTTGCCATCGCGCGTCTTGCGGTCGGCTCCGGTGAATGCGCCCGGAGCCACGCCGAAGAATTCGGCCTCCAGCAGCGTTTCGGGAATGGCCGCGATATTGACGCTCACAAAAGGACCGCCAGACCGCGCCGATGCGGCATGGATGGCATGGGCCAGCACCTCCTTGCCGGTACCGGTCTCGCCCAGCAGCAGCACCGGACTCATGGACTGGGCCGCCCGTCGCGCCTGGCGCTTGACCTCGACCGCAGCTGGACTACTGCCCACAAAGCTGGCAAAGCTGTATTTGCTGCGGCGCGAACCCTGCACGGACGCCTGCAGGCTGCGGCTGCGCTGGGCAGCCAGCTCGCGCCGCGCTTCATCGAGATCGCGCTGCAGCATCGCAAACTTGCTGATCAGCGGCTGCAAGGTTGTCTCGGGCTGGTCGAACAGCACAATGCCGATGGCACCGATCACGCCACCTTCATCGTCATGCAGCGGCAGGCGGCTGACGACAAAGGTTCCGGCGCTATTGGTCAGCAGATCGATCAGGACCGGCTTGCCGGTCTCCAACACGCTGCGCATCTGCGTGTTGGGGATGACCTCCTCCACCTTATGCCCGAGAAAATCGCCCACACCGGCTACTCCCAGGCGTGGCAAAAAACGCTCGTAGCCTTTGTTGACCCAGACAATGCGCCCGCTTCTGTCGACCAGAAACATACCCTGGCTCATTGACGAGAACAGCTGAAACATGGACCGTGCCGCCAATGCATAGATACCGTCGGCATCGTCGGGCAGCTCGCAGGCGAAATCGTTGGGTAGCCGTTGGCTCATTTCCATCATTGCGCCATGGTAGGGCGACATTGCCCCAAAACCATCGGCACAGACCTCCAGCTAGTGCATTCAAAGCAATGCTTTAGCCGGCCTCCATAAAAAAATCCCCTGTTCAGCTCACCGAACAGGGGATATGAATGCAACGGGCTCCATGCGTACAGCACCCGCAGCAGGCTAGGAAACGGGACTCAGGCGGCGCTTGCCTCCCGGGCCTGCTTGGCCTCCGACAGGCGCTTGAGCACGCGGGGAATGATCAGTACGGCCAGCACGATGATGATCAGCGTCAGCGACATGGGACGCTGCAGGAAGATCCACCAGCTGCCTTCGCCGATCGACACTGCATTGCGCATCTGCGCTTCCGCCAAGGGGCCGAGGATCATGCCCACCACCACGGGGGCGGTGGGGAAGTCGAAGCGGCGCATGATCACACCGAGCAAGCCAATGCCGTAGAGCAGGAACAGATCGAACGCGCTCTGGCGCATGCCGTAGGCACCGACCGTTGCAAAGATCAAGATGCCGGCATACAGCTGGGGACGCGGAATCTTCAGCAGCTTGACCCACAGACCCACCATGGGCAGGTTGAGCACCAGCAGCATCACGTTGCCGATGTACAGCGAGGCAATCAGCGCCCAGACCAGGGCAGCCGAACTGGTGAACAGCTGGGGGCCGGGGTTGATGCCGTAGTTCTGGAAGGCGCCCAGCAGCACGGCCGTGGTGTTGCTGGTAGGAATGCCCAGCGTCAGCAGCGGAATCAGGGCTGCGGTCACGGTGGCATTGTTGGCAGCTTCCGGACCGGCCACGCCTTCGATGGCGCCCTTGCCGCCGAACTCGGCCTTGTCTTCGCCCTTGGCCAGCTTCTTCTCGGTCGCGTAGCTCAGAAAGGTCGGGATCTCGGTGCCGCCAGCGGGAATGCAGCCAAACGGTGTACCCAGCAGCGTGCCGCGCATCCAGGCGGGCCAGGAACGCTTCCAGTCACGCTTGGTCATGTGCACACGGGTCAGCTTGTTCTGCGACTCCTCGACCTTGCCTTCATACATGGCGGCATACAGCACTTCGGCCACGGCAAACAGACCCACTGCCACCAGCACAATGTCGATGCCGTCCAGCAGTTCCATCTTGCCGCCGGTATAGCGCGCGGCACCGGAGATCTGATCCATGCCGATGCAGCCTGCAGCCAGGCCGACAAACAGCGCCGTCATGCCGCGCAGCGAGCTTTGGCCCAGCACGGCGCTCACAGTGGTGAAGGCCAGCACCATCAGCATGAAGTACTCGGGCGGGCCCAGCTTCACGGCAAAGTCAGCGACATAGGGAGCAAACAGGGTCACCACCACTGTGGCAAAGGTCCCCGCGACAAACGAGCCGATGGCGGCGGTTGCCAGCGCCGCGCCCGCTCGGCCGCTCTTGGCCATCTTGTTGCCCTCCATGGCCGTGACCATGGACGCCGTTTCGCCGGGCGTGTTCAGCAGAATCGAGGTGGTCGAGCCGCCATACATGGCACCGTAGTAGATGCCGGCAAAAAAGATCATGGAAGCCGTCACATCCACCTTGGCTGTGATGGGCAGCAGCATGGCCACTGCCACGGCCGGGCCGATACCGGGCAGCACGCCCACAGCCGTACCCAGGGCACAACCCACCAGAGCCCACAACAGATTGACGGGCGTGATGGCGGTGGCAAAGCCTGCCATCAAAGCATTGAAGATATCCATTACAGCCACCCCGTCTGAGTCAAGCCAGGCAGATTGATTGCCAGGAACTGAGTAAACATCCAGAAAACGGGCGCTGAAATCAGCAAGCCAGTGATCACATCCTTCACCCAGGTACCGATTTCAGAGGCCTGAGGCTGATGCGCGGCGCGGCGCAGGCCTTGCACGGCCAAGACATAGCAAATCGTGCAGCTGAAGATAAAGCCGACGGTTCCAATCAAAGCCGCATTGATCAGCAGGCCTGCAGAAACCCAGACAAAAGACAATATATCGGCCTTGGCATGGCCGCCAGGATCCGCCGCATGGCGAAAGCCGCCGCTCCGAGCTTCCCAGATCAGCAACGCACCGCAAACGGCCAGCACGATGGCGCACAGCCAGGGCAGAAAGTTGGGGCCAACGCCACCATAGCCCGAATCGGAAGGAATCTGCAGTGCGCCGACAGCCAGGCCGACAGCGACCAGCAGCACGCCCGAACCGACAATGGTTTGTGCTCTTTTGGACGGTACATTGGGGCTTTGCGGCTCATCGGGGTCCGCATAGGCCGAAACCTGTGCGGCCTCCGCTGCCCGGGCCAGATCTTGGAATGAATCAGACATGATGAATGTGTTTGATTTCAATGGTTTTCGGAACCCGTCAGAGCAAACTTGCCAGCAGCTCTCACGGCATCATGGGGTTGCACAAACCCTGGCTTGCGCCGTCAGGGGCAGGCCATCAATCAGTGCGGGGGAAAACAGCAGGACACAACGCGATCAGGGCTGAAGTCGCCAGCCCTGTGCCATGTCCTGAAAAGGCCGCTGCAGAACGCAGCGGCCTGGAGATCATCAGATCATGCCGGACTTGGCCATGGTGGCGCGCAGGCTGGCGAACTCGTCGTCGACGAACTTGCCAAAGGCATCGCCGCTCAGCCAGGCAGGTGTCCAGTCGTTCTTCTGCAGCGCTTCAGCCCAGGCCTTGCTCTTGGTGGCTTTCTCAATCTGGGCCACCAGCTCGTCGCGCTGGGCCTTGGAAATGCCGGGCGCGCCATACACACCGCGCCAGTTGCCGATTTCCACATTGATGCCCTGCTCCTTGAGCGTGGGAATGCTGGACGCCGCACCCTTGAGGCGTTGAGCCGAAGTCACGCCGATGGGCTTCATCTTGCCGGTCGCGATGTACTCGGCAAACTCGCTGAAGCCGCTGCCGCCCACGGTGACGTTGCCGCCCAGAATGGCGGAGATCGCCTCACCGCCCCCACGGAAAGCCACGTAGTTGATCTTGGCGGGGTCCACACCCACTTCACGGGCGATCATGGCAGCAGCAATGTGTTCGGTGGAGCCGCGCGAGCCACCGCCCCACTTGATGGAGCCAGGGTCCTTCTTGAGCTGGGCCACCACTTCCGCCATGTTCTTGTAGGGCGAATTGGCGGGCAGCACAAACACGTTGTACTCGCTGGTCAGGCGTGCCAAAGGCGTGGCCTGGCTCAGGTTGACAGGAGGCTTGCCGGTAATGATGCCGCCCAGCATCACGGCGCCCATGACCATCATGGCATTGGGATCGCCCTTGCTGCCGTTGACGAACTGGGCCAGACCGATGGCGCCGGCAGCGCCGCCCTTGTTATCATAAGTGACGGAAGAAGCCACACCTGCGTCCTGCAAGGCCTTGCCCAGGGCACGGCCTGTCGTGTCCCAGCCGCCACCAGGGTTGGCGGGCAGCATCATCTTGATGGCTGCCGCTGCCTGGGCCGACAGGGGCAAAGCACCGGCCGCCGCCAGGGCTGCCAGAGACTTCAGAAACGTATCACGACGCATGATGTACTCCTTATGTAGTTGGTGAATGCAATCATGGACAGCCTGCCTGTCAAACGGCTGTCCAATCACCTAGGGCTATCCCTTAAGCAAGCCCGGTAGTTTCACGACTTGTCTTCGCATTCGCAGCGCAGTGCTATGTTCGGCTGCATGCAATTACTGCTTGTTGAAGATGATTCCGCCATGCGCACCACGCTGCAGCGCACCCTGATGCGCCGCGGGCTGCATGTGGATGTGGCGGCCGACGGCCCCAGTGCCCTTGCTCACTGGCAGACCCGCGAACCCGATGCCGTGGTGCTGGACCTGAGTCTGCCCGGCCTCGACGGCCTGCAGGTGCTGGAGCGCGCCCGGGCCCTGGGCCTGCGCACACCGGTGCTGATACTGACGGCACGTGGCACCGTGGGCGACCGCGTCATGGGGCTGAACGCCGGTGCCGACGACTATCTGGCCAAGCCCTTTGACCTCGACGAACTGGAAGCACGCCTGCGCGCCCTGCTGCGCCGCAGCCAGGATAGCTTCACCCCCAGATCGGCCTCTGAAGTTATCACCCTGGGCGCATTGCGCTATGAAAAGGAAAGCGGCGCCATTTATCTCGACGACAAGGTTCTGGAGCTGACCCCGCGCGAGCTGTCCATGATGCATGCGTTGCTGGCCCGCCCAGGCCATGCGGTCACCAAGGAACGGCTGTTCAGTCTGGTCTTCCCCGGCGAGGTCGATGTGCAATACGAGGCCGTGGAAGTCGTGGCCTACCGGCTGCGCAAAAAGCTGGGCGGCACCGGCGTGCAACTGGTCACGCTGCGCGGACTGGGCTATCTGGTCAAGGCCGAGGCCGCGGCATGACAGCCGCTGCGGCCAAAGCGCGGCCCAAGACAGCCTGGTCGCTGCGGCGCCTGCTGCTCACCGGCATCTTGCTGCCTGTGCTGGCGCTGATTGCCCTCAACGCCTGGAGCCTCTATCAGCAAACCCTGGCATCGCTGCACACGGCTTACGACAGAACCCTGCTGGCCTCGGCCAAAAGCATCAGCGAGCAAATTGGCGTCACGGGATACGACGATCAGGCACAGTTGCGCGCCATCGTTCCCTATTCGGCACTGGAAATTTTCGAGGCTGACAACCAGAGCCGCATGTTCTACCGCGTCTCCACGCTGGACGGACAGTTGATCTCCGGCTTCGAGGAACTGCCTGTCTGGAACGGCAGGATTCCACAGCGCCCGCCCTATGCGGCGCTGGTGGACTTCTACGACGACGAGTTTCGCGGCCACCCCGTGCGCGTGGCCGTGCTGCTGCAGCCGGTTGCCAGCGCCGACGGACGCGGCATGGCCGTGATCCAGGTGGCCGAAACCCTGGAACTGCGCGAATCCCTGGCCTTGCAGATTCTGCGTGACACCTTGATTCGTCAGGCCCTGCTGGTGCTGGTCGTCGCCCTGATCGTCATCATCGTGGTGCAGCGCGCCACCCAGCCCATACGCCAGCTCAGCCAGGACCTGCAGGGCCGTGCCCAGGGGGATCTGAGTCCGCTGGCTGCGCCCGAGGTCCCGCGCGAAGTCCAGCCTCTGCTGGAAGCCACCAACCAGACCATGCAGCGCCTGCAAGGCCTGCTGAGCAATCAGAAGCGCTTTGTGCGCGACGCCTCGCACCAGCTGCGCACGCCGCTGGCCGTGCTCAAGGTTCAGGTCCAGTCTGCCAAGCGCGGCGATATTCCACCGGCCCAGGCCTTTGCCGAGATTGACGACACGGTGGACCGCGCCACCCGCGTCGCCAATCAGATGCTGGCCCTGGCCAAGGTCGAGCAGCTGCGCCAGGAAGACAGCAACCAGAACAGCTCCATGCTCGCCCAGCTCGACGATATCGTGCGCGACGTGGCGCTGGAGCTGTCACCGCTGATTGCCGATCACGACATGGATTTCGGCATCGAAACCCAGGCCTGCTGCGTGGCCGCCCATGAATGGATGCTGCGCGAGCTGACCCGCAACCTGCTGCACAACGCCATACGCCACACCCCCAGGCACGGGAGTCTGCAGGTCGATGTGCGCGCGCACGATGGCATGGCGCAGCTGAGTATCGAAGACAGCGGCAGCGGCATCGACGATGAACTGGCCCAGCGACTGTTCCAGCCCTTTTCGGCGGGCAATACGCGCAGCGGCTCCGGCCTGGGCCTGGCCATCTGCCAGGAAATCGTGCAGACCCTGGGCGGCCAGATCGAGCTGCGCAACCTGCACGACGGACTCGGCCGCGTGCGTGGCCTGCAGGCGCTGATTCAGCTGCCCCTGCACAATGGCGATGCCCAGGACATGGATACTGCTCTGACTTGAATCGCCATCCCTTCACGCCGCAAAATACCGATATGAGTGAAACTGAATCCATGCGTCTGGACAAATGGCTGTGGTGCGCGCGGTTCTACAAGACCCGCAGCCTGGCTGTGGAGGAGATTGGCAAAGGCCGGGTCACGGTCAACAACGCCAATGCCAAGGCCTCGCGTGAAATCCGCCCGGGCGACCACATCCACCTGCGCCAGGGCAATATTCCCAGGGAAGTCATAGTGCGCGGGCTGAGCGGCATGCGCGGCCCGGCACCCGTTGCCCAACAGCTATACGAGGAAACGGCACAAAGCATTGCCCAGCGCGAACAGCTGGCCGAGCAGCGCCGTCTGGCACCCGAGCCCGCCGAAGCACTGGCGGCCCAGCACACCGGCCGCCCCACCAAGCGCGACCGCCGCGAAATCGATCGCGTGCGTCAGGACCGCAGCGGCTGGGGCGACCGCTGGAGCGCTTCCATCGATGACTGAAAACCTTCGCCCATGAAGCGCAGGCTGCTGATCTCCACACTCTCCACCCTGGCAGTTGCGGCAACCGGCGGCTTGAGCTGGTCGTGGCTGCGCAAGCGTCAGGGCAGTACCGAACGTCAAGCCGTGATCCAGACGGTCTTCAGCCAGGCGCTGCCGCCGCTGAGCGCCCAGCATCTGCAGCTGATGCGCCTGCTGCGGGTGCGGTGGATACCCGTAGAGTCTGGGGCACCCGGCTTCGATCCCGTGCAGCCCTTTGGCGGCGATCTGTCCACCCTCGACACGGCCCAGCAAGTGCTGCGCAGTCACGATCCTGCTCTGGCCACCCGGCTCCTGACCGAGGTCTGCCTTTGGCTGCCGCAGTTTGTGGCCACCGCCACCTTGGCGCCCGGTCGCTATGCCTTGCCGCCCGACTTCTCAGGTCAGGCGCCAGACAGCAGCTTCGACTTTCGCCCCGAACACCTGACGCTGCTGCATGCCGCCCTGTGGCGTGAAGTCGGTACCGATGACCTGCCTTATGTCTTGGCCGAGGAGAAGGACGGCCAGGCGATCTGGCCCTTGCCCTATATCGACGGCAAGCGCCCGTACGGCGACCGCAGCTACTATCAGATCGATATGGCCGACATTCTGGGCAAGCCCTATGCGAGGAACGCACAGGGCCAGTACATCTTGCCGCCTCAGAAAGATGAGGCACTCAAGCAGCTGCATCTGCAGACCCGAGCCGCACTTCAGATCCTGCTCATGCATGGAACGCCCTCAGGGATCCGAAGCTTGGCGACGTAAGCAGGGACAGGACATCCAGCCTTCATAAAATATGAGCACTTAGCGCTTTATTACAAAGCTTTTCAGGAAACTTTTACCTTGAAAAGCTTTCAAAGCTTGCGCAAGCAGCTCTTATTCAAGTAGCAATCAATCATCCTCGATGACGGCCAGACTCGCTCTTGCGCCTGGGCTGCTGGCACTCTTTTCATCTCCCTCGGCCTTCTTCGCGCATGTCTTCCGCTTTTTCAGCACCGCTTTCCTCTTTCTCCTCACGAGTCCCGCTATGGCTGCGCCATGCCGGCATCGCAATGCTGGCCATCAGCAGCGTGGCCTGCTCCGCCAGGATGCCTGCGCCCTCGGCAACGGCCAGCCCCGCACCGCTCATCCAGATCAGCAATCCCACGCGCAGCACCCAGGGCTTTGAGCAATGCCCGCAGTTCTTTGCCAATGGCAAAGCACCCGTGCTCAGCGATCAGCCCAAGCTGCGTGCGCTGTGCTATGACGCGTTTGCCGTGCTGCACAGCGGCCAGAGCAAGACGCCCGTCTTCGTCGCTCAGCGCCTGAACAAGGCTCTGGTCGCCGATGCCGACGAAAAACGCACCAACAAGTTCTACAGCGATGCCCGCCTGCCCCGCGATGAACGCGCCGAGCTGGACGACTACAAGCGCTCCGGCTACTCACGCGGCCACATGGCTCCCGCTGGTGACATGCCGAGCGCACAGGCCATGGCCCAGAGCTTCTCGCTGGCCAATATGGTGCCCCAGTCCATCAAGCAGAACGGCGGCCCCTGGGCCCGCATCGAAAAAGACACGCGCAGCTATGCGCAGCGGGCTCAGGGCGATGTCTACATCATCACCGGCCCGGTCTTTGAGGCCGGTGCAGCCTCCGTCGGCCACAACCAGGTGCGTGTGCCCAGCTTTCTCTACAAGCTGGTTTATGACGCTCAGAGCCAGCGTGCCTGGGCGCACTGGCAGGCCAATGATGACGCAGCCCGCGTCACCGAGCCCATCAGCTATGCGGAGCTGGTACGCCGTACCGGCATCGAATTCCTGCCCGGCGCTGCGCTGCAAACTTCGGGCCAGCTCCAGCAGACGTCCATGCTCCCTGCGCAGCGGCACTGATTTCCCCTGTCGCCAATCAAAAAGCCTGCTGGCGCAAGCCAGCAGGCTTTTTATCTTGCTTTGTCTTACTTGCCCGGCTTGAACAATTCCAGCTCATCCGCCGTAAGCCAGCGCCATTGGCCGGGTTCCAACTCTGCGGGCAACTCCATGCCGCCGATTCTTCTGCGATGCAGACCTTCGACCCGGTTGCTCACAGCCGCAATCATGCGCTTGACCTGGTGATACTTGCCCTCGGTCAGCGTCAGATCCAGCACATGGCTGTCAACCTGCTCGCAGGCCGCTGCCTTGACGGGCTTGGGATCATCATCGAGTACGACACCATCCAGCAGCCGCTGTATCTGCTTGGCATCCACCGGATGCTTGCAAGTCACTCGATAAACTTTGGAGACATGCTTTTTGGGCGACGACATGCGATGGATGAACTGGCCATCATCGCTGAGCAGCAGCATGCCCGTCGTATCCTGGTCCAGACGACCCACCGCCTGAACACCTTGCACCGCCCCTTTGTTGGGTCGCTGACGCAGCGGAGCCGGTAGCAAGGTATAGATGCTGGGATAGGCCGATGGCTTTTGCGAGCATTCGGTGCCGGCTGGCTTGTTCAGCAGCACATAACCCAGCTCGTGATACTCCCACTCCACGCCTTGCACCCTGAAACGCAGACCTCCGGGATCCACCTGCTGGGTGGAATCCAGGATCTTCTCCCAGTCAGAAGTCTGCGGGTTCCACAGCTCCACCCAGCCTTGCTGCACCAAGCCGGAGCAGACACGGCGAATGCCAAAGCCCTGTGAATACAACATGTCCTGCAGCTGCATGCTCATCCTTTCCATGTCCACTACTGCGCAAGCAATATCAAGAATACCGATTGATCAAATAAAAAACCCCGTAATCTTTCGACTACGGGGTTTTCACTGTAAGAGCCTGACGATGACCTACTTTCACACGGGAACCCGCACTATCATCGGCGCAAAGTCGTTTCACTGTCCTGTTCGGGATGGG